>NZ_JBWLKM010000058.1:0-58969 GCF_059026085.1 Streptomyces sp. a15 | reverse complement strand
CTAGTAGGACTCCGTTACGTCTGCCTGTCGGTCCTGTCTGGGGGAACGCTGAAGGTGTGGACGCACATGAAGTGAACCGGGCTCGGGCGAAGTTGGCGTTATTCGTGGCTGATGTGTTCGCCTCGGTGCCGCGCAAGGACCAGCGGGCCAAGGGCGACTGCTATCTGCGGGGACTGATGGTGGAGGGTCGCCGCAAGTCGATCCAGGCCATGGCGTCGCGGCTGCCGGACGGCAACGAGCAGAACTTGCAGCAGTTCGTGAACCAGTCGACCTGGGATCCGGTGCCGGTGCGGCGGCGGATCGCGGAACGGATGGTGCCGCTGATCGGCCCGGAAGCCTGGGCGGTCGACGACGTGTCGTTTCCCAAGGACGGCCGAATGTCGGTCGCCGTCGCGCACCAGTACTGCGGGGCCTTGGGCAAGCAGGCGAACTGTCAGGTGGCGGTCAGCGTGCACGCGGTCACCGATGCCTCCTCTGTCCCGCTTCAGTGGCGGCTGTTCCTGCCCAGGGAGTGGGACAGCGATGCCGAACGCCGACGTCGCTGCCAGGTGCCCGATGAGGTCGGGCACCGGGAGAAGTGGCGCCTGGCCCTGGACACACTCGACGAGCTGGCCGGGTGGGGGTGTGAGTTCCCGGCTCTGTGCGGTGGCTGAAGGCGTGTTGAGCTGGGGAGTCGGCGCAGATCTGTATTCTCATGAGGAGTTGGTGTGCTGATCTGACCAGCTTGAACTGCGGAGTGTTGACCTCTGGTTAGAGGTGCATGGGACTGCGAGTTGCTGATACGTAGTCGAGCTGGAATATCGCGGATACCTCGGGAACCCCTGTGGATTTGGCGGCGTTTTCGCAGGTCAGGTAGCTGATGGAGTGCAGGGGTGGTTTGCTGCTTTGTGGGCGGCCGTCCTGAGAGGCGGCAGGGGTTCGTACTGTCGGGGCGTTTGCGATCATGGCTCGCAGACCGGGCCGTGAGGCCCCGGTCCGGTCAGCGGTGCGGTACCCGAAGAGCGCTGAGCACGGCCCGGTGGTGGCAGGGGAGCTCATCCTCGTGCCGCCGCACGATCCGGTGGACCCCACAGGACCAACCGGGCCCCGTCCGTGAATCGTGGACGGGGCCCGTCGCGTGCGCGGCGGAGCTCATGGCCGGTTGGAAAAGCGGCGGTGGTGGGGCGTCCCGCCGGGCAGAATCGGGTGATCGACACGTCCCTTTGGGGGAGCTATGCAGGAACTTCGCTTCGACGACGACATCCGGTTCACCGCAACGGTCAGCAGCGATCAGACGTGGCTGAAGCGCGCGCTGGGAGCCCACGAGCTGAGCGTCCAACTCGCCGTCGGAGTGTCGCCCTTCATCGAGGCCGGGAAGATCCTCGCCCTTGAGACGGACCTGTTCGGCTTCGACACGACAGGGCAGCGCCACCGGCTCGCCCGGACCACGGCGAACCTGGCGTACACCCCGAAGATCACCGTCCACCGCGTGAACCTGTCCTTCGCGCTGACGTCGCTGCAAGTCCATGCGATCGAGGAAGGCCGCACCGGCGACGTACGGTTCGAGATCGACCTCAACGCGACGCTGCCACAGGCGCCCGGCTACCCGGGGAGCGCTCAGGACACGGTGCACATCACCATCGCCAAGAGCCGGTGGGAACAGCAGCTCGCGCAGCTGGGGCCGTCCGCGGCGTTCGAGATGGCCGTACCGTATCCGCTCGGCGACCCGGAGAGAGACGAGGTCGGCAGGACCCTGCGAGAGGCGCAGCGTCTGCTGACCATGGGCGAGATCCCCGCGTCCATCCTGCAGATCAGGCGGGCACTGGAGTGGGTCCGGGAGAACGCAGGCTGGGACAACCCCGGCAGGAAGGTCCCCAGCCAGTGCAGCCAGACCGAGCGGTGGTGGCGGATCCAGGACGCCCTGTACAGCCAGACGTGCGGCGCGCTGCACAATGACGCGGTCACCAGGGCCTGCGTTCCGCGCAATTCAGGGGTTCTGGAGTCCATGCCGAGGTGAAGGTGCAGGTCAGCAGGCTGGAGTCTGGTGACACGGCCGGATTCGCCTAGAGACGCGATTTTCCGGATTCACCTGCGCTGAACTGGTCTTGCTCCGTATGTTCTGGAGTCGTGTATGTGAAGACGACGAAGCGGGAGAACAAGTCCGGCACGGTCCGGTACCTGCACCTGGCTCACAACGAGTGGGATCCGGTGAAGGGCCGGGCGGTCCCCAAGGTGCTGTTCTCGTTCGGCCGTGAGGACGACCTCGACCGGGACGCGGTGAAGCGCCTGGTCGCGTCTCTATCGCGGCTGCTGGAACCGGGCGAGGCACTGGCGTCGACCGCGGCGGGTGACCTGGAGTTCGTCTCGTCGGTCCCGTTCGGCGGCACCTACGTCCTCGATCATCTGTGGCGGCGGCTGCAGATCGACAAGATCGTCGGGCGGGCAGCCCAAACGGGGCCGACGCCGGGACATGTCGGTGACCGAGCGGGTGCTGTTCTCCATGGTCGCGAACCGGGCCCTGGCCCCGTCGTCGAAGCTGGCCGCCGCGGACTGGGTCACGCACGACGTGCATGTCGACGGCCTGCCGGCCACCGACGACGACGCCTGCTACCGGGCGATGGACTGGCTCCACGATGTCCAGGACGACCTGGAGAAGCGGGTGTTCGACGAGGTCGCGAACCTCCTCAACCTCGAGGTCGACCTGCTGTTCTTCGACACCACCAGCACCTACTTCGAACTGGAGGGACCGGATGAGCCCGTCGCCCGCGACGACAAGGGCCGCCTCCTGACGGACGACCGCCCAACCGCTGAAGAGGACGGCGAGCCCGCCGACCAGGCCGGGTTCCGCACCTTCGGCAAGTCGAAGGACTCCCGCGACGACCTTCCGCAGATCGTGATCGGAATGGCCGTCACCAGGGACGGCATCCCGGTCCGCGTCTGGTCCTGGCCCGGCAACACCGGTGACCAGAAGCTGATCCGGCAGGTCAAGGACGACATGCGGGACTGGACCCTGAGCAAGATCGTGTGGGTCACCGACCGGGGATTCTCCAGCGAACGCAACCGCCGCTACCTCCGCCAGGGCGAGAACGCCTACATCGTCGGCGAGAAACTCCGCTCCGGCAGTCCGGAGGTGAAGGCCGCCCTGTCCCGGCAGGGCCGTTACGGCGAGATCGCCCAGAACATGCGGGTCAAGGAGGTGCGGATCTCCGACACCGAACGGTTCGTGATCTGCCACAACCCCGAAGCCGCCACCCGTGACCAGCACATACGCGAACAACTCGTCGCCCAGCTCACCCTCCTGATCGAAGACACCGACAAGCTCAGCGAGTTCAAGCGCGGCGAACTCCGCGGCAAGATCGCCGACAAGCCCGGCCTCAACCGCTACCTCCGCACCACACCGGCCGGCAAGCTCCGCATCGACACCGCGAAGATCAAGGCCGAGGAGAACCTCGACGGCAAGTACCTGCTGCGATGCTCCGACCCCGACCTGTCCGCCGAGGACATCGCGCTCGGTTACAAGCAACTCCTGGAAGTCGAGCGGGGCTGGCGGGACATGAAGCAGATCATCGACCTGCGGCCCGTCTATCACCGCCTCGAGGAACGCATACGCGCACACGTCGTCCTCTGCTGGCTCGCCCTGTTGCTGATCCGCATCACCGAGACCACCACCGGCGCGACCTGGCCGACCGTCCGCCGCGAACTCGACCGGCTCCACCTCGGCACCTTCACCGGCCCCACCGGCCTGTTCCGGCAGGTCACCGCCCTCACCAAGCCCCAGACCGACCTCCCGGCCAAGCTCGGCATCCCCACACCGAAGCAGATCATCGCCCTCGAACCCACACCCCGCTGACCAGCACGAACACCAACGCCTAGAGAAACGCCTCTCAGGCGCCCTCACCCATGTCCGCGCAGGTCAGGCCCAAGATTCGTGACTCTAGGCCGCTGAATTACGCGGAACGCAGGACAACGGTCGGCCTTCTGGGGTTCACCTCAATCGTCGACACCGTCGCGGCTGCCCTGCAGTCCCGCTCCCTGGACCCCGTCACCATCGGGATCAACGCTCCCTGGGGCGGAGGAAAGTCCACCGTTCTGGGCCTGCTGCAGGACGAGCTTGGCCGTCAGAGCGGCTACCGAGTCATTCGCCTCGATCCGTGGGAGTTTGACGACCAGTTCGATGTGCGCGGCGCCGTTATCGGTGAAGTCCTGCAGGACCTCCTCACGACCTATCCGGATGAAGGACTCGATGACCGGGTCAAAGACCTGTTGGAGCGCATCAGTTGGTCACGTGTCGCCTCCAGCATGGCTCGTGGCAGGCTAGTAGCACAGACCGAAGAGCTCGTCCAAGCACTCACGCCCCGATCGAAGGAGAACGCCAGGAGCCTGGCGGGCTTTCGCAGTGAGTTCGCCAAGCTGCTTCAGGACCTGGCTCCGCTGCAGCGGCTGGTCGTACTGGTGGACGACCTCGACCGGTGCCTACCGGACGCAGGTGATGGCCACGTTGGAGGCCATCAAGCTGTTCCTGTCGGTTGAGAAGGTGGCCTTCGTGCTGGCGGCTGATCAGGAGATGGTGCGGGAGTCCATCGCCGTCAGCCTCGATGCCACAGGCCGCGGTGAACAGTTTGCGCAGCGCTACCTGGAAAAAATCGTCCAACTGCCCCTGTCGCTCCCGCGCATCAGTGCGGACGAGGCGGCCGCGTTCATCACTCTCCTGCTGTCCGAACGGCGCTGTCCGCAGGAAGAGCAGTACACACAGCTGATCGGACACGCGCAACAGCGACGTGCTCAGGGCCTGTCACCCGTCCTGGCCGACATGCAGAGCCTGCCGTGGGAACCCGACGCCGACACCGTGGGGCTGGCCAGCCGTCTCGCCACCGGCCTGTCAGCCCACCGCTCGGGAAGTCCCCGCAGCATCAAGCGGTTCCTCAACGCATGGGCGCTGCGCACCAGGATCGCCGAGCGGCACGGCATCGCCATCGAGGCCTCGGTGATCGCCAAGCTCATGCTGCTGGAAGATAGCCACAGCAAGGACTTCGAGACGCTCGTTGGACTCCAGGACGCCCAGCGCAGCGAACTGCTGCAGCGCTGGCAGGCTTGGGGGCGCGGCGAGCAGCGTGACAAACCCGACGAGGTCAGCGAAGCGAGCAAGGAGTGGGCCGCGTCCGACCCTGACCTCATCAACGCCCCGATCGGCCCGTATCTGAGCCTGGCCGCGTCACTCGTGAGTCTTACTGCCGCGGCCTCCCTGACACAGCAGCAGCTCTCCTGGGTGAGCGACCTGGCCAGCGCTTCGGACCCGCACCGCAATGACGCCCAGACACAGATCGTGGCTGCCCCCGTCGCCGACCAGCAGGCCGTCGTCCAGGCACTGATTCAGCGGGCACGCCGAGAGTCGGAAACCGATCACCTGGTTCAGTCCCTCGTCCACATTGCCATCCACACAGCCGAGCTGCGTCAACTGATCGCGCAGGGTCTGTGGGAGATACGCAAGTACCTCCTGCCCGGGGCCGTCGTCGACATCGACAGCAGCGACGTCGACGAGCTGCGGGCGCTGCTTCCCCGGCTGGCCGAGGCCACCGACATCGAGCCGGCGGTGCAGCAAGCAGCGCAGATGGCGCTGGGGCGCTGATGGGCACCTCCGGCTCCTACGGCGGCAGCGGCACGTCCGACTGGCAGGAAGCCCACGACGCCTTCGACGCCCTGCCCGGGTCTGCTCCTGCCGGCCCCGGCCATGGGGATCCTTCCGATCCCGCGCAGGACCAGCAGCAGCCGCTCGACAATCTCCTCGACGCTCTCGGCGCGGCCCTGCAGAAGGACGACGCGGACCGCGGAAGGCCATCGGCCGCCGGGTACCCGCTCTCCGCCCTGCTCGCCTCTCCCCGAGGCAGCGGCGGCGGCGGGGGAGGGGGCGCCGGAGCAGGAACCCAAACACCCACGGGCAGAGCTGGCGCAGGTTCACGACGGCAGGTCGTCAAAGGCTCCGCCCGTGGGGCCGCTGCCCTTGCCGGCGCCTACGCGCTGCGCAGCGGCGACGCAGCCCGGCTGCAGGAACTCGGCCTCGATCTCGCCGAACTGCGCAGCATGGGCCCACGGGCACAGATCTCCCGCATCCTGCAGGCGGTGCTCGGCGACGCAGGCCACCCCGACGAAGCCGCCCTGAGAAAAGCCGCCACCAGATGGGTCAAGGCCGTGCTCCTCGATCCCCAGCCGCCCGCACCTCAGGAGGGCATGCGAGGACTCGTCACCGAGTGGATTTACGAGCTCTCCCTGGTCGAACTCGGCTCCCAGAAGGCCCAGGGGAACCTGACCGCGCAGGAGGCGATCCGTAAACAACGATGGCTGCGCTCCTGGCTGGAGCGCCGCCTCAAAGGCCTCATCGTCCCCGATACACGACGCATGACCGTACAGGAATTCACCGCTACAGCAGCCAAGGTGACCGGGGAGGCACTGCGCATGCTGCGCGCACGACGCTCATGACCACTGCCATCGAAGTGCTCCCGCACGACACCGATCAGCACGAACCCTCTGCCAGACCCCTGCGCTGGGCCCGTACGCGCGGCGACGGCCCGACCGCCGAAGTCACCGGCACCCTCGGGTGGGATCTGGACCTGATCGGGCGGGCCCCTGTGGCCGCGGCAGATCTGGCCCGTATCGCGGCATCGGCCTATCTCGCCGATCGCACGGCCCGCCGTCCCCTCACGTTCGTCAGGACGATCGAGCTCACCGCCCACACGGTGAACCCCGAACCCTGGAACGGTACGTGCGGCCAGCTCACCGAAG
Source organism: Streptomyces sp. a15 (assembly GCF_059026085.1). Classification (NCBI taxonomy): domain Bacteria; kingdom Bacillati; phylum Actinomycetota; class Actinomycetes; order Kitasatosporales; family Streptomycetaceae; genus Streptomyces; species Streptomyces sp. A15. The sequence continues at coordinate 52,213 of NZ_JBWLKM010000058.1, read as the reverse complement.
AGCTGCTGCACTGGCTCACCGGTGATGTGTGGCACCTGCACGCCGTACCCGCCCCGCCCACCGACCGCACCCTGACTCCCCTGGAACCGGCCGACGACGTCATGCTCCTCAGCGGCGGCCTCGACTCCCTGTGCGGCGCCGTCGACCACCTGACGGACGGCACCCAACGGATCCATCTGAGCCACTACGACGGCAGCACCGCAGTACGCAGCGCACAGACCAAAGCCCGCTCCTACCTGCAAAGCCGCGCCCCCCAGCCCCTGCGGCATCTCAGCGCCAAGATCTGCCAGACCGGCCCCTCCCCGGAGCCCTCTTCACGCAGCCGGAGCCTGCTGTTTGCCGCCCTGGCTGCCGCGACCGCAGCCAGCGCCGCCAGCCCGCAGATCACGGTGCCCGAGAACGGATTCACCAGCATCAACCCACCACTCACCCCAGCACGCGGCGGCGCCCTGTCCACCCGGTCCACTCATCCCGGAACCTTCAGCCGCCTCAACACCCTTCTGGCCAGCGCAGACATCTCCGTCCAGATCGCCAACCCCTACCTCCACCGCACCAAAGGCGAGCTCCTCGCACGCGCCCACGACCGCGCCGGAGCCACGCTGCTCGCCGCGGCCGCCGAGACCCTCTCCTGCGGCAAACTCGACGGGGCCCGCTATCCGGGCGGCAACGCGAACCTCAACTGCGGCCTGTGCGTAGCCTGCCTGGTACGCCGCGGGTCCTTCACCGCCGGCCCCTACCGCGACCCCACCGTCTACCTCGTTGACCGCCTAGAGGGCACCTCGCACCAGCGGCTGCTCACCAACCGTCGCAAAGACGTCCACGACGTCCAGCAGGCCATCCTCAACGGCATCGACGACACCGATATCCTTGCCGTCGGCGATCTGCCCCCCGAGACCGACTTCGACGCCGTCGTGGACCTGTGCCAGCGAGGCCTCCAGGAACTGAGCCGTGTCCCACTTCCCTGACGAACTACCTGCGCTGGACTGCCACGCCCACATCGCCCCCGACGTCACCAACTCCCAGATCGACGCACTCCACGGAGCGGTCGTGCTCGCCATGACCCGCACGCCGGCAGAGACCACCCACGCCCTGCGCCGGAGGGACACCACGCTGGTCTGGGGCACCGGCGCGCACCCCGCGGTACCGGCCGCGCTCAAGGCCTTCAGCCCACGGCAGTTCCGCACCACCCTGAAGCAGACCTGCCTCATCGGCGAAGTCGGACTCGACCGCCGCGGCAGCCTCGACACGCAGCGCTCCGTGCTCACCCAGATCCTCGACGCCGCCCGCGACGAGCCGGTCATCCTCTCCCTGCACAGCAGCGGGCGCACCGGACCCCTGATGGACCTGCTCACCAGCCACCCGCATCCGGGCATCATCCTGCACTGGTTCCTGGGCAGCCCCGCCGAGCAGAAACAGGCCCTTGACCTGGGCGCCTACTTCTCGGTGAATGCCGCCATGCCAGACGGTGCCCTCACCGCGCTTCCCTTGCACCGCCTGCTTCCCGAGACCGACTTTCCCGCCAGCAGACGGACCACCCGAGCGACCCGCCCCGGAGTCGTCGAGCCGATCGAACAGCGGCTAGCCCAACTACACGCCACGACACCACAGCTGATCAGACGCCGCTTCTGGCAGAACCTGCGTGAACTGACCACCCGAACGCAGGTACTGGACCGCCTGCCGGAGCCCATCGCGGACTGGGCCCTGGAAGCCTGACCCCAAACGGTCCGGCACACGCCACGAGAGACGGCAGAATACGCCCGCCACGGGGTTCACTCACTCACGCCGACGCGATCGACGATCTCCGGGCGGCCGGCCAGCGAACCTGGTAGACGACATCCGCGCAGACTCCCCGCCCGGAGGAGCTGCGCCTCCTTCAGCCCCCGCGCGGTAGACAGGTCGGCGCGGGTGAGATCGGTGTCCGCCAGATCGGCGCCCTTGAGGTTCGCACCGCGCAGATCCGCCTCGGTGAAAGTGGCTCCTTTCAGCAGGGCCCCCTGCAAAGAGGCGTCTTGGAGCTCTGCACCCTTCAGATGGAGGCCAGCCAGGTCTACCGGCCTACGACGGCCGCCCCACCGAGAACGCTTCACCGTCAGCGCACGCAGCGCCTCCAGGACCTGCTCCTTCGGCTTCTTCGGCAGCTGCGCTGCATCCAGCGCCGTTGTCGCAGCGTCCGGTGCATGACGGCGCACGAAGGCATTGAGTACCCGCGCCGCATGCTCGCCCTGATCCGGCGCGTCCTGGACGATCTGCTCCATCGCCAAGACACCCCCGATACGCACATACTCCTCGTCCGAGCTCAGCCGCTCCAACGCCTTGGTGAAGCGATCAGTGACCTGACCCCGGCGACTGAGCCGAAAGGTACGCGCCGTATAGGTCAGGGCGATGCCGGCCCCGACAGCGGCGACCACCTGTACGACCGCCAGACGGAACTGGCCCACGGCCGCTGCACGACCAGGGGCATCCAGAGAAGACCAATCGCTGCTTGTCACCCAGCGCGTCAGACGCCGAGTGAGAGGAGTGAAGACGAGAGCCAATACGCCGGCAAGCAAGGCCGCACCCATGACTGACAGAGCGATCCACCGTGTCCTCCTCCACCACATGCGATCTTTCTACCGTGCCCGGCCGTCATGGTGCACACCGCGCGCTCGGGGCCGTGTGCACCATGACGGCTTCGGCCTGCCGGCCCGACACGTCAATCCGCCCGACAAGGGCGAGTCCTGGCCGTCAGAGTGGGCAACTGGGTGCACGGTCCTGCCCGACTCCTCACACACCGAACAACGCCGTCTGCCCCGGGCGAGTATTCCAGTGCGGCACGCAGTGAGCGCCGCGCCCTACACGTGACTGCTCCTCCCTCGTGACACCTGGGTGGCTGCAGGGCGGGGAGAATCGGACGTGACGGCTTGCGAGACGCCATAACGCGGGTGCACCGCATCGGGGAGGAACACGACGTTGAACACCGTACGGGCCCGGGTGTGGCAGTTCCGGGTGCAAGGGGCGATGGTGACCGCCACACAGGTCGGACAGGGTGACCTGGGGGTGGGGCTGGCCCGGCTCATCCACATCAACGCGCTCGCCTGCGATCTCAACCGGGTCGTCGACTACCGGACCAAGCAGCTCGAGGTCCGCCTTCTGGCCAGCTATCTCGATGCCCCCAGCGCCGGTGCCCCGCTCCAGGTCGATCACCGGGCATTTGTGGCGAGCTCGCGGCATATCCGCGGCTTCGTCACCGAAAGCTCAGGGCTGGGCATGCTGACGGCGGCCAGCGAAGCCCTCTTCGCCTGGGACAACGCGGCGCACGCCCTGCACAGTTTCGACGCATTGCCCGGCGGCATGCTGTCGGGCTATCAAAACGGCGGTGTCAGACCGGACTTGCTGTTCCATCTGCCTGGCGGCCGCGTCGCGGGAGAGGCCCGGGGTCGGCATCGCCGCGCCAAGACTCTCCTGCCGACGCGGCCGCTCGCCGAGCAGAAGAGGCGACTGCAGGAACTCGCTCTCTGGTCGGCGTCCCACCGCGACCACGCCTACTTCATGAGCTGGGTCTGGATCGGTCGCTCCGGCGTCGCCGTGGACATCTTCCTTCCTCAGGACCAACGCTGGGACGGTGCACTGGACGCCCGCTGGAAGCGGCAGAGCGCAGGCGACCAGTGGCGCTTTCCGGTGGAGGACCCCTTGGGGCAGATGCCGGACGGCGATCCCGAACCGCCGCCCGCCACGCCATCCACCACGCCGCTCGACACGCTGCCCACCACGGACGCGCTGCAGCCGGTGATGTCGGTGCCCGTTGCTGCCCCCACACCACCCAGGGCCGACCCGCTCTCACGGACCGGCCGCATGGTACAGCGGCTGTACGACACCGCCCCCGCACTCGACGCGGAACTCGCAGACATTGCCGTCCGCGGCACCTGGGTGCCCGCCGACGCGCTGGGGCCTGCCCAGTACGAGGTGCTGCTGGCCGTCCTGGCCGAACAGCCCCCACCTCAAGCCGGTGTCCGAGAGCGACTCGCACGGGCCGAAGGCCGCTTCGACGCCTGCCTCGACGGACGCCTGCTCACCGTCGTGCGCTCAGCAGCCCAACCGCCTCCAGCCTGGCAGGACTTGGAACAGGTGCTGTTGAGCCCGGCGTGACACACCGGGATACCACTGGTCCATAACCAGGATGGGGCGAGGAGGCAGTGGCCATGCGACGGCCGCCGTAGAGTGGGCTCCTCAATGCCGGTGAAACGGGCGGTTGGGCAGGGACGCAGGCGCAAGTTGGCGGGGGAACGGGTGCAGCAACACATTGTCGGAGTGCATGGGATCAAGCAGGGCCGTACGTCGCGGCGCGAGCTGATCAAAGATTGGACCAAGGCCCTCAACCGCGGTATCACCGCCCTGCACGGGCAGGACGCGGTGCGCACCGACCCCCGGCTGACGCCCACCCTGGAGATTCCGCACTGGTCCTCGCTCCTGGCACGGGGCGCGGACCGGCTGGGCGGCCCGTCCGACTCCTTCCCGGACGACTCCACTGCCCTGACTGACGATGAGGAAGCCTTCATCGTCGAGGCGCTGGACGATCTGCTGACGCCGCAGGAGCGGGCGCTGGCCGAGGAGCTGGACCCGACGACGCTCGGGCTGCCGAAGCTGCCGCCTAGCGTCACCCGTCGCGCCATGGTCTACGACCGGCGCACCCCTGACAGCGTCGTCGGCAAGCTCATCACCCGTCTACGTGAGGTCCGCTTCTATCTCAAGCACCCCAACCTCGCCTCCGAGGTGCAGGAACACGCCGTCAAGGCGTTCAGCGACGACACGGCCACCGTCGTCATCGGCCACTCGCTGGGCAGCGTGATCGCCTATGACCTCATCCGGCAGGAGAAGATCGCTGCTCCCGGCACCGCCGGAACCGCCGTGCACACCTTCGTCACCTGCGGCTCGCCCCTGGGCATCCCCGCGGTGCGGCGCGCCATGAACATTCCGGAGCCGGAGCTGCTCGCCATGCCGGCTCACATCAAATGGCTCAACGTCTACGACCCGGACGATGTCGTCACCGGTGCAGCCGGTCTGGCCCTGGGCGCCCGCAACGTCACCGACGTCGAAGTCGACAACGGCAACATCGATCCCCACGCGGCCCAGGCATACCTGCGCACCCTCCCGGTCGCGCGGGCGGCCACCCGTAGCTGGTCATGACCGAAGAACACGTCCCGTCCACGTTCCACCGGCGCCTGGTCGTCATTGCCGTCAGCGACTACGACAACGGCACCCCGGCCGAACGGGAGGCCTTCCGCGCCGGCATCAGCGCCCAGGTATCGGTCGTAGAAGACTGGTGGGCGGGCGAACGCCTGGAAGCCGAACGGCGCTTCACTCCTGCCGCCCCGCCTAAGCCGCTGCTCAGCGTGCACGATCTGCGGTGCTTTCTGATCGACCAGGACCTGGCCGACGCCGACGACGACGAAGCGCTGGTCATCTACATCACCGGCCACGGTCTCGCCCCCCGCGGACGGCAGCATTTTCTGCAGCTGCCCGACACGGATGAGAACCGCCCCCTGGGCACTGCGTTCCCCACGGCCGAACTCATCGCCACTGCCCTCGACTCCCGCGCCGGGCACGTCCTGGTCATGGTCGACTCCTGCTTCTCCGGGCGCCTGACGGACGAACTCCAAGACACCCTCAAAGCCCTGGACGAGGACCGCCGAGCTTTGGGATCCCTGGTCGTGCTGACCGCCGGCAACGAAGATGCCAGACCGCGACTTCAGGCCTTCACCTCACTGCTGGCCGCGGTCCGCGCGCACTGCGAAGACCAGACCAACGGATACGCGCGCTCCCATCTGAGCTGGGAAGACTTCCATGCGATCCGCGCCGCCATCTGGGACCGCACCACCATGGCGGACATCCACCGCATCTGGCCCCCGGGCGACAGCGTCAGCCTCCAACTCGCCTCCCGCGCCCTGAGTCCCTGCCTGCCCAACCCCGGCTACACCGACACCACCCTCCTTGAGGACGCCCGCAGCCAGGTCGGCTGGAACCGCGCAGACCTGGACGAGTACTGGATCTCCCGGGCCACCGGCCAGATGTCCGGCAGCAGCCCGGGCTGGTACTTCACCGGACGTGCCGCCCTGGTCAGCCGCATGATCGAGTTTCTGGACGGTGACGACGGCGTCCTCATCGTGACCGGGTCCGCCGGCTCCGGGAAGAGCGCCCTACTGGCCCGCCTGGTTACACTCAGCGATCCCCGATTCCGGGCCGACGACGCTTACCGGCCCGTCCTCGACGCCATCCCCGAACACCTTCAAGTTCCTGAAAGAGCCGTAGACGCGGCAGTACTGGCCCGCAACACCGACCCGCACGAACTGTCCGCCGCGCTCTACGAGGCCCTCACCGGCCGCCCGACACCGGCCGGTCATGATCCGATTGAGGAACTGCGCGTCTATGTCCGCGCCTCCGTGCTGAGCAACGGCACACCCCTCACCGTAGTGATTGACGGGATCGACGAAGCCCGCAACCCGCGCCGCATCATCACCGACGTCCTGCGCCCGCTGGCCACCCTGCGCGCCGAGGGCCAGCCCCTCATCCGACTCCTCCTCGGCATCCGCAGCCCCGCCCCCGCCAGCCTCGACTCCTCCAGTGCCACCCCCGCCGACCCGACCGGCAGTGATCTCCTGGCCCTGCTGCAGCGGGCAACCGACGCCGGCCCGGCAGTGCGTACCGACGCCCTCACCGCACAGGACGACATCGCCGCCTACACCGCATCCCTGCTGCACGCCGACCCCCAGGCGGGCTCGCGCCTCCTTGATCGCGACGACGACCGCATCAGCCGTGTCGCCACAGCGGTGGCCGAAGAGGTGGCCCCGTCCTTTCTGGACGCCCGGCTCGCCGCCCAGCAACTGCACGCCCGCACCCTCCTGCCTCAGCCCACCGACCTAGCCTGGCGCCGCCAGCTGAGACAGGGAACGCACGAACTGCTTCGCCAAGACCTCGCCGACGTGGCCCTGCACGGTGACGCAACCTCCGAAGAACTCCTGGCCGTCCTGCGCGCCACCGCCTTCGCCCAGGGGGCGGGCCTGCCGTGGGCCGACATCTGGCCGGCCGCGGTGAACGCCCTGCATCCCCCCTGCGACGACGCGGCAGCCGCTATCCGCCAAGTGGTACGTGACAGCCGGCTGACCGGATACCTGACAACCGCCCAGGAAGACGGCAGAACCGTCTATCGCCCCATCCACGAACGCGTCAGCGAAACACTGCGCACCGCACCCCACACACTCCTGGCCCCCACCGACACCTCCGCCACACCCACCCAGGGCGGCACCGGGACAGCAGACACCACCACCGCTCACCGGCAGCTCACCCAGGCCTTCGCCCGGCTGCTGCCAAGGGCACCCGAGCAACCCCCGCACCCTTACCTGCGACGACACCTGATCACCCACGCCGCACTGGGAAACGCCGTCGACGACGACCACATCCCGGCCCGCTTCCTGCCCTGGGCGACCCGTGACAATGTGCGCGGTTCCCTTGGCCTGCCCATCACCGCCACCGATCGCATCCGGCACCTGGCCGCGTGGGCCCGTATCGAGCCCTTCGTCGGCGACGCACCCCCCGCCTCCCGAGCCGACAGCCTGGCCCTCGCCCAGCACACCGGCAGCGCACGGGCACACACCCCGACGCGGTACCCACAACTACGCCCGCGTTTCAACCACCTTCATCTGCCCACCAACATCCTGGCAGGCACTCCCGCCAACCCCTACGCACTGGCCACCTTCCGCACCACCGACGACTCCCTGGTGCTGGCAGCCACGGACGAGCGGGGCAACCTCACCCTGTGGGACCCCCTCTCCGGCAGCCCCTTCGGCACCGCCCTGGAAGGGCTGGGCTCCCATACCCGCGCGCTCACCGTGCTGGACGACCGCCGCGGGGAGCCCTCCCTCATCGTCGGAAGTGACCAGGGTCTGTGGCGATGCGACCCCCAGACCGGCACGGCCGACCCCCTGCTTGCAGGGCGCATCCGTGCCGTCGCCACTGTCAGCGACGGTGCACGTCGGCGGGGCCGCCGTGGCACACACGGATGGACACTCCTCGCCGTCGCCACCACCGAGGACCTCCTCTTGGTGGACCCCCTCACCGGCCACATCCAGACACAACGGCCCCTGCACAGCATCGGCCGCCTCCAGAGGCAGCAGGATGTCGGCTGGAGGTACCGCAGGCCCCTTGTCCACGCACTCGCCGTCATTCCCGTGCCGGGTGCCGGTCCACTGCTCGCCATTGCCCAGGACGGCAGTTACGTCCCCATCGTGGATGCCCTGACGTTCGACGACGCCAGCGAGCTGCCCTGCACGGGCAGGGGAGCCTCCGCCGTCGTCGGCTTCGCCGCACATAACCACGAACCACGGCTGATCATTGCGTCCCGCTCCGCGAAGTCCGTTCGCATCTGGAACCCGCTGACCCGAGCCCAGCACCCACACCAGCCGATCCGGCAGCCCGTGGCATCCCTGGCCCTGCACCCCGGCCCCTATGGCGAACCCCTGCTGGTCACTGGCAGCAGCGTCGACGGCGCTCTCCACGTCTTCGATACCGACACCGGTGTACTCGTTCGCCAACTCCCCACCGAGCACACCAAGATGATCCGCGGCCTGACGGTCTTCACCGGCCCGCAAGACCAACCCCTCCTGGCCTCCGCATCGTTCGACCGCACTATCCGCCTGTGGGACCTGCAGGCGCCGGCCGCCGACGGCGATACCGATCATCCCTCGGCAGACCATGTCGCCCTCCTGCCGCACCCATCCGGGCCACCCAGCCTCATCAGCGGTGGCCGTGCCGGTGAGATCACCGTGCGCTCCGTACAGACCGGCCAGGCAGCACACGTGCTGACCGCGCCCGACGACCGCCCCTACAAAGACGTCACCGCACTGACCGCTCTCGAACCCACGTGTGACGGCCCCGAACGCATCGCCATCGGGTACGCGGACGGAAGCGTCGAACTCACCACGGAAGCAGGCGCACGGCGTGTCCTGCTTCCCTCGCGCTACTCCAGCAGCAGGGTCAGGGCGCTGGCCCGCTTCCCCCACCCGGAAACCGGGCAGACCGTCCTCGCCGCCGCCATCAGCGACTCCCGTGTCGAGTACCTGCCCATTGACGGCGGCACCCCCCACCTGCCGAGGCTGCGTGTCGAGGCGACCGTGCGGGCGCTAGCCGTGCTGCCCGACACCAGATCACCGGTGCTGGCCATCGCGACCACCCGTGCCGTGCGCCTGCTGCACCCCGGCCACGCTCCGCACATGGGTCTGCCCCAGCGCATCGGTGCCGTGCGCAGCCTGACCGTCGCCGACGGCCGCCTCCTGGCCACCGGCGGATCGGACGGTGTGATCCGGCTGTGGGACCCCTTCGCCCCGCGATCAGAAACCCATGTGCCGCTGACCGGGCACCAAGGCCCCGTCACCGCCCTCGCTGCCCTGCCTCATCCGGACGCCGACCGTGACCTGCTCGTCAGCGCCTGCTCGGACGACACCAGCATCCGTGTGTGGGACTACCAGACGGGCCAGGAGGTTCTCCGCCTGGTCACCGGCGCACCGATCACCTCGCTCGCCGTGCTCCCCACCGGCTCCGCCAACCGCAGCACCGCCCCTGCCGTCATCGTCGGCAGTCCCACGGGAACGGCCGCTGTCACCGTGCACCTCCAAGCCCCAAGCGGCGACACCACACTCAAGGACACCTGAACCGTCCCAACCCTGTGGCGCTGGCAAGGAGGGCCGTAAGGCGCGACGGCTCATCCAGTACTGTCACAAGCCTCGCCCCTTGGCAGCCCACCGCAGCGTCCACCTCGCAGGGGCGTAACCGCACCGGCGTGCACGATCGCCGCTGCCGCAGCGAACGGTGCGAATCAGCCCCCTGGCCCCTATCGCGGGAGTAGCCTCGTTACCGGTCGAGCGCATCGACCCAAGCCGGGGCTGGCCCATGAACAGCCCCACACCGGCAAAGGTGCCCGGGCTTCGTGCACGGCATAGCTGCATCAACTGCGCGCACCACCAAAGCTGTTCAGAAACGATCAGCAGATCCGCATGTGTCCGCCGTCCGCGCACCCGGATCATGGGCCCGGAGCGCAGAACTCGAGGCCATGCCATGAGCAAGGATCACGCCCGAAAACGCCGGGCCCGGCGTACCGCGCAGAACACCGGATCGTCCTACACCTCCGCCAACGCCGGAACCCTGCACACTCACCCCGCCCCCACACTGGTGCCTGTCAGCGGCGCACCGTTCGGCGTGGCCCACACCGCCGACATGGCGGCCGCCTCCGCGGCCATCGGCGCCGGGCTGGCTGACTGTGACCCGTGCCGGGCCTCCGCCATGGCCCGGCTGATGCTGGGGAACTCACTGGTCCTGGCCGTGCTGGCCGCCTCCCTGCCGCTGGTGCCGAACCGGCAGTTCTCCACCGTCACCCACGTCTTCTGGGACGAGGTCCAGCCGCACGCAAACCACCCGTACACCTATGTCTTCACTGCTCGTCTGGGGGCGGTCGAGCGCCAGAACTTCCTTGAGGACCTGATCAGCATCTGGACCATGGTGGTCCCGCATCTGGGCGGGAGCGGCAGGACGTTGGCAGGGGCCGACCCCACCTCCATGATCATTGACCTGGCTCCGGCGCCGCCGCCGGTCTACCGGGCCGGCCTCACTGGCTTCGTCCCCACCCCGCAAGGACCGTTCCCGGCCCTCACCCTCGCGTCGCCGGACATGAGCGGCAGCATCCAGGAACTCGCCGAACGCTATGACTTTCCCTGTTACGTGTGGAACACGTTGCCTGATGTGAGCGCCTGGGTCCTGCAGCATCATTCGGCGACACTGCGCCCCTGGGGTGTACGCCAGGGCGAGGGCAGTCGAAGTCTGACCCTGGGTTCTGCGGAGCATCCTGGTGAGGCGACCAGCGAGTGGATCGACGCGGCCCAACGCGCGGGTTCGGTAGTGGTGTTGGGTCTGTGGACCGGAGACTTCACTTCGCTCATCCATGCCGTGCAGGCACAGGAGATCTTCGCTGTGCGAGCACGACTTGAGTAACCCAGTGTACGCGGGGCCCAGGCCGTTGCTTCCCGCAGCGCGGGGCCCCGCCTGCAAAATCCGGCAGCTGTGCATACAGCGGTCAGGGGCGCCGCGGGCTCTGCGGTGCGGTCAGGGCTCGTCATCGTCGGGATCAGTGAGGAGCCCGAGTTCCGGATCGTAGAGCATGGGGCACCGCACATAGCCGTTGTGGAGCTGCCAGCCCTGACGCAGCACCGCCCTCACCGGCGCGAAGACAAGATTGCCGACTCTTCTTCCGGAGCCGAGCGTCGCTACCGCTGTCTGCCCAGGTTCAAGAGAGGGGCTGTCTACGATCAGGCGGTGCCCGAGACCCGGCAGATAGACGTGCCACGGCGCCAACTGGGCCGGAAGGGGCTGCGGGTAGGGCCGCTCCTCAAAGGCCATGCCGTCCAGCTGAAACTGGCGGCGCAGGATCTGCGCCAGTCCCGGCCGGTCGCCGCCGGCCGGGATCACGCAGTGCACCGGCCGGGACTCCACGCCCGTGCGGCGAAGGTGCGCGCGGATGTCCTGGCTAGGGGCCACGGATTCGCGGTACACCAGCAAGCCGCAGGAGATCGCCATCCACGTGAACAGCAGGGAACGGAACTGCGCGTGCTCCGGCATAGTGGGGTCGTCGGCCTGCACCGGCCAGAAGTCGGGCTCGGTGTGGACTTCCTCGTGGAAGGTCAGCCCTCCGTTAACCATCAGCATGGTCGGCACGGCGATGCCGGCACGCACACAGGCTGCCGTATCCGTCCACCAAGACCACCAGGTGCCGCCATCATGGGCAGGCCCCCAGGAGACGGCCCGCAGTACCACACCCCTTGCGATGTGCACCGGCGGTTCTTCCCACACCATCAGCCCGGATGGCGAGGGCAGGATGCTGGAGATCTCGGCGATGCACGGGATGCCTACGAGCCCCGCGACGCTCGCGGCGGCGTCCCTGGTGATGTAGAACAAGTCCGCTTTGCGTAACCGGCGGCTTTCGGCGTTGGCCAGGGCGACCGTCTGGTCCTGCACCCGCTCGAGTGCCGCCACGGCGGGTGGCATCAAGAAGGTCACCCCTTCCCGCTGCAGCATGTCCGCCCACGTCTGGGGCGCGTTGTAGCGAAGGAAGTCCACTGTCTGCAGCCACAGAGCATGCACGTCCTGGATGCCGGTCCGGTCCACGCTCATAACGGGCTCGATCCTCGAGAAGAGCACAGGCGAAACGGGCCGGCGCGGGCGGGCGGTTGCGGCCCGTGCCGCCCGGTGCTTACGGGTGGTCAGTGCCTGGGCAGAATCTCTTCCCGGCCGACGCGGATGGCCTCCAGATGTTCACGGGTGATGTCCTCGCTGCCGTCGAGGATCCCGGCGACGGCAGCCCCGCAGATGAGCTGGGACAGGTGCAGGAAGTAGCCGCCGGTCCGATCGTGCAGATACCCCGCATGCTGGGTGAGCACGTCCTTGCTCAGCTTACGCATGCGCAGGTTCTTCTCGTAGCCCTTGAGCACGGTCAGGAAGGGGGCCTGGCCCTCGGCGTCGTCGCTCCAGGGCAGCGGGTCTACCCAGGTGACCGGCAGCAGACTGCGCACGTTCTGCTCCTTGGCCAAGGCTGCATTCAACTGGGCGGGGGTGGCCCCCGGCTGCAGCCGCTGGTGGGCGGTCCACAGGGCGTCGTCGCGGCGGTCGCAGCCTTTGCGGGCGGCGTGGACGATGTCGGTCGCGCCGGTGCCGCAGAAGATGGTGGTGATGCCCAGCCGGGTGCGCAGGTAGTCGAAGTAGTGTAGAACCGGGGCGAGTTGACTGGGAGAGACCCGCTGGATGTCGTCGACCAGCAGCAGGCGGGTCTGCTTCCTTTCCATGACGGTGTGCACGGGCAGGGACAGGTCGGGGATGCGGCGCGGCTGACGGGCTTCCGCCTCGCTCTTGGGTTCGGGGGTCAGGGCAAGGAAGGACGCGATCTCCCAGATCCAGTTGAGTTTGTTCTCCGGGTCGTACGGGACGGTGATGTGCACGACCGGAACCCGGTCATCGAAGTGCTTTTCGACCCTGCGCTGCAACTCCCGGCCGATGAGCCGCAGCAGGTACGTCTTGCCGGTGCCGGCCGGGCCGTCGATCACCATGTCCAGCAGGCCCTCATACCGGTTGCCGTTGACGCCGAAGGTGCCTCGGGCCCGCACCAGACAGTCCTTCAGGAACGCGGTGTCGATCATCAGCAGATGGCGGTGGTAGTCCACCCGCGGGTCGTCCTCGTCGACATCCACGTCTGCGGGAGCGCAGTCCAGCAGGTCGGGCGGCTTGAACTCGGTGCGCACATACCGGTCCCAGCCTTCCCAGGAGAAGATCCATGCGGGCAGCGGCGGCGCGGTGCGCACCAGATGGGCGATCTCGGTCCGGGCGGCGGATGAGGCGGGCACGGTGGTCTTCATTCAGCTCTCCTCGGCGGGTGCAGTGCGGGGCGGGTTCATGCGGGCGCAGCGGCGCCGGCCGGTGGCGGGTCGTCCTCGGAGTCGGCCGGGGCAAAAGAGGGCAGGGTGTAGCGGCCGTTGCCGACGTCCCGAGCCGGCACGGGCAGCGAGGGTGCGGCGGGAACAGTGTCGGGGTCCAGAGGCGTGGCCGGCGCCCCGGAGCCGGACGTGTCGCCCGTCTCGAGGCGGAGCACGCCACGGAACGGCAGGCGGGGCTCGGCCGCCTGCCGGGCGGTCGGCCCGCGGCGGGTGCGCCGGTGGCGCTCCTTCACGGCCAGGGTGATGGCCACCTCGTCCTCGCGGCTGCCTCCGCCCAGCGCCCATTCCTCGGCGGCGTCCTGCCAGTGGTAATGCGTCCACGGCAGGTCGGCCAGCATGTGCCGGTAGAGAAACTCCACCGGGATCCACCTGCCGCTCAGCCGGTGGTCGTACAGCCAGGCGACATCGGGATAGTAGGGGTTGTAGCGGGCCTCCCACCGGCCGTTCTTGTGGGAGAGCCCGGAGTCGAGGCCCTCCAGGTCCCGCAGCTGCCCCGGCAGGGACCGGTAGGTACGGTTTTCGATCTGGACACCCTTGTCGGTGACCGTGACCCAGGCCGGCACCAGCAGCTTGCGATTGTCCTCGGCCGTCAGCTGCCTCGGCCAGTAGCCGTAGCCCGCCACCAGCCGGTCGTACATCTGGTTCGGGGACAGCACCATCCCCGGATACAGGGGACTGCGCAGCCCCTCGTGCGGCTGCTGCTGGTAGTCGAGCGCGACCCATTCCTCGGCCGCGGCCTGCATCTGATTGATGCTGAACAGGCGCTGGCGTTCGACCCCGTAGCCGCGCTGCTCGAAGCTGCGGCCGGTCCAGCCCTTCACGTACTGGGCGCAGGTGTCGGCGAAGCTGTGGAAGAAGGCCTCGGCCAGCGGCTTGTCGGTGGGCGTGTCCTTGCGGGCGTATTCGATGCTGATGCCCAGGAAGCTGCACACCATCTTGAAGTGCTCGCTCAGATAGGGGCTGCCCTGGTCGATGACGATGGTCCGCGGGTGGATGACCGGGCGCGCCGCGACGGCCTCAGCGAAGCGGGCATCGGCCGCACACAGTTGGTCGTAGGGCAGGGCCGAGTTGCGGGCCGCGGTCAGCGGGTCCCAGCCGGGCCGCATGGGCAGCGGGGCGAAGCACTGCGCCAGCAGCAGCACCAGATCGAATGCCTTGGTGGCGCGGCCGCCGATACGCCTGCCGGGCGGCCCTTCCCCGGTCACCACGGGAACGATCATGAGGGCTATGCAGGAGCGGGAGGCGACATCGATCGCGGCGGTCAGCTCGGCCGAGATGGCGCGGCCGTCGTCCCCGATCACCTTGATCTTCAGCGGAGAGGTGTCGATCTGCACCAGCTGCCCCGGCCGCAGCGCCACCGACGGCGTGTACGGGCGCTGCGGCTTGCTGTCCTGGCGTGAGCGCCGGCGCGTGGTCTTCTTGAGCTGCTCGGTCAGCCCGAGCTCCTGCATCCGGGTGTAGAACGTCGAGCGGGGCAGCAGCAGCCGCTCCGCCTCCCCCGGATCCTCCAGCTCCCGGCTGTAACGCTGACGGACGAGGGTTTCCACGTCCTCGTACACGCGGTTGACCCGGCCGCCGGACTCGCGGGCGTGGCGGGCGGTGACCTCATGCATCAGCGCGATGACCCGCTTGTCGGTGCGGCCACCCGGGTCGGCGGTGCGGGTCTTGCGGCCGTCGTACAGCAGCACCAGCGGATTCTCGTCGGCGTCCTTCCATACACGGCGCCGATCGTCCAGCGCCCGCCAGCTGAACTCGATGCCCGCGGCGGCGAGTTCGGCCGACTTGGTCTGGCAGCGCTGCTTGAACGTGGTGGTGTCCGGGTCGTAGCCGGGACGTGCCGTCGTGCAGCCGGGCCGCAGCCCGGTGTGGAGTTCCTTCATGTGCTCGTGCCACCACAGAGCCTTCTCCCGCTCGGCGGGGGTGGCGGCCTCCAGCAGCTCGCCCAGCGCAGGCAGCCGCCTGCGGGCCACGTTCTGCCCGTTCTCATCGAGGACGGCGAAGTCCGGGGCGCTTTCCACCTCCCGCCACAGGGTGTCCACCGGCGCCTGGTCGCCCGACAACGCCCGCAGGCTGATCTGCCGCCCCTGAAAAGCAGCGACCTCCCACACGCCACCGCGCCAGCGCACCAGATCCCCCAGGCGGACCCGGTCGGTCTCGAACCAACCCGACACCGTGCCCGTCATCGCCGCCTCCCTGTCGCCCAGACCGGAGAAAAGGGCAGCAGCGGCTGGCCCCAGTCGATGTCCAGACGGCGACGCCAGATCAGCCGGTACACATGGTCGAAGCCGAGGAAGTCAGGCACTCCGCTGGCGGCGACGCCCTCCGCCAGCAGCCGCGGCCGCCGAAACGCAGCCAGCAAGGCCCGCTCATGCGCGTCCTCGCACACGGCCGGCTGCCGATAGTCCGCCACCAGCAGCAGGTTCTCCCGCCGCACCCCATGCGGCACCACTCGCACGCACACGCTCCAGTCGGCCTGAGCGGCGACCTCGCGCAGCGCGGCCAGGCGCTCGCGCCACTGCGGCCCCATCCGGTGCGGTGCGAGCACCACGGCCTGCCGCGTCCCCTCGCGCGTCAGGGCGATGAAGTCCGGCCGCCACCGGTGCCGGACGCAACCCTGCTCCCAATGCAGCTCGACCGGCTCCCCGGCGAACCGGCGAATGGCGGGATCGAAGTCCAACTCGGTGGCCACATACGTGCGCCGCTTGGACCCGCACACCACCAACGTGCCCGTCGTCGCCGACCACCAGTCGCTGAGCTTGCCCTGCCGGCCGTGATAAGCGACCGGATCCGAGGGCGGCTGACGTTCCTCCAACGCCACTCCCCACAGCGCCTCCGGCGCGACGCACACCAAGCGGCCGTCCTCATCGAGATGCCACGCCTTCACATCACGCACCCGCCGCCTCCTGCCCGCGCACCTCCCGGCCGAAGTCGTCGCCCCGCACCGAGCCGTGGCGCCAGCCTGGCCCTCTGGCGTCGGCGACTGACAGCACAGCGAAGCAGGCGTCACTCGAACGAGTGACACCTGCTTGACGAACCCTCCGCCCCAGCCTCGGATCAACTCGCCCTTCACAAGGACCAGTTGTCACACCATGCAGGAGCGATCCCCCAACGAACCGGAAGGCTCGGCGAGTTGACTGTGCCCCACGGCCAGCACCCGCCGACGCCGCCGACGGACACCACCAGCACCGTCGGAGAACGGGACAGCGGCGGGCTGAGCGTGATGATCCAGCCACTGCACCAGCTCGCCCCAGCCGTCCACATCCTCCAGACCCCACCCGGCCATCAGCTGCTGAACCTCCTCCACCCATACCGCCCGTACTGCACGCGTGCGCTCAGCGCACTGCTCAAAGCGCAACATCTCCCGCGCCAACCGGATGGCCTCCGGATAGATCACCAACGGGGCGGTGCGCAGCTCCTGCGCCTCCAAACCCACCCGCCAGGCCCGCTGAGTCCAGCACCACGCGGTGGGCATACGGGCCCACCAGCGCGCCACGACCTGGAAGCCGTCGGCGAACAGCTCCGCTCCCGCCGCGCCGAAACGGCGCTCCAGCCGCAGCCGCTCGCTGTGCGCACGCACCACCTCCTCCAGCCCGTCCAGCCGTACCACGCAGGGGCCCTGGCCACGGTGATCGTCGGTGAACCGCCGATGGCGCAGGCACACCCGCCACTGATCCGGCCACAACAGCCACACCGCCTCATCCACGCCCCGGGCTCGCGCACACAGATCGCAGCACCGCACCACGTGCCCCTCCCGGACCTTGAACGGCCACTGCCAGCGGGCCGCATCATCACCCGACAGCAGAAAACGGCCCTGGAGATTGGTCAGGGCCAGCTGCAACTCATGCGGCGTCCTCCCGGACAGCACCGCCAGGTTGTCCAGCGCCGCCCGGTTGACATCCAGCTCCGCCAGCGCCGGCAGCCGGGGATTGACCGGCTGCCGGCCCGTACCCACCCGATCCAGGAACGCCCCCAGCTCCAGGCCGTGCGTATGCGCCAGACGATTGGCGAACGACCCGGTCGACTCGCCGGCCAGAAACGGCACGACCCCCTTCAGCCGCCTCTGCGGCCCCCACACGCCCGCTCTGTCTGCCATCCCCTTCTCCCACCCGCCAGGCCACCGGCGCATTGTCGGCCCGGCCGCACGCCCGCAGCCCCGCCGGACGCAGCGCGCGACGAAACTTCCGTATCCCAGCCCCCGGTTGTGCATGAGCGCAAGCCCCCCTCACCCGTTCGAGTGAAGCAGCAGCGTCTAGCCGTCACCGACCGTCACACCGTCCTTCCACCATCGAAACAGGTCCTGGCTCCCCCCCCAAATAAGAAGCCGAAAGGAGCACTGTCATGGCCCAACTGCCTCAGCTCCGCACCCCACTTCGCCCCTACCAGCAGCAGGCCGTCGACAACGGCGTCACCGAATTCCTCCTCGGCGCACCCCGCTGCCGCATCGACGCGCCCCCTGGCAGCGGCAAGACCTTCATCGCCCTGCACATCGTCAACCGCATGGCGCCCGCGGGCACGTCCATCGTCGTCGTGCCCACCCTGGACCTCCTGGAGCAGACCGCAGGGGAGTGGCACAAGGAAGGACGCCCCGGCCGCTACCTGGCCCTGAGCGGTGACCGGCACCTGCCCAGGAACCCGGCCCTGCGCGGCATCCTGACCGCCGTCACCGATGCAGCGACACTGGCCGCCGAGGTTTCCCAGGCCGACGGCCCGGTCAACGTCTTCGCGACCTATCACTCGCTGGGTAAGGTCGCCGATGCCCATCGGCTGTTCCACATGCCGCCCTGGGACGTACTCGTCTGCGACGAGGCCCACCGCACGGCAGGCAACCTCCACAAGCCCTGGGCCCAACTGCTGGACAGCCACCGGATCTTCGCCCACCACCGCCTCTTCACCACCGCGACCCCCCGCAACTTCCAGCCCACCCCGGGCCAAGACCTCCCCGTCGACATCGAGGTCGCTTCGATGGACGACTTCAACCTCTACGGGCCCCCCGTCTTCCGCCTCTCCCTGGCCGACGCCATCGACCGGGGGCTGCTCGCCGACTACCGCATCGTCGCCGTCGACGTTGACGACGCCGACCTGCGCACCATCCTCAACCGCAACCCCATGCTCGCCGCCGATTCCGAAGGCCTGCGTGTGGCGGCCGCTCAGGTCGCCCTGCAGCGCGCCATGCACAAACACGACCTACGACGCGTCCTGGTCTTCTGCCCCCGCATCGCCGTCGCCGAGATCTTCGCCGAAACTCTCCCGGAAACGGCCGCCCTGATGCCCAAACGGATGCAGGGCCCGCTCCAGGTCGGCACCGTCAACTGCAAGCAGAGCCGCTACGAACGGCTCAGCCAGATCAGCGCCTTCAAAGAAGCATCCCTGACGTCCAGCGACAAGAAGCCGCTGCGGGCCGTCCTGACCAACTGCATGATTTTCGCCGAAGGCGTCGATGTCCCCGCCATCGACGCCGTGCTGTTCACCAGCCCCAAGAGCAGCACCTACCAGATCGTCCAGGCCGTCGGCCGCGCCCTGCGCCCGCTGCCCGGCCAGGCCAAGGTCGCCCACATCATCGTCCCCATCTACAAGGCCCCCGGCCAAGACCTCGCCGATGCCGCCAAAGGCACCCCCTTCCACATCCTCTACCAGGTTCTGTTCGCCCTTTCGCTCTACGACGAGCACGTCTTCCACCGTGTCTTCCAACTACGCCACTCCATCAGCAACCCCCTGCACCCCGCCGCCCGCCCCGAACGCGCCGACGAACTCATCCCCCTGCTCCGGCCCTACGCTGAAGACCCTCACAACAGCGTCTGGGAAATCGGCCTCGAGTGCGCACGGCGCTATCGCGAACAACACGGCCACCTCAAGGTCCCCAGCACCTACTGCGGCCCCGACCGCTTCTACCTCGGCTGGTGGCTGGGCAACCAGCGATCCCTGCGCATGAACCACAGCCTCAAACCCGAACGCATCGAGGCCCTCGACGCACTGGACATGATCTGGGGCCACCCCCGCACCAGCATCGAGCACCGCCTGAACATCGTCCGCGATTACCACGCCCAGCACGGCCACCTCGCACCCCTCAGCAGGGAACGCTACGGCGGAATCGACATCGGCCACTGGCTCAATACCTGCCGTAAGAAAGCCCTGCGTGGACAACTGCCCTACTGCTACCAGCGCGCCCTCACCGACATCAACCCATGGTGGAACGCCGGATGGGACAAACGCGGAGAATGGAGGCGCAGCTATGCGCGCGCCCTGGCAGCCGCCCGCCGCGGCGAACTCACCTTCCCCGACCTCGCCCCCGACCAGGACGACTCACCACTGGAGTCCTGGCTCGACGAGCAACTGTGGGCCCTGCCAACCCTCAGCCATGACCAGCACAACCTCCTCGGCGCGCTGCCACTGGAGCATCCCCTCGCCCTGCTGTTACGCCCGCCCCGCAGCCAGAGCGAACGCGCCTTCGTCCACGGCCTGCGCTACGCCCACGCTTTCTGGCGAACCCATCAACACCTCAACGTTCCCTACAACCATGTCGTCTGGGACCGCGACAGGTCCTTCCGCCTGGGCGAGTGGATCTCCGACAAACGGCTGCGGCCCTACCGCCTGAGCCGCGAACAACTCGACGCACTCGAGGCTCTGGACATGCGCTGGGCCCGCACATCGGCATAGACCAGCCGAAGCCGAAGGACAGCCCCGGCGCCGGCCCTGCCGACCGGAGCGACCCGGGTGTTTCGCCGCGCCGGGCTCCGGCGGAACCACGCCCGCACCACGGCAGCGCACAGCACCTCCCAGCTCGGCGTAGATGATTTCACCGGACACCATCGGACTGATCCGCCTCACTGCACTTGCCGTCTCAAGGCTCAACTTCACCTCAGGGATGGACTGTTCATACGCGCGCTGCAGCGAGTTCGGTCCATCATGCACAGCATGAAGCCGCAGACCAGGCGCATTGTTCTCGCCGCAGCGAGCACGGCCGCAGCCATCGGGTATGTCCTGCTCCTGTGGCGCGGACCGTGGTGGATCGATGGCGCTCACCTTCGCGAGAAGAACCTCCAGCCAGCCGACGGTGTGGTCATCACCGGCTTCCGGACCATGCTTGTCGCAGTCGGCGCAGGGGCGATCGCCGGCCTCGGCCTCTACTACACCCACCGTAACCATCGGCATGCCGAGAAGCTGTACGAACACAGCCAGGAGCAGTTCACCCACCTGCGTGAGAAGGACCGTGAGCAGGCAGAGCTGACACGGGAGGGACAAGTCACCGAGCGATACGTCGAAGCGATCAAATTGCTCGGATCCGGCAATCTTCACGAACGGCTCGGCGGTATCTACAGCCTCGAACGCATCATGAACGACAGCGAGAAGGACCATCAGACGGTCATCGAGGTCCTGTCGGCATTCGTGCGTACCCCAGCACTGGACACCAACAGGCCGCACCACGGGACAAGAGACGACGCGGATGAGGACTCGGCGCAAAGACCCCGCACGTTTCTCACCCCTGACGTCACTGCCGCCTTGACAGTTCTTGGGCGCCAGCCGCCGCGGCAGGGCCAACTCGTGATAGACCTGCGCGATGCCCGCCTCACCGGAGCCACCGTCCACGACATAGACCTCCAGGACGCGGATCTGCGCGGCGCCGAACTCACGGGTGCCCGTCTGCAAGGCGTCGTCCTGACCGGTGCCTCTCTCGCATCGGCGACGTTGACCGGTGCCACGTTCGAGGAAGGCGATCTCTCCTACGCGATCGCCCCGGATGCCAACTTCACCGCAGTGAACGTCGTGGGCACAAAGTTCACGAACGCAATCCTGACGAGAGCGATTCTGGTGGGGGCGGACCTCTCCCACGTTGACTTCAGCCATGCAGAGTTGTCTTCTGCGACTCTGACGCGCGCACACCTGAGGACGGCAGTCTTGCGTCATGCAAGGCTCGAGCATGCCGATTTGAGCGGGGCGGTCCTGGAGGGAGCGGACTTGAACAGCGCTGACCTTGTCGGCGTGAAACTCCAGGCAGCAGACCTTACCGGGGCCGAACTCGGCGCAGCCGACCTGACACACGCCGACCTCGCGCACGCTGACCTCACTGCTGCCAACCTGAGGACCGCCAGAGGGCTGAGCGTCCGCCAGCTCATCAAGGCACACATCACCCGTGATACGGAGCTTCCCGAGCAGCTGGCCGACCACCCGCAGGTCAAAAAGCGGATGGATGAATGTGAGGCGCCAGGAGCCAAGCGGAGCCCGGCGTAAGAGGTCTTGGCGCTCGCCTAGGCAGCCCTGCTATCAAGCAGTTCGGCAGCTGGTACTCCAGTGCGACCGTCGACCTGGACACCGCCGAAGCCGAACGGGTGCGTCCCGACGGCACAGTGCTCCTCACCATGGACGTCGGCGGCGACACCGAGTTCAAGGCGTGAGCAGCCCCATCACCAACAGCTCCACGCCCGGCGTGCACGTCCCCCCTCGGGAAGATGATGCAACCGCACGGACCGGCGTCTGACGAAGACCGCTGAGCCCGGACCAGACAGAGCAGCACCATGAGGCGGGTTGGACGACGTCCCGTGCCTGCTGGGCGCCGCAGGGAGGTACGGGCAAGGCGGCAGAGCACCGCGGAGTCTCCCGGCGTCGATCGGCGAAAGCGGACGCAGATTACCAGCAACTCTTGGGTTTCTGAGGCGAGTTCGCGACCTCGCTGAGGCGGCTGCGCGTTTCGTGTTCCTCTGGGAGCCCGAGCGCGGCCGTGGGCCTGGACGCCATATCGGCGGACGATGCGGCACAGCCGTCTTTGGCTGGCGGCCTGCCTCTTGGCCCGACCCATGAGGAGAAGACACATGAAGTGCCCGCTGATCCGGCCCTGCACTATGCCGACGAGCGTGCTCTCCCTGTTGCTCGCGGGCGTCCCTGCAGCGCACTGCCACCGCCTGGGTGGGGGAGCGGAGGCGATCGCGTGAGGCTCCCCGTCGCTCCTGCCGAACCAGTCTCCGGCGGGCCTGTTTCTGAGGAGCGGGCTGCCGCGGCTCTCGAGGCCTTGGCCGCCAAGCATTGTCTGACGATCGAGGAACGGGACTTCACGCAGCTCGTCGGCAACATCGGCGACTGCGTTATGGCTCTCCACGACTCCCGGGACGACCGGACCATCGCGGTTGCCGTGAACCAAGATCCCAGCCTGAGGCTTCGGGCCGTCTGCCGGATCCTCGAAGAGATGGGAGTGGAGCAATGACCACCGTCACGCGCTGCCGGCTCAGCCTCGTGCACGTCCGGGTGCGCCGCGGCACGGCGTGGCCTGACAAGCCCGTCGTGCTCCACCACTCCGCAACCGGGGCCATTGTCGAGTACGACCCTGAGAGGGCCTGTCTGGAAACGGCCACGATGCTCACCCGTGTGGGCCTGCGGATGAGGGGCTACACGCTCGGCGAGATCCTCCTCGAAGACCACGATCCGCAGCTGACCGCACTGTACGGTGCCTGCTCCAGACTCCACCTGGACGTGGAACACACCACAGGCCCGCGCGTCACCGAACCGGCCGTCGTCAACCGTGAAGGCGACTGGGCTTACTTGGTGCCTCAACGATGGGACCTGGCCGACGCACTGCAGCGACTGCCTGCCGCATTTGCCGCTGCCCGGCCGGACATCGCCCGAGAACTGGAGCGACTTGAGGAGGCGAAGCGCACCACCCAGGGCACGATCGACCAGGCCATCGACCTGACGGCATCTCTCATTGTGCAGACGGGAGACGTGCAAGGCGTCTACGACGACCTGGTTCGCCTGCTCGATCGACCAGACCTTCCGGTGGGCACGGCTGCATGCCCAGACACCTGACTGGCAGGATCTCCAGGGCCGGGCCTGGCCCACGTCTGCGCAGGGCAGGCCAACTGCCCCTGGCACATCACGGCGCAGCAGTCCGCGACTGGGTGGCTGCTGGCTGGCTCTCGAGGAGCTCACCGCCAGCAGCCCGGGCCGCAGCGTCAGGACTGTGGTGTGTCGTCGGATCGGGGTCGGGAAGCCGGAGTCCACTGCGTGATGCGTTCGGGTGGCAGGCTCCAGTCGAGGACGTGGAGGCCTGTGCTGAGGACGAGGCTGGCTTCGAGGTCCAGGAGTTGGATGGGGGAGCGGTGGTGGCGCTGCAGCCAGGTGCGCCGGCGTTGCTGTTCGTCGTGGCTCAGCTCCTGCCAGTTGTCGTAGTGGATGCCGGGCGGCCCGCCTGAGTTCTCACGGACCCAGATACGCACGACTGCGGCTTCGTCTGGTGCGGCCTGCAAGGTGATCAGTGCCCAGGCGGTGTCGTAGGGCAGGGCCGGTCCGTGCCGGTGCATGAGCAGGCGGGTGCGCAGTTGCCGCCGGGGTGCCAGGAGCCATCGTCGGGTGCGGACGTTCATGTGGGTTCGCTCCTGGGTGCGGGTCGGCTCTGGAAGGCGGCTGCGGCTGCGGTGAGCTCGTCGTGGCCCAGCGCGTGCAAGGTCTGGATGAGGGCGGTCAGGAAGAGGTCGCGTTGCTGGGGTGCGTGCAGGTCGGTCAGGAGCTGGTCGGTAAACCGCCGGATGTCCCTGCGGATGCCGTCTTCCTCTGCTTCGGCGTCGTGTGGTGACGGCAGGTCCTGGAGCGCCTTTTCCAGCGCGTCGCATTCGCTGAAGCGGCCGGGGAACTGGGCGATCCACCACACCCGGCGCAGATCACGGTCGGCGAGGACGGCCTGGAGATGGGTCAGCCGGTGCAGTTCTGCCTCGTGGGCGAGGTCTTCCGCCTGGCGGCGGCGGATGTGTTCTTGGGCTAGGGCACAGTCGTGGGCTGTGGTGCCGAGATGTACGGTGCCGGTGACTTCAAGCCCCTCCATGGGGCAGCTCCAGGTGCCGATGGCCGTGTTGGCGGCGTCTTCGGCGGCTGGCAGGTTCAGTACGCAGTGCTTTCGCAGAACGGCTGCGGTCTGCTGGCGCAGATGGTTGCGCGCCACGGCGGCAGGTTCGTGATGGGCTGGGGCGCTGGCGGGCGTCCTGCGCCAGGCACCGGTGATGCGGACTGAGAACAGGGCGCCGGTGTGGGTACTGGCCATCCGCTCGCCGTGGACGGCGAGCGGATAGGCTGCGGCGGCGTCAGTCCCGACCGGGAGGGGCGGGGCGTCCGCGCGGCGCCACGGCAGCAGACTCACGCCGGCGTGAGGTCGTCGGTACTGCCGGGCCCGGGCTCGAGGGCAGGCGTGGCGGGCAGAGTAGACCTCTGTTCGGTGAGCAACTGGTCGAGCAGCTTCTTGCGCCGTGCACGCCCCAGTGGTGAGGTGTCGGGGGTGCCCACCAGGAGCTCGGCGGCACCGGCCTGGTGGAGATTGCCGCGTAGCACCGCGGCCACTACCGGCAGAACCTGCTCGTCCGACAGCTTGGCCGTGTCCAGCCAGGCGGCGAGCTGCGTATGAGCGGCCACGGTTGTCGTCGCCTCCCGCAGGGCGGCACGCCAGCCACGCACGAACAGGTCACCGGTGCGGACGTCGCCTTCGTGATCAGCGGGTTCCTGCTGCGTGTGCAGCGGGAGGAGATTCTCAGTGCTGATGTCGGTCAGGGCCAAGAATGTGGTCGCTCCGGCCCCGGCCGTGGTGTTGTTGGCGGATTCGGCCCAGCTGACGATCTCCGACAGGATCAGCAGGCGCTGTTCGGGTGCGTCCACCAGGGCCTGCACCGCGTCTGCGACTGCCTTGCGGGCCAGGCCGTCGGCCCGTGAGGCCAGCACCCGCAGCCGGGTCAGAGCGATCCGGGGATACTCGCGGCCGAGCCGGCCGGCACAGATCTCCGCGACGGCTGTGAGCGTTTCCTCGCTGGAGGTCTTTGCCTGCGCCCATGAGTAGAGCAGCTTGCGGGTCCCTACCCCGGTGTCCGGGTGAAGCGCCATTTTCTCCAGCACCTCCACGGCCAGTTGCCGGTGTGCGGTGCCGCCGGTGTCGATCCAGTTGCTCACCACCCCCTGGACGGTCGACCCTCCGGGCAGCAGGGACAGCCGCACCAGGCAGTCGGCGATGCGCCGCAGGTGCCGCACGGCGGCACCGTGCGGTGCGCTGATCTGCGAGGCCCACGTCAACAGGACACTGCGCAGTTGAGGGCGCTCCTGCCAGACATGCCTCAGGACCGCTTCGGACAGGCCGTGTCGGTCGGCATCCAGCGAGATGCGCTCGTCGTCGACGGTGGAGGCTTTGACGGAGTCCAGCCGAAGCCGCAGATCGCGGCCGGCCAGCGCGCCGCCCGCCGGCAGCACGCCGCCGACCTCTGTAAAGAGCCGGTCAGCGGCCTCCAGTACGACGTCGGCGGGAACGTTTTCCAGCAGGGCAGCTGCGATCAGCAGCGCGCGTTCGGAGATGTCCTCAGGGGTGCTGTGCTGCTTGAACCACTGCGTCAGGTGGTCGCTCCAGCCGGTGAACTCCTCCCGGACCGCCCCCTGGCCGCCATCGTCGGCGGCCGCGACGAGCCGGGCGAGACGAGCGGCATCGGCTGGCGAAGCACCGTTGGCCAGCAGCGTGTTCAGCTCCGGACGCGTCAGCCAGTCCACCCGGTCCTCGGCGTGACGGCGCAGGTGGGCCTGGGCAATCTGCACCGCCGGTGGACGGACCAGGGTGACCACGGGCACCGTGGCCATGGGCCCGGGGTTCCAGTTACCGATACCAGCAAGAATGATCAAGAATGCTTCGGTCTCTTCAGCCGCCTTCTGGTAATCGGCGAGCCCGGTGTAGAAGTCCTCGTCCAGTTCCTGGCTGCGGGTCAGATCCAGGATGAAGCCGTGCCCTTTGGTGGTGGGGATCTGCTCGGTGCGGGGCTGGTCCCAGTCCAACGACAGCCAGCGGATCCGCTCGGCCGGTACCCCCGCACCGCGCAGCACATGCAGGGCAGTCGTGCGTCGTCCGACACCGGCCTCGCCCCGCAGTACGACCACTGGACTGCGCCGGAAAGGGCGGGTCAGGGCACTGATGGTCTGCGCCGCCTGTTTGTTGCCGCTGGGGCCGACGACATCGACGAAGGCATGTTCGGCCAACTCCATCTCGGCCGCATCCACGCGGGAACCGCGCAGGTACTGCCAGCCCCGCACATAGCGGTGATGGTGCTCGGTGTAGTCGCGGCCGACCTGTGTCACGCGCGCGTGACCGCTGGCTTCGGCGCTCTGCAAGTGTCCCGTCGCGGGCTCTTCCGCGGCGCTCATGACTGCTGCTCCGGGCCGGTGTTGTAGTCGCGGCCGACCTGGATCAGCCGGGACTTGCCGGTGGCCTTGCCGCGCTGGCGCACAGGCGCCGTTGCCCCGTCCTTGACGGCTGCGGCGCCGGTGCCGCCCGGTGGCGTGCCGGGCCCTTCCTCGCCAGTGGGGAGCGTCTGGCCGGGGCCGGGGCCGGGGCCGGTGTCGAGGTAGGGGTCGAGGACGGACGGAGGGAGCCCGGGAACGTGGAGCCAGCACGTCTCCTCGAATCCGTCCTTGCCCTCGACACGGGCCGTCGCCTGGCGAAGATGGCGTGATGTGAGCGTCTTGGTGCGCTCCGCGCGGACCGTGCGCCGGAACAACGGGTCGGAGACCACCGCGGCGAGATACAGCCCGTTGTCGACGGCAGCGGTCATGGCAGCGCGGACGGCGTCACTCTCGACGAGCCTGCAGGCGTCGTTGGCGGCGTCCCCGCGGTGTTCAGGCGGAGCGAGCGGGCCGACATGGATGCTGGCGCGCAGCCGGATGGTGGGTGAGCTGGCCAGCCGCGTCTGCTCGCGGCGCTCCAGCGCCAGCCTGAGGTGGCCGAGCAGAGGATCGACCAGCCGGGCCGCGTGCCGGGCGGGAAGGACGAAGATGGCCCCGTCGCCACGGTCTTTGACTGCACTGTCGAGCAGTGCGGCATCGCTGATCCCGCACTGGACGAAGACCGTGGACAGGATGTCGTCGAGGTCGGCCCGGGTGGGAGCCATCTTCGCCTCGGGGATCTGGCTGTAGTTCTTCATATCGACCACCAGCAACGCATGCTCCGGCGGAACATCGTCGGCGTCGGGCACAAAGACAGAATTCACGGCACGGCCCTTTCCGGCTCACGACAGCGGGTTGAGCCCTCATGCTGGCTGCGCCCCCTCGGCGGTGGTGCCCAGCAGTGGGCAGCCCACCGGTGCCGTCGGTCACCCCTGGGTCAGGGCGTGCGAACGAATGGAGGCGATGTCCCGCACAACCAGCCCGCCGGCAGCCTCCGTCGCAAGCCACCCCTGCTCGCGCCAGGGCCGCAGAGCCGTCCCCACGGCGTTGCGGGAAGCGCCGATCATCTGCGACAACTCCGTCTGCGTCAGCCGCACGATGTAGCCACTGCCTGCGGCGGAGGCGGCCTGCAGCAGCCGGCTCAGCGCGGACGCCAGGCGCACCGCCACCGGCGCGGTGGCCATCTCCAGGCGTACCGTCTCCGCCTCCCGCACGCGGGTGATGGCATGCCTGAGCAAAACGGTCACCAGGTCGTGTTCCTCTACGAAAGCAAGAAAGTCCGGGGCCGGGATGATGTGCACACAGCAGGTTTCTGCAGCGATCACTGATGCGCTGCGCGGCTGGGCGTCCAGCACCGCCAACTCGCCCAGCAGTTCCCCCGCTCCGCGTACAGCCAGCAGCGTCCGTTCCCCGGCCGTGCCCGTCAGGGTGATGAGAGTGGAACCAGAGTCCAGCAGGATCACATGCGTCCCCGGATCCCCCTGACGCAGCAGCACACTGCGTGCCGGCCGCACTCTCTTCGGTGCCAGATCACGCAGTGCAGACCATAAATGCTCGCCCATCACGGTGATATGCGGCTGATACACAGTCCCCCCCCAAGCGTCCCGTTCCCCTCCGGATGGTCTCAACGTGACATGTAGGTGATCAACAGCCCAATTCCGGCCACCAGTAGCGCAATCGACACCAAATCCGCGGCGAGACGCACGGCCCTGAACTTCCGCCGCGCCAACACAGCAATCACCGCCAGCCGACGCTCCTCCATGCGCCGTTGGCCCTCGCAGTCCAATCCGGCCAGCGACGCCACCAACTGCCCTGCGTCCGCGCCGCGTCCCGCTGCCAGCAGCCCATGTTGTGCACCACGACGAGGCAGCATCGGACGAAGAGCCCGCAACGCTGCCCCCAAAGCTGCGGTCAGCAGCAATGACGCCACCAACAGCGCCAGACCGAGAAAGGGCGAAGCATCAAGAACAGACAACGCCGACACGCCGGCCGCCCAAAGCCCTCCGGCAGCCCCACACAGCGCAGCCGCCTTCGTATCCGCCCGCTGCAACTCCACCGTGATGTCCGCGCTCATGGCTCGCAGCCGCACAACCTGCTGAGCGTTGACTTCCGTCACATCGCTGGCCCCGCTCTCCATGCGAGCTCCTCTTCCTAGCGTCGCAGCCGAATCTGTCCCCTCGTACCGGTGCCTCGACTGTCCTCCGCCTCAGCGCCAGGCGCTGCCCACCAACGGGCAACGTCCAGGCGCCGTAGATCACTTCCAACACCCAGCCAGCTCACGGCCCAGCATGCGCTGCAGACGCTCCGCCGAGGTAGAGAAGGGAACGGTATGGCGGAGCCTGCTCCCACGCGGCGGCTTCAGCTGCACCTCACTCACTCCGGTGACTGCAATGGCCACCTGTGCGGACCCAGAGTGGACTCTCCGGATCCATCGGCGTTGTGATGCCGAGGCCGCGGGCATGCTGCTCGGGAGGTGGCGCACCTTCCCACGCCAATGCTCACCGCGCTCTGGTCTCGCGGCGCCAACGCGGAACGGTCAGACCTGGACGGCAAAGCGCCTGCGATCAGGCATGGAGAGAGGGTTTCGCTGAGTGACGGATGCTGGGCGCCTCCTTCTCAACCATGCACTTTTAATGTGTGTTTGACGTGTGATCCGATGTGCGTTCTGTGTAGTGTGGTGGTGGAGGTGACTCTCGTGTCCAATGAGCAGAACGGGCTCTTCGCATCGGTCGACGCCCTGCTGGAACAGGCAGCGGCACCGGATGCCCTGCCGGCCCCCGCCGAACGCAAGCGGCTGCGCGAGGCTGCGGGCCTGAGCCAGGACCAGGTCGCGAAGGCGCTGAACGTGCGACGCGAGACGGTGACCGGCTGGGAAGCGGGCCGCACCGACCCGCGCCCTCCCACGCGGGCCGCCTACATCCGCCTCCTCGACGGACTCGCTGACCGCTTCCCCGTTTCCCAGCCGCCTCCTGGCTTGGCGTCAGGTACTGGTACCGGCCCGACCGTCATCTCACAGCCGGAAACACCCACGTCGGCCGTCCTGCCCGCGGCAAGCCCGGCTGCCCCCGCCCAGCCGCTCACGGCGTACCCACCGGTGGCCAGGAAGACGGCGGCCGTGCCCGCAGCCGAGGCACGCTTCGTCCATGGCCCGCTCGCCGTCGTGGACGGCGACGCAGCGGCATACTGCGCGGACGGCCAGGTGCTCGCATGCCCGCTCACCGAACTCCCGGCACTGATCAACTGGGCGCTGGGCGAGGCGAAACTGGGCGCTGCGCGTCTGCACCGCTCGGGCAAGGACGCCGACCCGCTGATCGTGCTGACCGTCTCCGCCGTCCAGCGCCTCGGCCTGCCGGCCGTACTGGAGGACCGGCGCGGCCTGCGCCTGCCCGACGACCATCCCGTGCTCAATCAACTCGCCAAAGCGCAGTGGAAGTTGACGAAGCGAGGCTTCGGTCCATGGGCGCGGGTCTACCGCACGGCCGATAGCACACGCCGCCAGTGCGTGCAGTTCGCTGTCGTCCCCTGGGGCGCGCTCGACACCCGCTCCTGGGGGAGTGCGCACCAGCTGCAGCCGGCCGAACTCGCCCGTCTGCTCGGTACGTACGCCACCCGCGTACTCACCCCGTGCGGCTCCACTGCCGTCACCGGCCTGGAATTGATGACCGCGCTGCGCCCGCCGACCCGCGCGGTCAAGGACCCCGCCACCGGTAACTGGGTGTCCGGGGCGATGCCCGGCTCGCTGAGCGAAGCGGTCGAGTGCGCACCGCCCGAGGCCCCCGACGGACACCCGGCCGTCGCCGCCCTGTATCCCCGCTTCCACCAGCGCACCCCCGACCAGGTGCTGGACGAAGAGGCCTACCAGTGGGCCCGGCCACTGACGGACGAGGAATGCATGAAGCCCTACGTGGTCGGCATCGACGTCAACATGGCCTTCGCCGCGGCCGCCAACCGGCTGACCGTCGGCTTGTCCGCCCCCGTCCACGTCCACCGCCCGGTCTTCGACGCGAAAATGCCCGGCTCCTGGCTGGCCGACCTCTCTCACATCACCTTCGACGAACGCCTGCCCAGCCCATTCACCCCCCACGGCGAACGCCCCACAGGCCCGGCCTGGTACGCCACCCCGACCCTCGCCTACGCGGCAGAACTCGGCCACCAGATCACTCCTTTGGAGGCGTACCTGCGCTACGAGCACGGCCCCTACCTCGACGCCTGGTACACCCGGCTGCGGGACGCCTACATCACCACGATGGCCGACCTCGGCATCACCCCGGGCATGCCCGAGGAACAGTTCCTGGCCGCGATGACCGGCCACCAGCACACCGACCCCGTCCTTGCCGCCGTGCTCAGCGCCATCAAGGCCACCGTCAAAGGCGGCCTCGGCAAACTGCGCGAGCGGGCCCGCAGCGGCGGCTGGCGGCCGGGCGAGCCCTGGCCCGCCCTCGCCCGCCCGACCTGGCGCCCCGACATCCGCGCCGCGGTCATCGCCAACGCCCGCGTCAACATGCACCGCAAGATGCTCAAGCTTGCCCACCACGCCGACCTGTACCCGGTCGCGATCCTCTCCGACTGCGCCGTGTACGCCTCCGACGGCCCAAGCCCGCTCGACTTCCTGCCCTACCAGGACGGCAAGCCCCTGCCCGGCGGCTTCCGGCTCGGCGTCTCACCCGGAATGGTCAAACACGAGGGCACCCAGAGTGTGCTGTGGGCCGAAGGCCTGCTGGAAGAACATGGTCCGGACGTGAACATCGCCCGGCACATCAAATCCGGCATCGTCTCCGGCCAGGACGAAGGGGAGTAGGCACCGATGGGCATCATCGCCGACAGCCTCGACCAGGCCGACGCCGCACACTTCACCCGCCCCATCCCGAAGTCGGCCCAGAAACAGATGCAGTTCCTGGTCAAGCAGACCAAGGGCACCAAAGCCGCAGCCCACTTGCTGGGCATCACCCAGCGCACCGTCGAGCGCTACCTCGCAGGGCAGCTCAAGCAACCCCGCCGCCACCTCGCGGACCGGCTCGCGGGCGAGGTCCGTAAGCGATGGCAGCCCCGTGTACGCGACCGGGCCAAAAAGCAGGCCGTCACCACCGGCGGCATCATCATCGACACTCGGGCACGCTTCGGATTCGCCGCCGCCCCGGGCACCACCGACGACCCACGGCAGCGGTCCATCACCCAAGGCTTGCCCCCGGCCTACGCCGCACGGCTCTTCGACGCCCACACTGCTGGAGCCACCGAGCAGCAGCTCCAGGGCATCGTCGCCGAGGGACTCCAGGAGATCTACTTCAAAGACCGCGGACGGCGCGCCCACGGCCTGCTGGTGGACTTCACCGATATCGACTACCTCGACGTCGACTACTGACCGAAGGACGCCGCCAAGGACCCGACCAGACCCTCGAGTACCGAAGGTTTTGGGCTCCGGCTCATGCTGACGTCCTCGGGGAATTTCCAGTGCTCGACCTGGCGGCAGGCCAGCTGCGCCGTGTTGCGGCAGCGCGACCTGCGCTCGCGGCCTCGGGACGACGACCCACTCGATAGCGTCATTCCGCAGGGTCGCAGCCGTGGCCCTGGTCATGACCGGATCGGCGATGGCTGCATCAAGGAGTTGGGGTGAAGTGCTCCGGAGACGCATCGGTGTTTTCCGGCTCGGCGTCTATACCGCGCTGCACGTGGTGGGGTGCGTGTTGATCCAGGAGAGGCCGCCGAGGTCGAGTTGGCGGCGGGCGCGGGTGACAGCGACATAGGCGAGGCGGGCATCGGTGTCGCTGACTGGCTCCGGGATGGGGCGCCCCTGGGCATCGTGCTGGTCTGTGTCCTTGGGCGGGGGGAAGTCGTTGCCGATTTGAACAGTGGGCCATTCTCGGCCCTTTGCGGTGTGGGCGGTGGAAACGGTCACGTCGGCGTGCTCCTCGTCGGTGAGCTGGTCGACTGCGGCGAGGATGGCGTCGGGTCCGTGGGTGTCGACGAGGTCGACGAAGGGCTGGACGTCGCGTCCGGCGGGGTCGTACGCGGCGTAGTCCTGTAGTTCGCCCCATGAGGTGAAGAGGACGAGTTCGGGGTGGGAGGTGCGGCGGCCGTCTTTGAGGTCGCGGGCGGCGAGGGCGAGTGCGGCCAGCTGTTGCCTTCCCCGGGTGAGGGCGACGCGGTGGCCGGTGGTGAGCAGGCTCATGACTTCGGCCATGGCGCCGATGTTGGTGCGGCACAGCACCGCGTCCGGGCGGTTGAGGACGCCGACATCGGTGGCGATGGCTTCGGTACCGGTCAGGCGGATGGGGGCGTCGGCGAGGGTGAGCCACCGGTTGGCCTCATCGGCGATCAGGGGGCCGAAGCGGAAGGATTGGGTCAGGGTGAGGGGGGTGGCGTCGAAGCCGCTCATCACGTCCCGGGCGCCGCGCCAGCCGTAGATGGCCTGGGCGGAGTCACCGACCATGACGAGCTGGGCATGGCCGCGCTGGGCGGCGAAAACCTCCTCCAGGACCGGGTTGGTGTCCTGGGCCTCGTCGAGGAAAAGGAAATCGGCCTCGAGTCTCGGTCCGGTGAGGGCCCACATTTTCAGGTAGTGGTCGTGTTCGAAGCGGACCACGCCCCGCTCGGGGTTGTGCAGGTCGGCCCAGGCTTTGAGCGCGAACGGCATGACCTGGCTGACGAGTTGGGCGTGGTGGTCGGCTGTGTCCAGGCCGCGCATGTGTGGCACGTGGTGGTGGGCCAGGGTGCTGTCGGCGGAGTAGCAGTAGCGGGTCACGGTGCGCAGCACGGTGTGGGAGAGCGCCCTGGGGCCGATCTCGTGATCGCCGATGCGTAGAGGGCGGGTGATGCCGAGCGCCTGGCCGGTCTTCCATGCGGGCTGGCGGGGGCTGTTGAGCCGGTTCGTGTAGCGGTGACCGAGCGCGGCGTAGGCCGTGGCGTGGGCGGTCTTGCACAGCACCGTGCGGGGGAAGCGGGTGGCGGCATCCCGTGCGATGTCCTTGTTGAAGGCGAGGTAGCGGCCGCGGCGCCCGGTGCTGGATGCGAGCAGGCCGAGCGTGCTGGTCTTCCCCGTTCCGGCGCCGGCTTGCAGGACGAGATGGTGGCCGGCCCGGAAGGCGTCGGCGGCGTGGGCCTGTTCGTCGGTGGGCGTGTGCAACAAGGGCTCCGCGAAAGGAAGAAGGGGACGGGACGAGTGGCGTGTGTCTGGCGAGGCCAGCCGTGGGAGGACTACGGCGCCGCCGGTGGGCGGCGCCGGTCCAGCAGGCTGCCAGCGCAGGCCAGGATGTCTTCGGGCGGGTGATGGACGAGCAGGTCCTCGAGCCGGGCTTCCAGCAGCCGCCTTCGGCGCTGTTCGTGTTCGGCGAGGGTGTCGGTCACACACCGGCCGAGGAAATCCTGTGGGCGCTGCCCGCGGTCCGCGGCGGCCTGTCGGATGGCGGCCGCCGCGGTGTGCTTGAGGTCGACGTTGAGCAGGACATGGCCGTGGCGGTTGGGGTAGTGGGTGGTCAGGACGTCGATGGGCAGCAGGGAGCCCAGCCGCCGGCGCAGCATGTGCAGAGCGCCGCCCGGGCTGTGCGCGCGCTGGAGAGCCATCAGCCGGGTGCAGTCGGCGTTCGCCGCCAACGGCACGATGCGGCAGCTGTGCCGGAGTTCGCTGCTGGTGACGGGCCGGGTCAGGATGATCTCCATGGCGTGGTGCCGGTTCACGACTGAACCGCCTTTCGCATCCGGCCTGCACGCCGGGTGTGCCGGGCGGGGGCAGGCAGGCGGTTGTGGATGTGCTCGTGGTGGCGCAACGGGTCAAAGGGCTCCCAGTCGGCCATCACCAGGTCGGCGGCCCCCGGGACGGCGGCGTGCTGCGGGCAGCGCTGGGCACGCCAGCGCAGCTGCGCCGCATAGGGCAGGGCGCTCAGGTCGTACACGGCCATGACATCGGCGGGCAGCGCCAGTTGGCCGCTGGCTGCGGTGGCCGGGACCAGCCTCCAGACGCCGGACGGGGCGGCGGGGGTGAGCAGCGGGCTGGTGCAGCGGCGTCGGCGCCTCGTCTGGGCCACGCACTGGATCTCGTCCACGGGGCGGGCAGCGAGATAGCGGACGTACAGCAACTGCACGATCGGCCGGCCCGGGCGGCACAGTGCTGGCGTCGGGCTGTCCAACGGCGCCGGGGACGGGGTGAAAGCACCGGTGTCGATCAGGCGGCGGGTGTTGACGGCCAGTGTCCGGCGCAGGCCGGTCAGTGTGGGTGGCGTGGAGGACGCGTCGCTGGCGGGGCACACGACGGTGTGCGGCAGCCGACACCAGCCGCTGCCGTCGCCCGCGGGGTGGGCGATGCCGGCACTGACGTGCCAGCGGCAGACGGCGGGCACCCGCGCTGAGGGCAGTTCGTACGGATGGAGGCGGACGGGCTGCTGTGTGCTGCGGTGGTACCACTCGATGCGGTTGCCGCACTCGCGGCAGCGGCCACTCTGACCGCAGCGCAGCAGTCGGCTGCTGCTGTCGGACGCCACGCGCAAGGAGCGGCGCGGGGAAGCGGCCGCGAGCCGGACCGGGGGAGAGGGGGTAGAGCGCATGTGGGCGAACCTGCCAGCCAACGCGCCGCGTGCGCGGCACCCGTGCCGCCGTATCACCCGGTAAGCCGCATGCAAGGTGACTGGTGTGCGAATCTCCGGCCGCACGTTCGATGGGGTGTTGTCGTTCGGGTGATCCGTGTCTGTTGCCTGGCGGGGCGTCAGTCGGATGGCGGGCCGGGCACCTCGTGCCCGCGGCACAGGGTGCTGAAGAGGTCGTCCAGGGGGGTGTTCAGAGCGTGGGCGAGGGCGTGCCAGGTCTTCAGCGTGCCGATGGTGCGGCCCTGCTCGATCTCGATGACGGTGCGCCTGGCCAGCCCGCTGCGGGCGGCGAGCTCGTCGTAGCTCCACCCGCGCACGGCCCGCAGACGCGCGAGCTCCAAGCGCAGCGCATCGAGGTCCGGATCGGGCGGCAAGATCGTCACCCGTCCATCCGACGGTGCAGACCCCTGCCCTGTCAGTGCAGACCTCTGCCCTATTTCCCCAGGTGGCACTGCCCGCGACAGGGCAGAGGTCTGCACTACGGTGGGCCGCCGCCCCACAGCCGAAGACGGGACCGGCGCGCAAGCGACAGGAGGAACACGCGCCTATGAGGCTGCGCACACCATGCTCAGCGATGCCACGCGCCTGGACCGTGGAACTGCGCTCGCACACCAGCGGGCTCCTTCTGGTCTGCCAGCAATGCCCGCAGGAGGGCGGCCAGGTCGCCGCGGTCTCCGCCCGCTCGGCCGCACTCGCCCACCTCGCCCGCCACGCCCGCGGCGACCTCCTCCCGCCTCATCTGAGGATCTGCCAGTGCCATGAACGAGGCTGCCGCTGGCACCCCCGTCACCGGGGCTGCGACGGCCCTATCCGACTCCTCCTGGCCTGCGAACGCGGCGGACGGCTCTGGCGACTCGCCGACGTCTGCAGCGCCTGCGCTGCCGCGACAGCCCAGGCTGCCGTCGTCCCCGACACCGCCCTGCGCGCCACCCTGCGGCAGTCACCGACCGCGCGGCGACGCACACGGCAGCCCAGAGGCCCCGGTGAGCAGATCCGAGTACGCGAAATGCTCAGCTACCTGGCCGCCGCTCTCCCGCCCGATGCCTCGGCCGCGGCACGCCTGCTCGCCCTCCAGTGCACCCTGCGCATGGATGCCGCCATGCATGTCCGTCTGTCCAAAGGCCTGCTGCGCAGCCTTCGCCTCGACACGCCCGGACCGTGGCAAGAGCTTGAACGAGCGCATTGGCTTCGCCCCGCTCCCGCACGCGCCGTCAACGAGTTCGTTGCCGAACTGCTGGATGCCACCCTGCTGGGCCAGGCGCCAGCGCGCAGCGACCGTAGGCATGCAGCCGACTGGGCGCTGCGTGCCGGCTGTCCCTCGAGGGCAGGGACCGCGGAGCCGCTGGTGCAGCTGGCGAGCGTCTACCTCGCAGCCCACACGGATCCCCAAACCGGCAGCGGTTGGAGCGAGCTCGAGCAGATGGCGCGCGCCGGCGGTACCGAGTCTGCCGAACTGCCCCATGTGTTCGACCGACTGGTCGCGACGAGACTGCTCAGATCCTGGAAGGCCGGTCCCGATGCGGAAGACCTGTACTGGACCCTGGAGGACAGAACGCGGCCTCACACCGCACAGAGACCGTCCTGACAACTTTGGATGAGGGAACCGTCCAGGCTGGATGTCCTGCATGCTCGGGACAGGAAGATCTTCTGCCGATGCGATATCTGTTGGCCACAGAGCCGGTGCATGGCACTGACAGCGTCGGCCTGTAGCACTGCAGCAGGTCCGCGAGCCGAGCAAGATCGGACTCAACGCCCTCTCAGAGTTGCTCGTCTTGATACCCCAGGCAGCGGGCCCGGGATGCCCACGGGGTGAGAATGGGCTGATGCGATACGCGTGGCGACGGTCATTGAGGCCGCTGCTGGCCGACAGCGGCCGGCCAGATCCGGGCAACAGCTGGCGGGAGACCGACGATCTGTTGCGGTTGGACGATATGCGGGATGTGCCCGTCGTCGTGGTGCTTGGCGAGCGCGGCGCGGGCAAGTCCGTAGCCCTAGAGCAGGAACAAGCACTGCTGGGCCCGCAGGAAGCGGGAGCCGCCTCGCTGCTGCACCTCGGCCGGGATGTCGCCGATACGGCCTCCGCGGGCGCCGTTCTGCACGAGCATTTGTCCGCAGAACAGGACGGGCCGCTGTATGTCCTCTTGGACGGACTGGACGAGGGCCTGAGCGATATTCCCGGCCTCGACAGAGTTCTCCTGCTGCAACTGCGGGCGTTGCAACTGCGGCAACGTGAAAGGCTGCGGTTGCGGATCACCTGCCGCACCACACGCTGGTCCGAGACGCTGGAGAGCGGGCTGCAACAACTGTGGCCAGATCCGGGACAGGTGGCGCTGATGACGCTTGCACCACTGTCTCGCCAGGACATCCAGAGCGCGGCCGAGCAGCATGGCCTGGACGGGCCAGCGTTCACCGAGCAGGTAGCCAGCCGGGGCCTTGGAGCCTTGGCTCAGCAGCCGGTCACACTCGTTCCGCTGCTGAAGGCCATGGCTCAGGGAGAAGAACTTCCAAAGACAGTGGCCGAGGCCTACGAGCAGGCATGCCACACGTTGTGTACGGAGACCTGGGCGCAAGGGTTCGTACAGCGTCAGGAACGGCCGGCAGCGGACCATCTGCTGGAAGTGGCACGCTGGACGGCAGCCGCTCTCCAATTCGGCCGTACCCCGGCCCTCACCGACCGGGAACCCGTCCTCGAAAATGAACTGCACCTCGACAGCCTGTCCGGCCCTGGGATCCCCGGAGCCGTCCCGCAACTGGAGTGCCGCCGCCATGAACTGCTGCATTTGACCGAGTCCGGTCTGCTGACCCCGGTGGGCCAGCGCCGCTGGGTGTTCGCCCACCGCAGCTACCAGGAGTACCTGGCGGCACAGTACCTGCGCGACCGCATCGCCCCGGCCGTGCGCAGCGAGCTGCTGTGGGCAGGTAGCGGCACGGCACGGCATATCGTGCCGGAGCATGAGGAGATCGCCGCTCGGTTGGCGGTTGACGATCCCGCGCTGTTCGAGGACCTGCTCGCCACCGACCCCCGCGTCTTGCTCCTGGCCGATCTGTCCTGTCTCCCGGACGCATCCCGGCTGCGGACCGTCCAGGCGCTCTTGGAAGCGGCACCCGACGAAGACTTCGACCGCCTCGACTTCACACTCCTTGAGCGGCTGGCCCACCCGGACCTGGCCGGACAGCTGGAACCTTTCCTGACCCGTGATACGGACCAGAACCAGGTGTACCTGGCTTTGTCTATCGCTGCCCAGTGCCGGCCAGCCGAGCTGACGCCCGCTCTGCTGTCGTTTGCGGAGGACACCACGGTGCCGACGCGCCTTCGCTCCTTCGCTCTGTACGCGGTCGCCGAGGAGAGCCTGAAGGACGACGCGGCGGTTGCACGCCTGCGCGCCCTTGCCACCGACGCGAAGACCAGCACTGCGGAGGCCGCACTGGAGCAACTGTGGCCACAGCACCTGCGAGTGGCCGAGTACTTCGACCTGCTCCCTGACCAGCAGCCGTTCACCTACCGGCCGCAGCTGGAGAAGGCCATGGACCTGGTCACACCAGAGCACGTCACCGAGGCACTTGATTGGTGTATCGCTGCACTTGAGACCCAAAGCCCCAAGTCCTTGGCCGCCACTGTGCTGCTGGCCCGGTGTATCCGTCTTATCGGCCACCTCGACCTCGACGGGGGGCCGGCCCCCGGTGAGGAGCAGGCCGGACAGGCGCTCGTCGCCCTGGCAGCGCACACCGAGCTGTCCAGCACCGCCGACGCACGCACGCCGCTGGAGTACCTGCGCGATTCCCTGGACCCCGTGCCCGCTCTGCGCCGCCGTCTCGCCGACTACGTTCTGCGCCACAGCAGCCAGGAGCAGGTCCTGGAACTCACCTTCGACACCCCGGAGGTGGGACTGTTCCCCGAGGAAGACCTTCTGTACTGGGCCGAGCGCTGGACGGACCTTTCGCCCGAGACACGGCACACCGCGAAGCCGCTCTTCAGCCACAGGCAACGGCCGGACGAAGCGCGGCTGCGAGGGGCTTTGGACAAGGCCCGGCAGGCGGATGAGGAACTTCGGGACGCCACCGCCTGGTGGGACGCCCCGCCTTCCGAGTGGCAGCTGCGCAGGCAGGCACGAGAACAAAAGGAGCAGCAACGCAACACCTTCGACGAACAGGCGTTCAGGGCTGCGCTGGAAGCCGTGCACACAGCTGCCCCCGACCAGGTCCGCGCCGCCTGGCGCACGGTCATCGGCCACCTCTACCGCACCAGCGACGGCCAGCCCGTCAAAGAAGGATCCGCCCGCCTCAATGCGGTCGCCGCGGCACCCTCCTACCCGCCTGAAGGCAGTGCTCTGCACACCACGCTGTCCCGGGCCGCCCTGCACGTCCTGGCCACCGCCCCTGCATGGCAAGCACACGACGTCTCGGCCGTGGGCACCGAGTGGATCGACGTACCGGAACTGACCGTGACGGGATGCGTGCCTGCTGACTCCTGGCAAGCCGCACTGCCCGGAATCCGTACCGAGCAGTGGGCAGGCTGGGCACTCGCCCTGGCCACGATGAGCTTGCCGACACAAGAAACAGACCTGCACCACAGCCTGTTCAGGCGGTGCGCCAGCCACGGCGGCCACGCGTTCGAGACTGCGCTGGCGATGTCCCTGGACCGTCTTGATCCCTACCGCCTCGCTGAACTGGTCCGGTTCCTGCACACCCTGGAGGCGGCGGACGCCCTCGCCGTCATGCGGGACTGGGCTCTCAAGCCCGATCGCAGTGCCGCAGCCTGGGCCGCCGTGACGGTCACCTTGTCGCGCCTCGGCGACAGTCCTGCCCGGGACCAGGTGAAGCGGACTGTGGCAGCCGGTCCGCTCCCCGACCAAGCCAGTTCCGATCCGGAACGCTGGCGCACCGCGGCTCATGCGGTGATGGCCGACACGGACCTGCCGGAGAGCTGGCCTCACATCCGCCGGGCGTTCGATGACGCCGAGCTGTGCCGTGCCGTGATCGACGGATTGACCACTGCTGGCCCGGGCCGCTGGCCGGCGGGCGTGGCGGAACTCGAGGAAGCTGATCTTGCTGACCTCTACGAGCGGTTGTGCAGTTGGGAGGAACTGAGGAAGCCCCGCCCCGAGCGTGAGCCAGGTGTCGCCTACTGGACCACGCCGCAGGAAACCCTCCACGATCTTGCCGATGCCCTGCCACAACAGATCGCCCGCAAGGCAACCTTCCAGGCGGCCGACCAGCTCAGCCGACTGGCCGCTGTCACGTCCCGCCACCCGACCTGGTTGCGGCGCCTGGCCCGCGCCACCGCTCGCCAGGCTGCCCAGCAGCAGAGCCGGCCGCTGCCCGCACACCAGCTGCGGAAACTGGCCTCCGACCACAGCCTGCGCGTGATCACCAATGAGGCCCAGCTCCTGGACGTCACGATGGAAGCCCTCGACCGCATTCAAGAGGCACTTTCGGGCCCCAACGGGATGGCCATCCTGCTGTGGAACCGCACCGCGGCAGCCGCCTACAGCACGATGTGGCCGACATGGGAGGAGGACTTCAGCGACCTCGTCATGGGTCTGCTGAAGACCCACCTCGGCGGACGGCGCATCATCCTCAACCGCGAAGTCCAAATCGACCGCCCGGGAGCCCAAGGAGGCCGTACCGACATTCACATCCAGGCGGCTGACCCCTCGCACAACGCTGAGCCTTTCACCGTAGTCATCGAAGCCAAAGGCTGCTGGAACCCAGTCCTGTCCACCGCACTCGCCAAGCAACTGGTCGCCCGCTACCTGCGCCACCCCCGCACTGCCGGCATCTTCCTCGTCGGCTTCTTCGACTGCGCCCAGTGGCACTCCAAGCACCGGAAGCCCTGCTCGCCCAGCCACACCCGGCAGCAGATCGAGGCCAAACAGCAGGCACTGGCCGCACAGCAAGATGTTGCGGTCCGCGCACGAGTCCTCGACTGCCGGCCGCCCGGAGCTCAAACCGCCTAGCTGCTCACGCAACACCATCCCGGTGGCCGGGCGTCGGCCCATTCCAAGGTGGGAGTCCCGGACACGCCAACCCGGCCTGAGGACGCAGATCGTGCCCGGTGTTCTCACTCCTGCGGGTGACGGCAGTTGGACATCACACTCGGCCGCACGGTTGGCTGGCTCGCCATGGAGCCAGCCGGACCACGGCGAGCCAGCCGGTGGCAGAACGCTGTACGGCTGCTCCTGCTGATCGCTACCGCAGCCGAACCCGTCACCGCAGACGGCCGCGCGCCCAAAGACGCGGTCAGTGTGGTCCGCACCCAAGTGCTCCTGCAGAAACTCGACTTCTGGGTGCGCTGCCCGGATTTCCTCGCCTGGGAGCTGCTGACCGAGTTCGAAACCTACCCCGACGACCCAGCCCTGTGGCACCTGGCCGCAGACATTCTGTCCTCCGACGAGCCAGATGTGCGCCGCTATCCGATGCTCCGTCACCGCTTCGGCGCCTTCGAGCAGATGCACGAGGCTCTGGGCATGCTGATCGAAAGGAGCATGGTGACCAAACGGCACATCCCGCGCGGCGACCAGGTGGGCCAGCACGATTACTACCTGCGCGAACGCGGCCGTGAGGTGGCCGACACCATCGTGCGCGAGGTGCCCGACCTGCACTGGTACGTCGACCGCACCACAACGGTGGTTGGCCTGGTCAAGGGGCTCGGCCCCAGCGCGGTCAAGGCCCGTCAGTACCTCCAGCGCGACTACGCCGACACCCCCATCGGCTCCTACATCGCCTCCATCACGGACCAGGCCCGCCAGCG
Organism: Streptomyces sp. a15; assembly: GCF_059026085.1. Taxonomy (NCBI): domain Bacteria; kingdom Bacillati; phylum Actinomycetota; class Actinomycetes; order Kitasatosporales; family Streptomycetaceae; genus Streptomyces; species Streptomyces sp. A15. Next base: position 10,226 of record NZ_JBWLKM010000058.1, on the reverse strand, counting down.
CCTGGAACAGCTACGGCCCTCCGGGCCGGTCAGGGGCCGGTGATGGACCAGCAACAGCTCTTCGCACCGCACCAACTGACCGGCCCCGCCGCCGTCGTGCCCCTGCCACGCCAACAGCAGTGGGCGGCCGCTCTGGCCGCTGGGGTGCCCGCCCCCGGTGAGATCATCACTGCAGCCGCCGAATCCACCGGCCACAGCGCCGACACGGTGGAGAGCGTGCTACGCGAGAGCGGGGTGCAACTGTCCAGCCCGCTGGCCGCCAGCCGTCACCTGCAACTGGCCCGCGTCCGCGTCGACGGCGTCAAACCCGGCGGTGAAATCCTCACCTGGCAGCAGGAATTCACCCCCGGCGTGTGGGCGATCACCTACCCCGGCAACAACGTCGGCAAGACCAGCTGCCTGGAGTTCGCGGTCTGGCCCCTACGCGGAGCCCCGCGCCAACTGCCCAAAGACGTCCGCACCTGGATCCACCGCATCGAAGCCGACGTCAGCACCGGACATCGAGCACTGCGCATCGTGCTGGACACCGCCGAAGCCCGCCGCCCCCGCTGCACCATCCGCACCTGCGCCACCTTGGAGGAACTCGACGACCTGCCCGACAGCGCCCAGCACCTGCTCGGCAGTGCAACCGGCCAGACGGACATCAGCGCACTCGTCGATGTGGTGATGCGCGGCGACCTGGGCCTGGAGCAGGCCATGATGTGGGGCGAGAGCGCAGGCCAGGACGGTGAAGGCGCGGCCCAGACCCACGGCTGGACCTCCTACTTCGGCGCCATGTACCTCAACCTGGGCGGCGCCAACCTCCTCTTCGGCGACGTCGCCACCGCCGGACTTCCCGGCCAGCTGCTGGAACTGTTCATCGACGTCCCCTACACCGCCACCCTCTCCCGGGTGGAGGTGGCCATCCAGCAGCGGGGAAAGCAGGACCGGCTGGCACGGCGCCGGGCCGAGGAGGCGGCACGTGCCCGCAGCGCGGAACGGGCCCAGTGGGCGAAAGAGCTGCGGGCACAGCGGCGCGCAGCCGCTCAGATGCGCAGCCAGGACCCCGTCACACAGCTCACCGACCGCCGGGCCAAGGAGCAGGACGCCACCCAGGAATGGAAGGCCGCCATCCGCCAGGTCGCGCGCGCCACCGAAGCCGCCGAGCTGGCCAAAGAAGCCCGCATCCAGGCCAAGCAACGCCACCTGGACGCCGTGGAGACACACCGCGCCCAGCAGGTCATGGGCCTGGCAGAGATCGACTGCTGTGGCCGCTGCCAGCGCGACCTGGGGCCCGAGCGCAAGAAGAACGAGCTGGCCGACGGTCTCTGCCGCTCCTGCACACGGCCGCTGCCCACACCCGAGACCACCGACCCCCGCGCCATCGAGATGGAACTGGCCGAACTGGCCCGGCAGCTCGGCCGCGCCGAAGAGGACGAAAAACAAGTCGGCAACGCTCTCCGACAGGCTAGGCGCAAAGAGCACAACGCCCACCAGACCTACCTCAAGGCCAGCCGGCTCGTGGAGCAGACCGCCAGCGCCTCGCAGATCCACGCCCAGCTCGCCGAGGCCGAGAAGACGATCGCCTCACTGGAAGGCAAACTCGAAGCCACCAGCCCCCAGCCCGCCACCACAGGACAACGCAGCCCCGACACCGCCATCCTGCAGGCCGTCCGCACCCAGCTGCTGAACTGCGTCGAGCACTCCGGCCACGCCCTGTTCGCCGAACTGGACCAAGAAATCCGTGACCTGGCCGCACGCTTCGGCGTGGCCAACCTGGACTCAGTCCATCTGCAGCGCACCGGGCGCATCACCGCAGTCAAGGCCGGCGTACCGATGCCCTTCAACGGTCTCCCCCCAGGCGACCGGCTACGCATGCGGATCGCCACCGTCATCGCGCTCCTGCGCATCGGCAGCCGACGCGGCACGATCGGCCACCCCGGACTCCTGCTTGTCGACTCCATCGGCACCGCGGAGACCACCGTCGACGACGGGCGCCGACTCGTGCAGGAACTGCACGCAGTGGCCCAGGAGATGACCAGACTGCAGATCGTGTTGACCACCGCTCAGCCCGCCATGGTCGACGGCATTCTCCCCGCCGAAAAGATCATCACCTCCTCCCAGTCCCACCTCTTCTGACCCCAGCCACAGGACCGCAGGACACCCCCGGGAAGGAACCACCGTGCCGACCGTGGAGAACACCCTGGCCTCCTGGAGCCGCACGGCCACCGACACCCAGCTGGACAACGGGCCCAGCCTCGACGACCTCGGCGGCCCGGCCACCGTCGCCGCCGAAGCCCCCCGCCTGGCCACCGGCCCCCTGCTCGGCATCCTGGCCACAGCCACCGCACACTCACTCACCACCCACCCCGCCCACACCCTCACCCCCATCACCCAGGCCCTCCAGCACGGCCTGACCTACCCCCACAGCGCGTGGACCCTGGCCGAAGCCCTCGACACCGTCTGCAGCCATCCGGCCCTGCTCCAGGCATTGGAGCCCAAACAGCTCAGCCGCCTCCTCGCCAGCCACGCAGACGCCGCGCTGGCGGGCGAGGCCAGGCCTCACCTCGCCCGCCCCACGCTGGCAGCGCTGCTCCACCTGGCCATCACCGACCGCTGCAACCCCCACCAGCTGCTGCTGATCCTGACCGACCTGGACGCAACCGAACCTCCCGACGCCCTGGAGATGCTCCCCGTCCTCCTCGGCATCGCTCACAGCCACTTCGGCGACCCGGCCCTGCTCACCGCCCTGACCCGGTTCGAACACCACCTACAGCTGGCCGACCCGGTACGCACCGACGCCTGCTTCGAACTCGCCCTCGCACAGATCAGACACGCCGCCGAAGCAAGCGACAGCAGCCAGGCCCGCACCTGCCTCGACCACGCCGCCCTGCGCCTGCACCACGTGATCGACCACTGGGAAGCCCGGCCCGACGCCCACGCCTGGCTCGCCGCCGTCCAGGCCGTCCTCGCCTTCACCCCCACCCCTGGCACCCCGCTCGACACCGCCCTCCACCGCCTGCGCCACGCCACCGCCCACCACCAGGCATGGAACGCCCGCCTCGGCGACATTCCCTGGCTCACCGCCCGCGGCAGCGCCCAGGCCGCCTGGCACCGACTGGCCACCCGCCTCCACCACGCCGCGGCCCACCTTGCCGAGCCCAGCTGGTACGAAGCTGCCCGCACCCTGGCCGACGTCCTCGACATCTACCGCGCCACCCACGCCGTGCACGCCACCGGCCCGGCCCCCGGCCTGCATGCCCTCATCCACCCCGTTGTCGTGGACGCCTTCACCCACAACGCCGCCCTGCTCCACCACCTACGCCAGGCCCTCCGACACGACTTCGCCGACCACCCGGACGCCACCGCCCTCCACCAAGCCACCGAGGACAGCATCACCAGCTTCGGAGACCAGCCCCACCTCCCAGCCCCCGAACCCAGACAGGACACCCTTCTGGCCGCCTACCCCCACTTGCACAGCCTGCTCACCCGCACCGACGAGCCCGCCCCCACCAACCCGCTGCTACTCGATAGCCTCGAACGCCACCTCGCCCAACGCCACCAAGCAGCCGCCTGCTACGGCAGCGCCCGCTTCGACCAGCACCTCAGAACCCTGCTAGGCCAGCTTGAGCAGCACCCCGGCTACATCCCTCCCGTCGACGGATACCTGGCCGGCCTCGTCGAGCACTTCCTGAAATTCCTCTACCTGCGCTTCGATGGCCAGCCCAGCCTCTACGGCGACCGCACCGCCTACCTCGGCCCCCCACCGCCCAACGGCAGCACCAGCATTTGGCCTGAGAAAGCACTGCAAGACGACTACCATCGCGATCTCATCGGCGCCTTCCCCCACGGGACCATCCACCGTGAACACCCCGACCGCGGCGGCGGACGCAGCGACCTGGAATACGAACCCCAGCCCGGCATCCGCTTCCCCATCGAAGTCAAACGCCGCACCGCCCGCTCCACACGCACCGACCTGCAGACCGCCCACCTCGCCCAGGCCGCCAACTACACGGCCACCAGCGTCCCCTTTGCCCTGCTCCTGGTCGGAGACCACAGCGAACACTCCGGCGGCTACTCAGACATCGACGACCGCGTCTGGACAGCGCTGCATGCGCGCAGCCCCACCGAGATCCCCCGTCTGATCATCATCGGCGTGCTGCCCATCGGACGCCCTACACCCTCCCGCACCCGCTGACGCGCGGGCGCGTACGGACCATACGCAACAGACGGCTTCGTGCCTTGTGTGGAGAGGGTGATCCGAAGAAGGACCCTCCGGTTAGGGTGGCGGGGGCGTGTGCTTCGGGTTGGTGTGCGTGAAGTGGCTGTTGTTTTGAGGGGGGTTGACGGGGGATGGGCTACGTCCTGCCTGGCTGGATGGACGAGATCCTGGACTTCATCGGGATCAACTGGCCGAACGTCGACGAGGACGACTACCGCGAAATGGCCGATGCCATGCGGGAGTTCGCCGACCAGTTCGAGGGCCACGGAGCCGAGGCGCATGCGGCGGTCAGCCGCATCCTGGCCTCCAGCGAGGGCGCCGCGGTCGATGCCCTGCAGGAGCACTGGGACCTGGTGAAGTCCGGGCGATCGGATAGACGGGCCGGACCGGACCGGGAAGGGGGTGAAGATCCACCGGTTCGTGTTCCGGCTGGGGTATTGGGGCCGGGCCGTGCACTGACTCTGCCGCTCCTGCGGGCAGCAGGCATCGGGCCCGCACGCCCTGCCTGGGTGCTTCAGGGAAAGCTGATACCCCCGATGCCGCGGTCGGAGGGGTCTGGCATGTCAGCTTGCGGCGTCTCTGCCTGAGGTGAATAGGTTGGCGCGCTAGACCGGTATGGGGCGTCGATATCCGGTGCAGCCATTTGCTCACGCTCCGCGGCCTGTCGTCGCCGCCGGGCGGCACTAACGCGACGCGCCTGGTCCTTGACCTCGTTGGTCAGCCTTCTGCCGTTCAGCGCGGGAGAGACCTCATGGGTGGCCTTCACCGTGTTGCGGCGGCCATGGGTGACCCCGTCGGCGGCCGTGACCGTCTTCACGCCGTTTGCATGCTCGATGCGCCCGGCACTCGGGCGCTTGAACGCAGTTGTCTGCAGTGCGCTGTCGACTAGGCTGCGCAGCTTGTCCCGGTTGGGGGCCTCAAGGCCGACGACCGCGTCGATGAGGGCTTCGGCCAGTGCAGGATGCTCTTGAAGCAGCGCCGGTTCGTTCACCTGAGGCCGCTTGCAGGTGTAGGCGAATTCGTTGGTCTGCACATTGTGGTCCCCGATCTGCACACCCTGGCAGTGTCGGATCAAGATCGTCGCGTCCTCCCCGTGCACTAGCCGCAGGGCATCGCTGTCCGGGGAAGTCCTCGAGCCAGCTGGCCGAGCCGCCTGACGCTCGAGTTTTCCCAGATCCAGCGTGTCTTTGTGCAGCAGAGAGAATTGGGTCGCGCACAGTTCCTTCATTGCCCGGTCGCGGAGCGTTTTATTTGCAGGATCCAGTGCCAGCTCGGCTAGTGCCTCCCGTACCCCGTTGCGGCTGAGTACAGCCGCGAAGTCCGGTTCTTTGGTGCGCAGATGGTAGACGTAGCGGTTGTACTGCTGGTTGTCATCTCCCACCTGCACCCCGCGGCAACCAATGATCAGGACGGTCTCCTGCGGCAGAGCTATTTCGAGAGCCGGCTCAGCCGGAGCAGACGATGCCATCTCTGGGATGTCGGTGGTGCTGGGCCTGGGTGGTGTGGGGGTCCAGGCCAGCAGCGGTTCGAACGTAGGAGGTCCAGACGAAGCGCGTTGCGGCGACTGGGCAAGGACAGTCACAATCGTTTCGTCGCTCACTGGATCGTGCCGCTGGGAGATGTACTGCAGCGGAGGCGGGCTCAGCGGTAGTGGTCCTGCAACCTTCCTGCCGCCGTTCTGCGCGGCTTGCGTCCTCACCGAGACTGGAGCGGGCCTGTTCGTGGCGGCCATGGCCCGAGCCGGGACGGACCCCGCATGCGGCGCATGCCGTTGGCTCCATGTGTCGGAGATGACGACCGCGATCCAGAGCACGATGCCCCCTGCGATCAGCAGCCCAAGCAGGATGCCGAGGAACACGCCACACATGATCAGACCATTGACCGTGTGGACCGCAACAGAGCTCATGAAACTTCGTGTCCGATGCACTCCGGATCCGAAGGCTGGCCCCGCCCACGTGGCGATGCGGATAGCAAGAATCACAGCAATCACAAGGCCTATTTTGCGCAACACCGCCTCCCTGGATGCGAGTTATGGAACCCTGCAGGCTCCCCATACACGGTATACAGGGTCGAAATAGGGGACGAAACCCACTCAGTTCTATGGGAAAGTGGATACCTTCCTGAAGCGGCAAAAGATGTGGCAGTAGGAGGGATTTGTGACAGGTGTGGAGCTGATCCTGGCCGCACTCGCGGCCGGTGCGAGCGCGGGGATCACGGAGACCACCAGCGGTGCCATCGGCGACGCGTACAGAGGCCTTCGCGACGGCCTGCGGGACCGGATTGCCGCACGGGAGGAACGCGCCGCGCCAGACTTGGACGGTCCCGCTCCCGACACCAGCGCGGATACGGAACTGTGGCGGGTCCGGCTCAGTGCCGCGCTCGTCGGCTCCGGTGCGGATCAGGACGAAGCCGTGCTCGCTGACGCGGATCGGCTGCTCAAGCTCCTTGAGCTGTCAGGTATCCGCAGCGACCGCTACGTTGTCGACGCGAGAGACGCGAAGGGTATTCAGGTCGGCGACCGCAACACCCAGACCAACCACTTTTCCTGAAGCCGCCCCTTCCGAAAGGGGCACCGGTCTTCCGGCCGGCGCCCTGGCAGCTGATGAAGGTCCTTTGACGTGTCGGTCGACCGGAGAGCCACGAACTTGGCCTCGAAGAGGTCCGATCGGGCAGGCCCCTGACCGCTCGGTACCCCAGGCCGTCTGATCTCTTGAAGGCACGCGGATCCGTCCATTCAGTCCCAGCGCATACCGAGAGCCGACAGTTCCTCGACGCGTTCCACCGCGAGCATGCCTTTACGCGCACGGGAGTTGGCGACGAACACACCAAGCATCAGCTCGGCCCCGTCAACGGTTTCGATGTGCGATCGGGGTACGTTCAGATGCCCTTCTCGGGTGCGGTACTGGCGGGCCGCCGCCAGATTCGCTTCCCACTTCTGGGCCCGGCTGCGCCGAGGAACGACCGCAGACGCAGCCAGCTTCTCCGCACGGGGTTCGATGCGCAACACCTCGCGGAGCAGCCACTGCTGCACGCCACTCAGCGCATTCCACTCCTGCACCTGCACCTGCACCCAGCGCCCGATGTCCTCGCCCTGCACCAACAGCACACCCTCCCGCTCCGGCAGTGAACCTCCGCCCTGCCGGTGCATGCGGGCGAGGTGAAAGCACCGCTGCCACGCCACCGGCCACGCCGGACACCACGCGGGATCGATCTCCCCCAGCGACCGGCGCCGCTCCCGGCTCAGCCCACCCGCCCCAGAGCCGGCCCGCGACCCCTGCGCCAGTTGGTCCTCGGCCCGCCGGGCAGCGGCACGCTGATTCTTCAGCCAGATCCCGACCGGGTAGTTCTCCCAGGTGGCCTCCGTGGGGGCCACCAGGTGGCCGTGCTCGGCTGCCCAGCCGCGGGCCGCGGCCAGGCCCTCGTCGAAGGCGACCGTGAAGTGGGACCACACCATCCCGAGCTCGTCCAACTGCGCCACCCGCTCCGGCCCAAGACCGCCCTGACGATTCAGGCGCCGCTGATTGGAGATCCACACCCCCAGCGGAAAACCATCAGGCGCCGTGTGCCCGTAGGGGACCCGCAGATGCCCGTGGTCACCGTGGAACGCGAGCGCCGCCTGCAGACCCCGCCGCCAGAACTCGCCCTCCGGCCGCAGCACCCGCGCACTGATGAACGCCGCCAACTGGGCCGGATCCCGCCGCGACGAGAACGACAAGAGCCCCTGCGCCGCAGCGCCGGCCCCGCCTCCCGGGCTTGAACCGCCAGAGGTCGCCTCGGACCGGCTGGCGGCCTGCGGGACGGCGAGCTGCTCGACCGCCTCCGCGTCGTGCGCCCGCAGCGCGGTCAGCAGCTTCACCAGATCCTCATACGCCTTGGAGGCGAGCATCTCGTCCGGCTCCTCGCCCGGCCCCAGGAACACCGGCACCACCAGAGAGGCGATCTTGCCCTCACCCGGCTGCATCCGCAGCGCACGCCCCACCGCCTGGACCACATCGGGCACCGAACCCCGCACGTCCGCGAAGACCACCGCGTCACAGCCCGGCGTGTCCACCCCCTCGCCCAAGACCCGCACCGACGACAGCACACACCGCTCCCACACCGCACCGTCCACCGCACACCCCGACGAGAACTCCTCCAACACCTCCCGCCGGTACGCCACCTTGTGCTCTCCACAAAGCCACTGCGCCCACACCGCCCCCGGCTCCGGATAGCCCCCCTCGCCGCTCTCCCACAGCGCCTTCGCCACCGCGCCCAGCCCACTCGCGAAGGCCTCCGCCTCACTCGTACGCGAGTGGAACGTCAACAACCGCCTCAACTTCTGCTCGGCCGCCGTCTTCAGCACCGCCGTCTGCAACGCCGCCAACCGCCGCCCCCGCACCGCATCACTGCGCGCATCCGACCCCACCAACTGCAGCGCCTGCACCTGCGGATCAGCGATGTCCACACACACCACCTGATACCGCGCGACCAACCCCCGCTCGATCGCCTCCGACAGCGGCAATCGGTACACCACCGGCCCAAACACACTCTCGTCATCCATCGACGCCACCAGCGCCGCCGACCCGCCCTCACCCCCCGACGACGCATCCCACAACCGCGGCGTCGCCGTCATGTACAAGCGCCGCGCCGCCGGCACCTTCCCCTGGTCATGCACCGCCGCCCACGGCTTGCCCAACACCCCCGACGTCCGGTGCGCCTCATCCACCACGACCAAATCCCACCGGCCCAGACCAGCCGCATGCGCCCGCTCCAACACCCCCAGCCCCAGCGCCGCATACGTGGCGAACACCGTCACCCGCTCACGGCCGGCCAGCCACGCCACCAACTGCCCGGCATCGGTCGTGCACGGCACCTCCAACGCCCCACCCTCGCGCGGCGAGCACACCCCGAACATCGGCCCCGCACGCCCGGCCGCCCGCCACACCCCCACCATCTGCCCCAGCAGGTCGAGCGTGGGCACCAAGATCAGCACGCGCCCTGCACGCAGCTCCAGCGCCGCGTGCACCCCCACCAGGCTCTTGCCTGCCCCCGTGGCAGCAACTACCTGAGCCCGCAGTCCCCTCTCAGGCCATACTCCATCCGGCGGCTGAGCCAGCGCCCGTACCACCGCATCCACGGCCTCGATCTGATGGGGACGAAGCCGATGCCGACCCGACACGATCTTCCGCCTTCCACGCCGCACCAACGGGGGCAGTAGCCCCTCACTACAGACTCTATCCCGAGTCATTTTGATTCAATCGCCCTGTCGGGCGACAGCAGCGGCACGCTCGCGAGGGCCGCACTCATCACCGTCCCACCCAGACTGCACCCCTCGCTGGAACTGCCCGGCCCCCGCGTGCGGGCGGGTGCGGGGTGGGACAATGCCCCGCACCCGCCCGCACTGCAACCGTCCTCAATCAGCAAACAGACTGAAGGATCGTCAGGACGGGGGAGAGGGAGGTGACTCGGGAAGCTTCTCCACCCCGAGCTTCGCCAGACGCGACCGGATCGCGCTCGGCTGCCGAGCAAACCGCTCGGCCAGCTCGTCAACACCACTCCCAGAAGCGTGGAGCCGCAGCAACAGCTGGTCATCCTCCGGCGCCCACCGCTCGTAAGCCTTCGGATGCTGCTTGCGCACCTCATCCACCGAGTACACGCGTGAGGCCGGCTCCGACCTCACCGGCAGCTCCACCCCGCTCAACACGGAAGTGGGGAATCTGCACACCTCAACACCCTGCAAAGAGAAGGTGATTGAGCCACCCTCGAACGTCAGCAGATCCGCCTCAACCTCCAGCACCCGCCGCATGACATCTGCATCCGAAGGATCAACCACGAACTCCGAGAAACGTAATCGGATCTTCCCCTGACGAACAGCACCAGACATGCCAACCACCCTGCCCAACACGGCGTCTCAGCAAGCCGGGCAGCCCCTTCTTGTAGCCAGCCAGGCCCGCAGCGCGGGCCCAGGGCAGGGGAGCGGAGCGGACCTGCCCGCGAGCCGCGGAGCGGATCGCTCCCGGGCGTTCACGCCCGGGCATTTTCTCGT
>NZ_JBWLKM010000057.1:0-60026 GCF_059026085.1 Streptomyces sp. a15 | reverse complement strand
CGGGACGACAGGATTTGAACCTGCGACCCCTTGACCCCCAGTCAAGTGCGCTACCAAGCTGCGCCACGTCCCGGTGCCGTCTGACCTGGGATTTTCCCTGGCCGAACACGCATGGAAACAATACCGCACTCGGGTCCGTGGTCGCGCACTCGTTTATCCGCGGACAGGCTTGACCTCAACCTTGCTCGAGGTTGCACGATCGTTCGCATGACGATCAGCGAGGAACGCGGCCGTACGTACGGGTACGGCGACCTGTCCCGGCTCATGGGACTGCTGACGGGCGACGAGAAGCACGGTCCGGCGGCGACGTCCACGCTGGACGCGCTGTGGGTTCTCTACGACAGGGTGCTGCGGGTCGCGCCCGACCGGGCGGACGATCCGGGGCGGGACCGGTTCCTGCTGTCCAAGGGGCACGGGCCGATGGCGTACTACGCGGTACTGGCGGCCAAGGGCTTCGTACCCGTGGACTGGCTGCCGGGCTTCGGCTCGTACGACTCGCCGCTCGGCCACCATCCCGACCGGGTGCTCGTGCCGGGGGCCGAGATCGGCAGCGGGTCACTGGGACACGGGCTGCCGATCGCCGTGGGCACGGCGCTGGGGCTGCGCGCCCAGGGCCTCGACGCGCCCCGGGTGTGGGTGCTGGTCGGGGACGCCGAGCTGGACGAGGGCAGCAACCACGAGGCGATCGCCTTCGCCGGGCCCGCCGGGCTGGACCGGCTGCACACCGTCGTGATCGACAACGCCTCCGCCAGTCACGCCCGGCCCGGCGGCATCGCCGCCCGCTTCGAGGCGGCCGGCTGGTCCGCCGTCACGGTCGACGGCCGTGACCACGAGGCGCTGTACGCCGCCTTCACCGCTCCGCACCCGGGCCGCCCGCACGTGGTCGTGGCGCGGGTCGAGCCCAAGTCCGCCTGAATGTCCGCCACTTCTGACACCTCCGGAAGGCCCGATCCTCCATGGACACTATGCGTGACCGTCTCGCCCCCGTCGTCTCACGCCTGCTCGACGAGGATCCGCGCGTCGCGGTCGTCCTCGCCGAGATCGGCAGGGACGCGTTCACCGAGGCATGGCACCGGCACCCGGACCGGGTCGTCAACGTCGGCATCCGCGAGCAGCTGCTCGTCGGTGCGGCCGCGGGAATGGCCCTGACCGGGCTGCGGCCCGTCGTGCACACCTTCGCGAGCTTCCTCGTCGAGCGGCCCTTCGAGCAGGTCAAGCTGGACCTCGGCCATCAGGACGTGGGGGCGGTGCTGGTGAGCGCCGCCGCGTCCTTCGACTGGCCCGCGGGCGGGTACACCCACATGGCCCCCGGGGACGTGGCGCTGCTCGACACCCTCGACGGCTGGACCGTGCATGTGCCGGGGCATCCGGACGAGGCGGAGACGCTGCTGCGGCACGCGGTCGCCGCGGGCGACGACAAGGTATACGTACGGCTGTCCGTGCAGGCCAACCGGGACGCGCTCCCGGTCGACGGCGAGCACTTCCGCACCGTCCGCGAGGGCCGCTCGGGCGTGGTCGTCGCCGTCGGGCCCATGCTGGACGCGGTGCTCGCCGCCGTGGACGGCCTCGACGTGACCGTGCTGTACGCGACGACCGTACGCCCCTTCGACGCAGCCGCTCTGCGCCGGGCCACGGAGACGGCCGGAACCGACGTCGTGCTCGTCGAGCCGTACCTCGCGGGCACGTCGACCGCGGCGGCGAACGACGCCCTCGCCGACGTACCCCACCGGGTGCTGGGCCTCGGCGTGGGCCGCCGTGAGCTGCGGCGTTACGGGCGCGTGGAGGAGCACTCCGCCGCGCACGGCCTCGACGCGAGGTCCCTGCGGGAGCGGATCGGCGGGTTCGTGGCGGGTGAGGGTGGCGGGGGTTCGTGAGGCGGGGCGGCGGCTCACATGCTCTGAGGTCGGTGGTCCACCCGTCAGCCGTGCTCGGTCAGTCGTGCTCGGTCAGTCGTGCCGGCTCACGCGAACCCGTCACCGTCGCCGAACAAGCCGTCGCCGAACCCACCGTCGGTGGATCGACCCGCACCAGGTCCCGTATCCCCGGCACGGCGAGCAGCGCACCCGCGACCACGAAGCTCATCGCCCCGGCGACCAGCAGCACCTGGTCTGCGCCGAGCAGCCCGGCCGCCGGACCGGCGAGGGCCTGGCCGACCGGCATCATCGCGAGGGAGCCGGCCACGTCGTACGCGTGGATGCGGTTGAGGACGTCGGGCGGGACCTGGGTCTGCACGCTGGTCGCCCACATCACGCTCCAGAAGGACATCCCGGCCCCGGCGACGGCGGCGCCGACGGCCACATGGCCGGTATGCCGAGGCCGGCGCCCACCGTCGCCGGGAAGCCGACGAAGCCGAAGGGGGAGAGCGCGCCGGCGCGGAGCATGCGGCGGGGGCGCAGGCGCCCGGGCCGTACTCCTGCACCACCTCCGTCGCCACCAGCGGGACCGTCGGGCCCCACACCGCGATCATGTAGAGGCACCAGACGGCGATGACGGCCCACAGCCAGGTGCGCGATCTGAACTCCCGCCAGCTTCGAAGAGATCGGCCCTGAAGGCGCTGCCGCCGCGTCCCGTCGGGTGGCTGCCCGGGGTGAGCGGCGGCAGGCGCATCAGCAGGAGACACACGGCGCTCACCGCGTACGTGGCCGCGTGGGCCACGAAGACGCCGCCGGGCGAGGCGAGTCCGACGAGCACGCCCGCCGCCGCGGGACCGGCGAGCTGGGCGACGGACTCGGCGATGCCTATGGCGCCGTTCGCGCCGTCATGGCACGCGGCACTGACAACGCCCGAGGGGATTTCACTCCGCGGTCGGCAGCCCCAACTCCGGGTGGGCGTCGAGCAGTCGGGGCGGTGCCGCCTGGCGCCAGGAGTCGGCGAGGATGTCACGCAGCTCGTCCTCGCCCTCCACGGCGGCGAGGCGGGCCCGCACCCAGGCGAACTGCGCCTCATGGTCGGCGATCCAGAACTTCTCCGGCTCGGCCAGCACCAGTTCGTCGCGCTCCTCCTTGGGGCAGCGCACGGCGAGGGAGGTCTCGTCCTCGGGCAGCGTGGCGAACATCTTCCCCGCGACCCGGAACGTGGGCATGCTCCAGGCGATCTTCTCCGTCGTGTCCGGCAAGGACAGGGCGATTCGGCGTACGTCTTCGGCGTCCGGCATGACAGGCACCGTAATGGCTCCCACTGACAATCACCTGGTGAGAGCCTCGAGTCCGCTTCCTGCGCCCGCCCCCACGCGCTTGTAGCAGAGCGTCGTCGGCCGCAGCACCCCGGCCGGGTCCGCCGCGTAGTCGGGGATCACTCCGGCCCGCGTCCACCCGGCGGTCGTGTAGAGGCGCTCGGCCGGGCTGTCGGTCTCCGTGTCGAGGTGGAGCAGGGTGACGCCCGCGGCGACGGCCGCCTCCTCGGCGGTGGCGAGCAGCCTGCGGCCGAAGCCCCGCCCGCGGGCGTCCCGGTGGACCATCAGCTTGACCAACTCGGCGCGATGGCGGCTGTTGGGTTTGTCGGGGAAAGCCAGGCTCACGGTGCCGACCGTCCGGTCGCCGTCCCGTGCGACCCATACGGCGAGCTGCCGGGCAGTCACCCCCGCCGCCCGCTCCTTCCACCAGGAGGCCGCCACCGCCGGGTCGAGCGGCGCGAGGAAGCCCACCGAGGCGCCGCCCGCCACGGTGTCGACCAGCAGGTCGGCCAACGCGTCGACACAGTCGAGCACTTGAGTGCCGTCCAGTCGGCTCACGATCACGGCAGCACCACCGCCAGCGCGTATCGCACCCGCTCGGGGCCCGGGCAGCGGAACCGCGTCGGCCCCCACACCCGCAACCGCAGGCAATCACCGGCGTCGAGGTGGTGGTCGGTGTCCTGTGCCGTCACGTCGAGGGCCCCTTCGAGGACCCAGATGTGCTGCTCCAGGCCGGGCACGGGCGGCCGGTCGTAGGCGATGTCGGCGCCCGGGGCGAGCTGCCCCTCGACGAGTTCGCCGCGCAGCCCGGAGTGCGGCGGGGACACCGAGCGCCGTACGAAGCCGGAGGTCCGGTCCTCCCACACCGGCTGGTCGGCGGCCCTGACCAGGAGCGCAGGCTCCGCCTCGACCTCGCTGAGCAGCTGGGACATGGTCCGCCCGTAGACACCGCACAGCCGGTTCAGCAGCGAGGCCGTGGGGCTGATCTCCGCCCGCTCGGCCCGGGACAGGGTCGACTTGCTCACCCCGCTGCGCTCCGCCAACTCCCCCAGTGACCAGCCGTGTTCGGCCCTCAGCTCAGCCAGACGGACGCCGAGCCGGGCGTCGACGGGGTCAGGTCCGGTCTCCATCCCACCTTGTTTCATATTCGGGATTATAGACCGAATATGAAACAGGCGAAACGATTACTCCCGTCCCCCGAACGCCGCCAGCGTCCGTTCCAGCGCCGGCAGGGCCCGCACCACCCGTTTCGACCGGATCAGCAGGTCCCACGCGGGCTCGAACTTCTTCCAGCCGCCGGAGTACGCGAGGTGCCGCATCCGCTCGTGCGGTCCCGGCTGGGCCGCCGACCCCCGCCAGATGTTGGACCAGCGGTAGAAGTCGCGGTACGCCCGCCAGTAGCCGTCCTCCAGCTGACGGGGGGTCATGTTCCTGGGCTCGTAGACGACATGACGGGTGTCGTAGAGGTCCCAGTCGCGGTGCACGATGCGGTTCTCGGACTCCAGCTGCTTCCACAGTCCGGTCGACGGGTACGGCGTCATGATGTGGAAGGTCGCCGTCTCGATGCCCTGCGCCACGGCCCACTCCACGGTGCGGTCGAAGACGTCGGGACCGTCCTGGTCGAGCCCGAAGACGAAGCTGGCGTTGACCATGACCCCGGTGTCGTGCAGCCGCCGTACCGCCGCCGCGTAGTCCGTGCCGATGTTCTGGTTCTTGCGGCGCTCGGCGAGGTTCGCGTCGTTGACGGTCTCGAAGCCCACGAAGAGGCTGCGCAGCCCGGCCTCCACCGCACGCTCCAACAGGTCCGGCTTCAGTACGGAGTTGACCGTTCCGGCCGCCTGCCACAGGCGTCCCATTCCCTTCATGCCGTCGAACAGGGCCTCCGCGAACCGTCTGTTGCCGAGCAGGTGGTCGTCGAGGAAATAGAGGTGGCGGCCGGGCAGGCGGTCGATCTCGGCGAGGGCGTCGTCGACGGCCTGGGTGTAGAAGGACTTGCCGCCCTCGAAGAAGGCGTCCTTGTAGCAGAAGTCGCAGTGGTGCGGGCAACCGCGCGACACCACGATCGAGTTGGGCACGAGGTAGAGATGACGCTTGATCAGGTCCCGTCTGATGGGCGGCAGTCCGGCCAGGGTGCGCAGCGTCGAGTCGTAGCGGCGGGCGGGCACGCCGTCGCGGAAGTCCTTCAGGAACAGCGGCCAGACGTCCTCGCCGGGGCCGGTGAAGATCGTGTCGGCGTGGGCGGCCGCCTCGTCGGGGAGCGAGGTGACGTGCAGGCCGCCCATGGCGACGTGGACGCCTCGGGCGCGGAAGTGGTCGGCTATCTCGTAGCTGCGGCGGGCCGAGGTGATGTACGGCTGGACGACCAGCAGGTCGGGGGTGTCGAGGGCTTCGAGGTCGAGTCGCTCCACGTGTTCGTCGTGGAGCGTGACCTCGTCGTCGGGGTCCAGGTAGCCGGCCAGGGTGGCGAGGCCGAGCGGCGGGAACAGCGAGTACTTGATGGGCCTGAAGAGCGGGCTGGTCGCCTCGGTCAGGGCCGGAAGGATCATCGTCACACGCATGACAATCCAGACAGCGTGCGGCGGGTGGCCGGTTCCCTACCCCTGTGCGGCTTCTCCGAGCGCGTCGAGGACCGGCCGGATCAGCGGGTGCTCCTCGGCTCCCCGGCGGACGGCCGCGAAGACCCGGCGGGTGGGCGCGACCCCGTCGACGGGCCGTACGACCACACCGGCGAGGTCCATGCCGATGAGCGCCGAGCGCGGTACGAGCGCCACGCCCGCGTCGGCGGAGGCGAGGGCCACGACCGCGCGGAAGTCGTCCGAGGAGTGTTCGAGGCGGGGCTGGAAGCCGGCGCTTTCACAGGCGAGGACGACCACGTCGTGGCAGGGGTTGCCGGGGTAGGGGCCGATCCACGGGTCCTTGGCCAGGTCGGCGAGGGGCACCTCGTCGGCGTCGGCGAGGCGGTGGGTGACGGGGACGACCGCGTCGAAGGGCTCGGCGTAGAGCGGTACGTGGGTCAGCCGGGGGTCGTCGGCCGGCGGCGCCCCGCGGTACTCGACGGCCACGGCGACGTCGACCTGCCGGTCGAGGACCATCGGCAGGCTGGCGTCGCCCTCGGCGTCCTGGACACGGATACGGATGCCGGGCGCCGACTCGGCGAGGCGGGCCACCGCGGGCGCCACCACCAGGGCGATGCCGGTCGCGAAGGAGGCGACGGTGACGGTGCCGGCGGCGCCCGAACCGTAGGCGGCGAGCTCGGCCTCGGCCCGCTCCAGCTGGGCGAGGACCACGTGGGTGTGGCTGAGCAGGATCTCGCCGGCCGGGGTCAGCCGTACGCCCTTGGCGCCACGCTCGACCAGCCGGTGGCCGGTCTCCTGCTCCAGGGCGGTCAGCTGCTGCGAGACCGCCGAGGGCGTGAGGTACAGCGCGGCGGCAGCCGCGGTCACCGTGCGGTGGTCGGCCACCGCACGGAGGATGTGGAGCCGCCGCGCTTCGATCATGCGAACGATTATCGCAATATGTCCGGTCGGTCCGTGCCGGTCGCCGTCAGCCCCCGAGCTCCACGTCACCCTCGAGTTCCGCACGCGCCGCCACGAACGCGTCGACCGCCCGGTTCACGTCCTCGGTCGAGTGCGCGGCCGACAGCTGCACGCGGATGCGGGCCTGCCCCTGCGGCACCACCGGATACGAGAAGCCGATCACGTACACCCCGCGCTCCAGAAGCAGCTCCGCCAGGCGTCCCGCCTTCGCCGCGTCGCCGATCATCACGGGTGCGATGGCGTGGTCGCCGGGCAGGACGTCGAAGCCCTCCTCGGTCATCCGGCGGCGGAACAGGGCGGTGTTCTCGGCCAGCCGGATCCGCAGGTCGTCCGCCGATTCGAGCAGGTCGATCACCTTCAGGGAGGCGGCGGCGATCACCGGGGCGAGCGTGTTGGAGAAGAGGTACGGCCGGGAGCGCTGGCGGAGCAGGGCGACGATCTCGGCGCGGGCGGCGACGTAACCGCCCGAGGCACCGCCGAGCGCCTTGCCGAGGGTGCCGGTGATGATGTCGACGCGGTCCATGACGCCGTGCAGCTCGGGGGTGCCGCGGCCGCCGGGGCCGACGAAGCCGACCGCGTGCGAGTCGTCGACCATGACCATGGCGTCGTGGCGGTCGGCGAGGTCGCAGATCTCGCGGAGCGGGGCCACATATCCGTCCATGGAGAAGACGCCGTCCGTGACGATCAGCTTGCGGCGGGCCCCCGCTTCGGTGGCTTCCTTCAACTGCCGTTCCAGATCGGCGAGATCACGGTTGGCGTAGCGGAAGCGGCGGGCCTTGGACAGGCGGATGCCGTCGATGATGGAGGCGTGGTTCAGCGCGTCCGAGATCACCGCGTCCTCGGGGCCCAGCAGCGTTTCGAACACACCGCCGTTGGCGTCGAAGCAGGAGGAGTACAGGATCGTGTCCTCCTGGCCGAGGAAGGCCGCGAGCCGCGCCTCCAGCTCCTTGTGCACCTCCTGCGTGCCGCAGATGAAGCGCACGGAGGCCATGCCGTAGCCCCAGCGGTCCAGGGCCTGGTGGGCGGCGGCGACCACCTCGGGGTGGTCGGCGAGGCCCAGGTAGTTGTTGGCGCAGAAGTTGAGCACCTCGCCGGGGCGGCCGCCTCCGGTGACGTTCACGGTCGCGGACTGCGGGCTGCCGATCACGCGCTCGGGCTTGTGCAGACCGGCGGTGCGGATCTCGTCGAGGGTGGCGCGGAGGTCGTCGCGCACGGAGTCGAACATGGGGAAGCTCCTAAGAATCCGGGAAGAATCCGGGTGACTTACGCGGTCCAGTCGAGGATGACCTTGCCGCCGCGGCCACTCGCCGCGTCGGCGAACGCCGCCTCGAAGTCGCGGTATCCGTACCGTCCGGTGATCACGGGGGCGAGGTCGAGGCCGCCCTCCAGGAGCACCGACATCGCGTACCAGGTCTCGAACATCTCACGGCCGTAGATGCCCTTGATCGTGATCATGGAGGTGACGATCCGGGCCCAGTCGACCGGGAACTCCTCGGCCGGCAGGCCGAGCATCGCGATCCGGCCGCCGTGCGTCATGTTGGCGATCATGTCCCGCATGGCCTCGGGGCGGCCGGACATCTCCAGCCCGATGTCGAAGCCCTCGCGCAGGCCGAGTTCGCGCTGCCCGTCGGCGATGGCCGACTCGGCGACATTGAGCGCGAGGCTCACACCGATCTTGCGGGCCAGCTCCAGCCGCTCCTCGCTGACGTCGGTGATCACGACGTTCCGCGCCCCGGCGTGCCGGGCGACGGCGGCGGCCATCAGTCCGATCGGCCCGGCACCGGTGATCAGGACGTCCTCGCCGACCAGCGGGAAGGACAGCGCGGTGTGCACGGCGTTGCCGAACGGGTCGAAGATCGCGGCCACATCGAGGTCGACGGGGACGCGGTGCACCCACACATTGGCGGCGGGCAGGGCGACGTACTCGGCGAACGCCCCGTCGCGACCGACGCCGAGCCCGACTGTGGCCCGGCACAGGTGCCGCCGTCCGGCGAGGCAGTTGCGGCACCTGCCGCACACCAGGTGGCCCTCACCGCTGACCCGGTCGCCCGCCTTGAGGTCGGTGACGTCACGGCCGGTCCCGACGACCTCGCCGACGAACTCGTGCCCGAGCACGAGCGGCGTGCTGATCGCCTGCCGCGCCCAGCCGTCCCAGCACCGGATGTGCAGATCGGTGCCGCAGATCCCGGTGCGCAGCACCTTGATCAGTACGTCGCCGGGTCCGACCACGGGCTCGGGCACGTCCGTGAGCCACAGTCCCGGCTCCGCCTTCTCCTTGACCAACGCCTTCAACGCTACGGCTCCTGTGCGTGGGTCCCCGAGACCGGGCATGCCGCAGCGGCCCGTTCCGGGGAGAGGGGTGGAATCGCGTAGCAATCTGCCGTACGGCGGCTCCCCGGTCCATCGAGGATTTCTTAAGCGGCGCCACAGCTCCGCTTCACGCCCGCCGCCCCGCTCGAAGTACGCGGACAGCTCCCCATCCAACGGGGGCACCTCTCGTACGACACCTGCCGCGCGCAGCGACTCGGTGGCCCCGAACCCGGCCGCCACCGCCGTCCGGCGCATCCGTGTCCCGCACCGCACGGCCCTCGTGCGACACTCGGCCCCGGAACGGCGGCCCGCACCACCCGTGGGCGACAACCCCGGGCGGACCGGACTGACGTCGCCGCCCCGAGTCGGCCGACATATAGGGAGCCACCCCATGACCACAGCGCGGGACCTGTTGATCGTCACCATGGACGTGGAGACCGACCGTCCCGTCGAGCAGGGCGATCTGTCACTCGCCCTCGCGGGCGCCGAACTCGTCGACCTCCTCGGAGCGAGCGCCCTCACCCTGGACGGCGACCGGATCGTGCCGGGTCCGCAACCGGCGACGGGCGACCGTCTGCTGGACGAGGCCGCGGCGTCGGTCGTCCGGCAGGAGCCGTACGAGTCGGCCGAGGAGTGGCTGTGGCGGCGGGGCCGTGGACTGTCCGCGGCCTATCTCGCCCAGTTGGAGACGGAAGGACTGATCAGCCGCGAACGCGGTCGCCTGCTTCCCGTCCGCACCGGCCGCAAGACGCTGGTCGATTCGCCGGACCGGCGCCGCGCCGAGGACCGCCGGGTGTCGGACGAACCCGTGCTCGCCGCCCTGACGGCCGCCCTCGGGATCCACGACGAACCGGCCGAAGGCTTTCCCGAGCTCACCGACGAGGCGGTCGTGACCGTGCTGGCCACGGTCGGTGACGCGCTGACGGAACTGGACGGCGTGCGGCAGCGGCGGACCGTCGAGAACGCGGCCTTCGACAACATCTGGCGAGGACTGTGAGACCGGGCATCCCCCGGTGGAGAAGCCCGTCCCCCAGGAGCCCTAGGAGAGAAGCCCGTCGGCCTCCCGCCGCTCCAGCCGGCCCGCCAGGTCCGCCGCCGTCCACTTGATGGCCTCCAGGCCGGCCTTCCCCCAGGCCCGCGGCTCGATGTCGGCCACGCACACGGTGCCCAGCACCATGCCCGTGGTGTCGATGAGGGGCGCCCCGAGATAGGAGCGGATCCCGAACTCGTCGACGACCGGATTGCCGGCGAACCGCGGATAGTCGCGGACGTCCTCCAGCACCAGCGCCTTGCGCCGGACGACGACATGGGGGCAGAAACCGTGGTCACGCTCCATGGAGCGGCCGATCTCCGGCTTCGACTCTTCGTCGGTGTTCGTACGAGGTCGGACGTCCGGAACGCGCAGGCCCGCGAAGAACTGCCGGTGCTCGTCGATGAAGTTGACCATGGCGTACGCCGCTCCGGTGCGCTTCGCCAGATGATCCGCGAAGGCGTCGAGCGCGGGCTCCGGATGCTCTCCCAGCCCCAGTCGGCGCAGCCGTCGCACACGGGCGGGCGCCTCCTTGTCCTCGGGGGTGAGCAGCAGTCGACCGGCCGGGCGGGGCAGGCCGTAGCTCATGGGCGGGCTCCGTCGCTGTGGACGTACGTCATATGCGGCTCCGTTGCGGGGTGTGCGGGGGTCACATGTGGGCGCCGTGGCTCGGCGCGATGGCCGGGCTGTGGGCGATGAGGTGCCGCACGAGGGTGAGCAGGGTCTGCACCCCCGAGCTGGAGATCCGGGCGTCGCAGCGGACAACGGGGATCTGTGGGTCGAGATCGATGGCGGCTCGGACCTCCTCGGGGTCGTAGCGGTACGAGCCGTCGAACTCGTTGATCGCGACGATGAAGCCGAGGCCGCGCTGTTCGAAGAAGTCCACGGCTGCGAAGCAGTCCTCCAGGCGCCGGGTGTCGGCGAGGATGACCGCGCCGAGGGCGCCCTCGGAGAGCTCGTCCCACATGAACCAGAACCGCTCCTGTCCGGGGGTGCCGAACAGGTACAGGACGTGTTCCGGGTCGAGGGTGATGCGGCCGAAGTCCATGGCCACCGTCGTCTCGACCTTGTTCTCGATGCCGTCGAGGCTGTCGGTCGCGGCGCTGACCGTGGTGAGCAGTTCCTCCGTGCTCAGGGGCGCGATCTCGCTGACCGCGCCCACGAAGGTCGTCTTGCCTGCTCCGAACCCGCCCGCCACCAGGATCTTCAGTGCGGTGGGGAAGGGGTCAGAGCTGTCGTCGTAGTCCATCGAGCACTGCCTCCAGAAGGGCCCGGTCTGTCGGGTTGTGGGTGAACTCGGGGGGCTTGGTGGTCAGCGCCCCGCAGTCGACGAGGTCCGACAGCAGCACCTTGGTGACCACCGCCGGCAGCTTCAGATGGGCGGCGACCTCGGCGACCGAGACGGGCGCGCGGCACATGTCGAGGACCTGCGCGTGCTCGGGACCGAGGTACCCGAGGGGGGTGGCTCCGGTGGCCATCACGTGCGACAGCAGGTCGAGCGCGATGGTGGGCCGGGTACGGCCGTTGCTGACCGTGAAGGGGCGCACCAGCCGTCCGGCCGCGTCGTCGAGCCAGGGCCCGTCGCCGGCCGCCGTCACGCTCAAGGCCTCAGCGCCGACGGTTCGACGGCGTGCTGCCGAGGAGCGGTCATCAGGTAGGGGCGGACGCTCTTGACCAGCATCGCCATCTCGTAGCCGAGCACCGCCGCGTCGGCCTCGCGGCCGGCCAGCACGGCGAGACAGGTGCCGGATCCCGCGGTGGTCACGAACAGCAGGGTCGCGTCGAGTTCGACGACGACCTGGCGGACGTCACCGCCGTCGCCGAAGCGGACGCCGGCGCTGCGGCCGAGGGAGTAGAGGCCGGAGGCCAGGGCGGCCATGTGGTCGGCGCTGTCGGGGTCGAGGCCGTGGACCGACTTCACCAGCCCGTCGCAGGAGAGGAGGACCGCACTGGTGGTGTGCGGTACACGCTGCACGAGGCCGCTCATCAGCCAGTCGAGATCGGATACATGGCCGGTCGGCGCTTCGCTCGCCATGGTGGATCGACTCCTTGAGGTACGAAGGTCTGCGGGAGCGCTGGGGGGTGGGGTGAATGCGGGGATGGTCATCCGGCGGGTGCGCTCCCGTCGTGCCGGGTGGTGTGGTCGAGGTCGAGGCCGGGTGCGGACCCGCCATCCCGCAGGCGACGTACGCCGTGCGACCCGGGTCCGTGCGCGGGGCGCGCCTCGGTTATGTGGGACGGATCCATGGGCCGTACGTCCATGGAGGGCGGAGCGGCCATGTCGGTGACGTCCGTGTGGCCGAGGTCCAGGGGCGCGAGGGGCACCGCCCCGGGAAGCGGCACAGGCGTGTGGACGGGGTCCATGGGGGCGGGCTCCATGTGGGGCGGCTCCATGCCGGTCCGCTCCATGGGGGCCGAATCCATGTGCGCGGCCTCCATGTGCGCGGGCGTTGTGTGCGCGGGCTCCACGGTGGCCGAGCCCAAGGTTGTCGACCCCATGGGCGACTCCATGGTCGACCCCATGGGCGACGCCGTGGGCGGTGTGCTCGGGTCGCCGGACACCGCCTCCAGGTGCTGCTGGGCCTCGGCCAGGCCGATACCCCGCTGGAAGGCCGCCATCAGGCCCGGGTCGTGTCCGACCAGGTACTCCGATTCCTGGCGGGGCGCCGGCCCGTCGCGCAGCTGGGGCGCGATGTGCTCCTGCGCCCGGCGCCGGGGCAGTTGAGGCTTGCCCATGGTGCCGCGCACGGCGCCGTTGCGTGGGGTGGGCGGCGCGGCTGTGTGCTCCGCGACGAGGTGCCGGTGGTCGGGCCGGACGCCGGGTACGGCCTCCGCCGGGGTGGGCCGCTCCTCGCGGGCCCCGCGCACGGGCAGCGGCGGCGCCGGTGCACCGCCGTTCTTCATGGGCGGCGCGGTCTCCCCCTGTCGGGGCCGCGGCGTCTCCCGCTGCTGAGGGCGCGGCGGGGCCGGCGGCGCGATCGGGGCGCCCGGCGTGACCCGGTGCCCTGCCTCGGGCGGCCCGGGCCGCGGATGCTGCTGCGGCACGGACGGCCCGGCCCCGCCCGCCGGGGCGTCCGGCGGGCGCGGTACGGCTCCGGGGACGCCCGGTGCCGTGCCCAGCAGCGCCTGCGGCACCACGAGGACGGCCTGGACACCGCCGTAGATGTTGGTCTGCAGCCGGACGTGGATGCCGTGCCGCTTGGCGAGTTGCGAGACGACGAACAGCCCGATGCGGCCGTCGGCCAGCAGGCTGGCCACATTGACCTGGTCGGGGTCGGCGAGCAGGGCGTTCATCCGGCTCTGCTCGCCGACGGGCATGCCGAGCCCGCGGTCCTCGACCTCCACGGCGAGCCCCGAGGTGACGAGGTTGGCGCGCAGCAGCACCTGGGTGTGCGGGGCGGAGAACACCGTGGCGTTCTCGACGAGTTCGGCCAGCAGGTGGATCACGTCGGCGACGGCGTGGCCGCGCAGGGTGCCGTCGATCGGCGGCACGAGTTTGACCCGTGAGTACTGCTCGACCTCGGCGATGGCCGAGCGCAGCACCTCGGTCATGGAGACCGGGTTGCTCCACTGACGGCGGGAGACGGCCCCGCCGAGCACGGCGAGGTTCTCGGCGTGGCGGCGGATGCGGGTGGCGAGGTGGTCGACATGGAACAGGCCCTTGAGGAGATCGGGGTCCTCGATCTCGTTCTCCAGCTCGTCCAGGATCGAGATCTCGCGGTGCACCAGCGACTGCAGGCGCCGGGCGAGGTTGAGGAAGACCTCGAGTTTCTGTTCGCTGCCCGCCTGGCTGGAGAGCTGCGCGGCCTGCACGACGGCGGTGACGGCGCCGTCGTGGGCCCGGGTGAGGTCGGTGGCGAGCAGTTCGAAGTCGTCGGCGTCCTCGGGCGGTCCGCTGCGCGGCTTGCGCTGCGGCGGTCCCTCACCCCGGCGCAACGCCTCGACCAGCGCCCGCAGGTCGGCCTCGCCGCGCGCGCTGCTGCGCCGCAGGGCACCGATGCGGTCGCTCACCGAGTGGGCGGCGCGGTCGGCAGCCACGGCGGCGATCAGGATGCCCGCGCAGGTCACCGAGACGGCCCCGGCAAGCACGCACCACAGGGTCAGGCTGGGCCGGGCACCGGTGGAGCGGACGGTGAACAGGACGGCGGCGCAGGCGCTGAGGGCGACGGCGACGGGCGGCAGCACGGCAAGACGCAGCAACTGGGACCGTATGTGGATGTCGGGCACCACGGGAACGGCTCGGGCGGCCGGCCGGCCGTGCCGCCCGCCCTCACGGCGGTCTGCGCGGGCGGCCGGGGCGCGGAGGTGAGACATCGGTGTCCTCGTCGTACTGGTCCGTCGGGCCTGATTGCCCTGCTGCTGCACATGTCGGGGGCGTACGCGGGCACGCGCATGCGGGTGTCGATCGACAGAACCGAACGTTCCAGCCCTGCGTCGCCCGACGGACACTGACAGTAGTCGGCAACGCATCATGTGCGGTGGGCAGTTGACAAACTCCCACGGACAGCATCCCGCTCTGGTATGAGGCCTCGTACGACAGACCGATAACCTCCCCCTCGGCCCGACCTCATCAAGCCCAGAGTCGATCGACACTGGTCAGAGCCGGTCACAAACGGACTGCGAGGCCCGGGTGCCCCTTTCCTCAACCGACGCCGCGCGAGTCGGCCGACGGTCGCCTTCGATCCGGGAATCAACGACACAGGGCTCCGTGAGCATCCCCAGGAGGTTCACTCTCCGTAGCGGAAGAGCCGCCCGCGAGGCGCCCCTCGTCATGGATGTGCCCAGACGGAATTGCGGGCGAGCGCGCCACTTCGCGACCGACAGGAACGGAATGTCGATCGCCTCGCGTCCGGCGAAGTCGCCTGCCCCTGCCCCCTGTTGACCGTCCACCGAACCCGGACCTGCCAACAGCCCACTGGGACCGCTGGATTCGCTTTCCTCCCCCGACCCCTGGAACGAACCGCAGCCGTGTCACCGTCGCCGATGAGCACGCGCCCCGCAGGTGGCCCAGTCTCCGGTGGGCACGGCGCAGCCGCCGCGTCTCCACGCGACTCGGCAACCTGCCCTGCGCAGACCGGCCGCCCACCCCAAAGGGGCCCAGGCCCCCATGCCGAAGGGCCCCGCCTCACGCGCTGGCTTGCCCTGCACCCCGCCCGGTTCAGCCCCTGGGCCGAGGGCCGCGCTGTCATCCGGTGGCCAGGCCGCGCCCATCCCGAACAACCGGCTTGCCCGCCGTCGGCGGGCAAGCCGCGGCAGCCATATGTCGGCGCGAGCCGCCCGCGGCTGTCCCTCCCCCGCCCCTCAGCCCGCCGGAACAGCCTCCGGCTCGCCGCTCCCGTCACCCTTGCCCTCCGGCACATCACCGGTCGTACCGGCCTGGTCCCGGGCGGCCGAGTCGGCCGAGGTCTTGATCAACGCCTCGGTCAGCACGTCGGCTGCCGGCCAGCCGCCGGCCGGTGCGGTGGCCACACTCCGCCACCAGGGCTCGGTCGGCAGCGTCTCGGCCGTGGGCTCGAAGGGCTCGCCGGGCCGGGGCAGGGCGATCGGGGCCCGCACCGCGCGGGCGGACGCGACGGTGCCCTCGCCGGGATCGGCCCACGCGTGCATGGCGAGGTTGAAGGTGGCCCAGTGGATCGGAAGGAACACGCCGTGCGGCCGGCCGCCCTGGAGGTCGAGGTGGGCGCGCATCCCCTCCTCGGGAGTCATGTGGATGTCCGGCCAGTACTCGCTGTACGCGCCGATCTGGATCATCGTGGCGTCGAAGGGGCCGTGCTCGGCGCCGATGTCCCGGAAGCCGTCGAAGTACCCGGTGTCGCCGCTGTGGTAGATCCGGTGCTCGTCGCCGGCGACGACCCAGGAGGCCCACAGCGTGTGCTGGGTGTTGCGCAGACCGCGGCCGCAGAAGTGGCGGGCCGGGGTGGCCGTCAGGGTGAGGCCGCCGACCTTCGTCGCCTCGTTCCAGTCCAGCTCACGCAGCCGGTCGGCGGAGACCCCCCAGTGCTCCAGGTGGGCGCCGACGCCCAGCGGCACGGCGAAGAGCGTGTCGGTGCCGGCCAGTGCCTTGATCGTGGGCATGTCGAGGTGGTCGTAGTGGTCGTGGGAGATCACGACGGCGTCGACCGGGCCGAGCGCGGCCAGCGGCAGGGGCACGGGGTGCAGTCGCTTGGGGCCGGCGAAGGGGAACGGGGAGCAGCGCTCGCCCCAGACGGGGTCGAAGAGCACCCGCTGTCCGTCGATCTCCGCGAGCACGCTGGAGTGCCCCATCCAGGTCAGTCGGAGCCCCGTGGCCGGGGGCCTGGCGATGTCGGCGAGCGTGGTGGCGTGCACCGGCACGGTGCCCTTCGGGGCGCGGCGGGGGCGCTCGTCCTTGTCGAAGTAGCCCTTCGCGAGCTCCACCGGCGAAGCGGAGGGCCGGGTGCTTGCGGTGCCTCCGGGATTCTGGAAGACCCCGTCCTTGAAGTGGGGCGATCTGCGGATGCGCGCCAGGCGCTCACCGCTCGGGTCCGCACCGAAGGCCGCGGGCCGCAGCGCGCGAAGCCCGGAGCTCGGGGAACGGAAACCGGTCACGGTGTACCTCCAAGGTGGAGTCGGTGAGGCCTCCCATTATGGGCACCCCCTCTGACAGCCGGATTACCACCACCGGTCCATTGTGTGCGTTGACAGGACACGGCGATCCTTCGGACACTGACTCACCGTTCAGTTGAGGAGACCGCATGACCGCCCCCCTGATGTCGCTCACCTGGACCGACCACCTCACCGGTCGCCAGGGCTTCCTGGTCGTCGACCGGCTGGTGCGCGGCGTCTCCAGCGGCGGTCTGCGCATGCGCGCGGGCTGCACCCTGGACGAAGTCACCGGACTCGCCCGCGGCATGACGATGAAGGAGGCGTTGCACTACACCCCCGAGGGCCGCTACATCCCCCTCGGCGGCGCCAAGGGCGGCATCGACTGCGATCCCCGGGAGCCGGGGGCGTACGACCTGCTGGTCCGCTATCTGCGAGCCATGCGGCCGTACGTCGAGAGCCTGTGGACCACCGGCGAGGACCTCGGCCTCACGCAGGACCTGGTGGACCGGGCGGCCTCGGAGGCGGGGCTCGTCTCCTCCATCCAGGCGGTGTATCCGCTGCTCGACGACGAGGGCGCGGCCCGGCGGCGGCTCGCGGACGCCTTCGCGGTCGAGGTGGACGGCATCGGCCTCGACGAGCTGGTCGGCGGCTGCGGGGTGGCGGAGTCGGTGCTCACGGCCCTGGACCGGGCCGGGGTGGCGTATGCGGGAACGCGGGTCGCGGTGCAGGGCCTGGGCACCATGGGCGGGGCCAGCGCGCGCTTCCTCACGCGCGCGGGGCTCACGGTCGTGGCCGTCGCCGACATCAAGGGCACCATCGCCAATCCGACCGGCCTCGACGTCGAGGCCCTGCTCGTGGCGCGGGACGCCTACGGCACGGTGGACCGGTCCGTCCTGCGCCCCGACGACCGTGAACTGCCGGGCGGCGCCTGGCTGTGCGCCGGCGCACAGGTGCTGGTGCCCGCGGCGGTCTCGTACGCGATCGACACCACCAACCAGGAGTTGGTCACGGCCCGCTGGATCGTCGAGGCGGCCAATATGCCCGTCCTCCCTGAGGCGGAGGAACTGCTGTCCGCGCGCGGGGTGACCGTTCTGCCGGACGTGGTCGTCAACTCGGGAACGAACGCCTGGTGGTGGTGGACGCTCTTCGGCGACATCGACGCCGACGCGGACGCGGCGTTCGCCCACACACGCCGCTCGATGCGCGCCCTGGTCGAGCAGATGCTGGCCCGTGCGGAGCGGGACGGCACGACCCCGCGGGCGGCCGCGCACGCCATCGTCGCGGACCGGCTGCCGGTGATCGCCGAGCGGTTCGGCTGGTACCGGTAGCGAGGTGCCCGCCCCTCGGCGCGAACGGTCGTTTCAGGTGCGCTACCAGGTCGCGGGCGGTTCGGCCGGTAAACGACCTCTCTCCGGCAGCGCACAGAACCACGGATTAGGGTGACGGCGTGGCGAGAGTGCGGTTGAGCGTGGCCGAGCGGCGCGAGGAGCTGCTGCGGGCCGCCATCGAGCAGATCGAGGCGCGGGGCGTGGCGGCGGTCAGGATCGCCGACGTGGCCTCGGTCCTCGGTGTGAGCAACGCGCTGGTGCTGTATCACTTCTCCACGAAGGAGAAGCTGGTCGCCGCCGCTTTCACGTACGCGGCCGAGGACGACCTCGCCCATCTGTCCAAACTGCTCGCCCGCCGCACCACCGCACTGCGCCGGCTGCGGGCGGCCGTACGCTGGTACGCCCCGACGGGCCAGGCCAAGGGCTGGCGGCTGTGGATCGAGGGCTGGGCGGCCGCGCTGCGCGAGCCCGCGCTCCAGGAGGTCACCCGTGACCTCGACCGCCGGTGGAAGGCGGCCCTCGCCGAGGTGATCGCCGAGGGCGTGGCCGCGGGCGAGTTCCCCTGCCCGGACCCGGGCGGCACGGCCCTGCGCCTCACGGCCCTGCTGGACGGGCTCGCCGTACAGCTCACGTCGTACCCGGGCGCGGTGTCGCGGTCCCGGGCGCAGGAGTGGGTGGACGAGGCGCTGGCCCGGGAACTGGGGCTGACGCGGGAGGCGTTGACCACGTAGGGGCGCCGAGCCCCCTGCCCCGCACAAGCCCACCTCGGGCCACAAGGCGAGTGCCCGGTGCGTGCCGCCCGTAGGCCGGCTCGCACCGGGCACCCAAATACCCGCACCTCCGCAGACCTTCAAGCAACCGAAGCGATCCGCGTCTTGATGTCGTCCGGCGACAGCGTGCCCTTGGCGGTCACATGGTCGCCCGACGACTCCCCGCGCAGCCGGCGGCCGATCCACGGCACCAGGTACTCGCGCGCCCAGTGCACGTCGTCCCGCCGAACCTCCAGCGTGCCGCGCGGCGGAAGCGGCGGCCAGGGCTGCTCCGGGTCGGCCGGGATCTCCAGCCCGAGGACCTGCCCCGCGCGCAGCGCCACGCGCGTGTGCCCGTCCGCCGACAGGTGGAGCCGGTCGCCGTCCCAGGCCCGCCGGTCCTGAATGCTCTTCAGGGACCACAGGTCGAGCACCGGACAGCCGTGGCGGTCGGCGATGGCCCGCACATGTCCGTTGTAGGTGGCGATCTTGCCGCGCAGACGCTTGAGCACGGGCACGCCACGGGTGTCGAATCCGGTCGTCACCATCACCGTGCCGGCGACGGCGGTGAGCCGCACCACCGCCTGCTCGAAACGCTCGGCGACCTCGTCGGGATCGGTGCCGGGCCGCAGGATGTCGTTGCCGCCGGCGCAGAAGGAGACCAGGTCCGGGGCGAGTTCGAGAGCCTGCGGAAGCTGGTCCGCCACGACCTGGTCGAGGAGTTTCCCGCGCACGGCGAGGTTGGTGTAGTCGAAGTCGCCCTCGGGCCGCCGGTCCGCGAGCAGTACCGCGAACCGGTCGGCCCAGCCGACGAGCGACCCGTCGGGACCGGGGTCGCCGACGCCCTCGGTGAAGCTGTCCCCCACCGCCACGTACGACCCGATCACTGATCTGTTGTCATTCTTCGAATCGTCTGCCACGTCGGCCCATGATTCCCCTTCGGATGTGAGCTACGCGACCGTAGGAAAGGGTTGACGTGCGGTGAGATAAGCCACTCTTCAAGGATTGGTCAAACCAGGAATAGCCCTCTTCTCAGCGCTGTTGAGGCGGCAACTGCCACACCCGGAATCCGCTGATCCGGAAATGGCTCCAGGTGGTCCGGAAGCCGAAGTGCCCGCTCGTATACGGCTGAGGATCGCTGTAGTCGAAGACGAGCCGCCCGTTGTCCCACCACCGGACTCCCGAGCCGTCGGAGACGATCCGGACCCGGTTCGGTTCGTTCGCCACGAGCAGCGGCTCGGTGTAGTCGTACACCAGCGGCCGGACGCCCGCCTCACCGACGTAACGGCGCAGCCTGGTCGTCGTGTTGGTGTTGGCGCCGTAGCCGACGTAGTACGTCTTGAGGTGGTCGTACTCCGCCAGCGCCCCGCTCCGCCGGGTGGCGAAGAGGTCGTCGGGGGAACGGACGTCAACGGCGTTCCAGAAGTTGTTGAGGTCGGAGACCCGGTCGTTGACCCCGCCCGCCGACACCGGTGTGGCGGTGTACTCCAGGACGTACGGCCCTTCGAGCCGCTTCTTGAACCAGACCGTCGCGCCGGCGGGCACGTCGACTTCCAGGGTCCCGCGGGAGGCGGTGACGGTGCCGCCCTGCTCGAGTTCCACCGCCCACTGGCCGAGCCCGTGACGGAAGTCGTCGTGGGCGATCAGCCGGCGGTGGCGTGGCGTGGCGCTCGCGTCGGTCGCGGGGGCGAGGGCAGCCAGGGCGGCGCCTGCGGCCAGGGCTCCGAATGCTCTACGCGTGCTCGTCACGGGAGACGGCTCCTTCCGGAAGGCCGATCGAGGCTTTTACGTCCCCACTCTTCCGTCCCTGGCGACGCCCTGGGCACGCTTGCCACAAAACCGCAATGAAGCGATCACCATGAACGAGCACAGATCGACACACCGAAGGCCGGACCCGGGGATCGGGATCCGGCCTTCGGCAGCGTGTCGGACAAGCAGTCGGGGAATCAGCCGACGGAGACGCCCTTGGTACGGAGGTAGGCGACCGGGTCCACGTCCGAGCCGTAGTCCGGCGAGGTGCGGATCTCGAAGTGCAGGTGCGGACCGGTCACATTGCCGGTCGCGCCCGAGAGACCGACCTGCTGGCCGGCCGTCACGGACTGGCCGTTCGAGACGGAGAGCGAGGACAGGTGGGCGTACTGCGCGTAGTAGCCGTCGGCGAGCTTGACGACGACCTGGTTGCCGTACGCCCCGCCCCAGCCCGCGGAGACGACGGTGCCCGCGCCCACGGCCTTGAGGGAGGTGCCGGTGGGGACGCTGAAGTCGACGCCGGTGTGGTAGCCGCTGGACCACATGCTGCCCGCCGTGCGGTAGGCGGTACCGACGGCGGCACCGCTCACCGGGGTGGTGAAGCCACTGGCGGTGTCGGCGCTCTGGGTGGCCGCCTCGGTCTTCGAGGAGGAGGACCCGGAGGAGGACGACTTCGACGATACGGACGAATCCGACGAAGAAGATGACTTGGACGAAGAGGACGAAGAGCCCGAGGGCGACGAGGACTTGGGTGTGCTCGTCGTGGCCTTCTTGCCGATCGAGAGCTTGAGACCGGGGTGGATCAGCGACGGGTCGGCGCCGACGGCCTCGCGGTTGTCGGAGTAGAGCTTCTTCCAGCCACCGCTGACATTCTGCTCGTCCGCGATCTTCGCGAGATAGTCACCGGCCTGCACGGAGTAGGTCTTCGTGCCCGAGGCCTTCGCGGAGGCCGTCTTTTCGGCCGTCGTCTTTTCGGCCACGTTCTTCATGGTGGCCGGAACGGACGACTGAACGGCCTTTTCCGAGACGGACTGCGGGGTGGCGGCGTTGGCGCCGGTGGCCCCGAGAAGCGGCAGAGCAAGTGCGGCGCCGCCGGTTCCGGCGACGGCGATGGATCGGGTGAAGCGCTGGGTCTTCGGTCGGCGGTGCTTACCCTTGGCGGGCATGGCGAATTCCTCTCCGGCGCCTGCGAGGTGAGCTGTCGGGTGCGGACTGGAGATGCCCGGCCGTACCGAAGTACGGCTTAACCCCTAGCCGTTCCGGAGACCGGAACAGGCGGTTCTACCTGTGGGTCCCCCGCTCCTGCCATGGACGGGTGATTGGTGTGCGGGCTCCGGGCGGCGGCAGGATTGGGCGTCCGTCCGGATCGCTGGTGAACGTAAGCGACCAAGACGCAAAGGGACAAGTAAGTGGTTGCCCGTGAATGTGTTTCTGTTTGGTACCTGAGGGAATTCCCGGTCACCCTCCGTGCTTTCAGGAGGCTCTCTTTGACCAAACACCCTTGAAAACCGCACTAATTACGTGAACATGACGGGCGACGCACGGTCACGAATATGACGCTCCTCACGTGGCACATCCACAGGTCCCCTTATTCCAGACGGAGTTGGAATGAAGGCACCAATTCGGACAGAAGCCCTAGATGCGACGCAACCGGAGAACCGTCGCATCGAGGTCACCGCGCAGCCCCGTCCGCAGTCCGTGATGCAGTAGTACGGCACCTCGGTGAACTTCGCCCGTTTCGAGGCATTCGTACGCTGCTGTCGGGTCGAGGCCACGCAGCCGCAGCACCGGCACCGGCTCGCCGTGATGCTGCGCCTGGAGCCAGGCGAGGACGACGGCCTCGTCACCGAGCACGTACTGCACCGCACTCAGCCCGCCCTGCGGGGGCCGTAGCCGGTAGAGGTCGCCGCGCTGCACGAGGGGCCGGATCTCCTTGTAGCGATCCACCCAGTCGCGGGCCTCGGCCAGCTCCTCCTCGGTCCACTCCGCGAGGTCGCCCCCGACGCCGAGCACCCCGGCCATCGCGCTCACGAAGCGGAACCGCAGCGAGCTTGCCCGGCCGTTGAGCTGGGTGTTGGGGCTGTCGGTGACCCAGGCGGCCATGACCCGGGCGGGGTGGATCTGGCTGAAACCGTGCTGGATGGCGAGCCGGTCGAGCGGGTCGGTGTTGTCCGAGGTCCACACCTGGTCCGTACGGCTCATCACGCCGAGGTCGATCCGGCCGCCGCCACCCGAGCAGGACTCGAAGGCGACGCCCGGGTGGGCCGCCCGCAGCCGGTCCAACAGGCGGTACAGGGCGTGCACGTGGTCGACCCACAGGCGCTGCGGGTAGGGCTCTCCGGGCCAGCCCGCGTCGGTGAAGCAGCGGTTGAAGTCCCACTTCACGTAGTCGATCGGAGCACTGGAGAGGAGCTCGTGGAGCTGCCCCCAGAGGTACTCCTGGACGTCCTCGCGGCCGAGGTTCAGTACGAGTTGATTGCGGAGTTCCGTCCGCTTTCGCCCCGTCTGGTGCTGGACCCAGTCCGGATGGGCTCGGTACAGCTCGCTGTCCGGGTTGACCATCTCCGGTTCCACCCAGATGCCGAACTTCATACCGAGGGCGTGGACGTAGTCGCCGAGCGGCTTGAGGCCGCCGGGGAAGCGGTCGGGGTTGGGCTTCCAGTCGCCGAGCCCGGCGCGGTCGCTGGTGCGGGCCCCGAACCAGCCGTCGTCCACGACGAACAGCTCGACGCCGATCGCCGCGGCCCGCCGCGCCAGCACCCCCTGCTGCTCCTCGGAGATGTCGAACTCCGTGGCCTCCCAGGAGTTGAACAGCACCGGCCGGTCCTGGTCCGCGTCCGGGATGACGTACGCGCGCTGGTAGGCGTGCCAGGCGCGGCTGGCCCCGCCGAAGCCGCCGTCGCTCCACAGGCCGGCGAAGACGGGCGTCGTGAAGGACTCCCCCGCCGCCAGCCGCAGCAGCCCGGAGTCGTCGTACCCGGCCCCGCCGGTGATCTGCACACGCGCGTCCGGGAGTTGGGCCACGGCGATGCGCCAGGACCCGGACCAGCCGAGGGCGCAGCCGTAGACCTCGCCGCGCTCCTCGGTCGCGTCGGTGTCGAGGGCGACCCAGGGCAGGTGCTGGTGCCCGGTGTGGCCGCGGCGGCTGCCGATGACCTTCTCACCGTAGGTGAGGGAAGAGCGCACGAGCCGGGACTCCGCGGCCCAGCGGCCGTGCAGCTGGGACAGCCGCCAGCCGTCACGGTCGGGCAGGGTCCACGTGGCGGAGTCCGCGCGCAGGAGTTCCACGGCGGCGGGCCCGTCGTTGTCGAGCGTCACCCACCGTTCGAGTACGTCGCCCCGCATCCGGTAGTGCAGCGTGATCGCCAGTCCGCCGTCGCGGAACCGCAGCCGCAGCTCGTCGTCCTCGGTCTCGTGCGCCTCGAAGCTCCACTCGGTACCGCGCCCCTCCGACGTGCGCACCGACAGGGCGGGCCGGACGAAGCGGGCGCCGCCCTCGACGGGGTACTCCTCGCGGCCGTCGAGCGGGGACTCGAAGGGCCAGTAGTCGGGCAGCGGGCGTACGGCGAGGGCCTCGGCGTCGACGAGGGCGATGCGCGGCCCCCAGTGGAGGTGCAGGAGCTCGTCGTCGGCGGTGAGGTGGAGGGCGTAACTGCTGGCCGGCCCGGACAGAAGCCACGTGCGGCCGTTCTCGGCAATCTCCGGCATACGTCCCTCACAGATTCGAACAAGCACGAACAGGTCCACTCAAGCACCAACATCATCAAGGGCGGTGAGCCCTCGGTGCAACGCCTGTGGACAACTCGTTGCCCCAGGAACGCATGTCGTATCGTCGAGGGCGTGCCCGTCGTCGAGCCGCGGCGGCGGGACCGAGTGGGGGGAGCCCTAGTGACGCAGCAGGTCCCGTCGACCGAGCCCGAACTGGCCGCCGTGCGCAACTTCCGGGACGTGGGCGGACTGCCGACAGTGGACGGCCGGCGGGTGCGGCACGGAGTGCTGTTCCGCAGCGGCCACCTCGCGCACGCGACCGAGGAGGACGCCGCGTTCCTCGCCTCCCTGGGCCTGCACACGATCTTCGACTTCCGCAATGCCTCGGACCAGAAGTTCGAGGGTCCCGACGTCGAGCTGCCGGGCGTGCGCAATGTGAACCTGCCGCTGAGCGACCCGGCGGACGGCGCCGAGTTCTGGAAGATGGTCCGCGACGGCGACCTCGACCAGCTGCGCGAGCTGCTCTCCGACGACAAGGGCGCGAAGCGGATGATCGCGTCGTACCGCATGATCATCAAGGAGCGCACCGCCGAGCACTCCCAGGTGCTGCACTCGCTCGCCGAGGACAGCGTCCCGGCGCTGATGCACTGCGCCGCGGGCAAGGACCGCGCCGGCCTGTCGATAGCCGTGACGCTGCTGACCCTGGGCGTGGAGCGGGAGGCGATCCTCGCCGACTACCTGAAGTCGAACGCCAGGCACCGCCGCTACAAGGTGCGCCGCAGCAGCACCGCCGCCTCGGCCTACTCCCCCGAGGTCATGGAGCTGCTCAGCCCCCTGTTCGACGCGCGCGCCGAGTATCTGGCGACGGCCTTCGAGACCATCGAGGAGACGTGGGGCAGCGTCGAGGCGTACCTGGAGCAGGGCCTCGGGGTCACTCCACAGATCCGGGAGCGGCTGCGGGAGCGGTTGCTCGACTGACCCTCACTTGGCCTTCACTGCTTGGCCCCGAGCGCGAACAGCAGGTAGATGAAGGCGGCGAAGAGGTGCCCCACCGCGAGGTAGATGATCAGCCGCACCCACAGGGCGCGGGGGAACTTCTCCTCGATGTTGCTCATGGCATGTCTCCAGTCGTGGGGCCGGGGCCCAGGCACAGCGTGGCCGTGGGACTCTGCAGCAGGGTGTGGACGAAGAGGAGCTCGACGCCCCCGCGGCCCTCGGCCACGATGCGGTGCGGGGTCAGCGAGTCGAAGTGCGCGCTGTCGCCCGGGGCGAGCCGGTGGGTGGCGTCCCCAAGGCGCAGCCGCAGCCGTCCCCCAATGACGTACAGCCACTCCTCGCCGGGATGCACGCGCACGATGTCGCCCTGGGAGCCGTACGGCACGTGGACGCGCAGGGCCTGCATGCCGCGGCCGGATGCGCCGGCCTGCCAGTACGTCCAGCCGCCCGCCGCGGTCGGCTCCATGTCGGCGGCGCGGATGACGGCGTCCCGGTCGGCGACCGTCTCGCCGAGCAGCTCCGCGACGGTCGTACCGTATATACGGGCGAGGCCCAGCAGCATCGGCAGCGAGGGCTGGCGCTGCCCGGTCTCCAGACGGGAGAGGTGGGCGGGCGACAGCCCGGCGGCGCGGGCCGCGGCCTCCAGGGTGAGGGAGGCGCGGCGGCGCAGTTCACGCAGCTGCGGTGCCACCAGCGGGACCGCGTCGGCCGAAGGCCCGGGCGGCTCAGGCGGTTCGGGCGGCTCAGGTGGCTCGGACTCGGGAGAGCTCATGCCCTCCATTCAGCCGGAGGCTTGCCTCTGCGGCAAATCTCTTGCCTAAAAGGCAAAACCCTCCAGGACCACCAGGCCCAGAGGCGCCCTCACCGATTGGCGACCGCCTGCTTGATCAGCGTCTTGCTGAAGTCCCACATCAGACCGCCGCCGCTGTGCGCGTCGTCCATAACATCCGTGAAGGCGTCGACGAAGCGGTCCACCTCCCGTTCGCCGATGACCAGCGGCGGGATCAGCTTGATCACCTCCATGTGATCGCCGGAGACCTGGGTGAGGATCCGGTGGCGTTGCAGCAGCGGGACGACCACCATCTGCGCGAAGAGCCCCTTGCGCGCGGCCTGCAGCATGGTCCAACGGCTGCGCAGCTTCAGCGACTTGGGCCTGCCGAACTCGATGCCGATCATCAGGCCCCGGCCGCGGACGTCGGCGAGCAGCTCGTACGTGTCGACGAGTGCCGTGAGCCGGGACTTCAGCAGCTCTCCCATGGCCCGGGCGTTCGCGACGATCTGCTGGTTCTCCATCACCGACAGAACGGCCAGCCCCGCCGCCATGGCCTGCGCGTTGGAGCCGAAGCTCGCCGAGTGGACCAGCACGCGGTCCATGGACGAGTAGACCTTCTTGAAGATCCAGTCCTTGCCGAGGGTGGCGCCGACCGGCACATAGCCGCCGGAGAGCGCCTTGGCCACACAGACCAGGTCAGGTTCGACCCCGTCCTCGTGCTGGTAGGCGTAGAAGTCGCCGGTCCGGCCGAGGCCCGTCTGCACCTCGTCCAGGATCAGCAGCGCCTTGTGCTTGTGCAGCAGTTCCTGGGCGGCGCGCAGGTATCCGGGCGGGGCCTCGTGCACGCCCTTGCCCTGGATGGGCTCGACGACGAGGGCGGCGACGTCGCCCTTCTTCAACTCCCTTGCCAGGGCGTCGAGATCGCCGAGCGCCAGGGCAGTGTCGGGCAGCAGCGGGGCGAATCCGTCCCGGAATCCGTCCTCGCCGTTGACCGACAACGCCCCGGTGGTCAGGCCGTGGAAGGCGTGGTCGCAGTACAGGATCCGTGGCTTCCCGGTGGCGTAGCGGGCGAACTTCAGGGCGCCCTCTACGGCCTCGGTGCCGCTGTTGCCGAAGAACACCCGGTCCAGGTGCGGACTGTGCGCGAGCAGCTTCTCGGCCAGCAGCCCGGGCAGCGGCTGGCAGTCGAAGCGGGTGAGGTCGGCGAGCTGGGCGTCGAGGACGTCGTGCAGCGCCTTGCGGACGACGGGGTGGTGGCGCCCCAGCCCCATCACCCCGAAGCCGGCGAGCATGTCGAGGTACTCGTTGCCGTCCGCGTCCCAGAAGTACGGGCCCTCGGCACGCTCGTAGACCTTGTCGAAGCCGATGGTGCGCAGCATGCGCGGGAGCTGGTGGTTGAGGTGTCTGGTGTGCAGCTCGTAGCGCTCGGCCCCGCGCTCGGCAAGCAGCGCGCCGAGGTCGAACTCCCCGGCCTGCGAGGAGGACGACGCGGGCTTGGCGGTGGTCATTCCTGTTTCTCCTTGGACAGCTCTTCCTGGACGGCCAGGCTCGCTTCCTTGACGGCCAGGCTCGCGCTGATCCGTCCGGCGACCTCGACGGGCGTGAGACCGATGTCGGCGAGCACCTCACCGCGCTTGGCGTGCGCGAGGAACTGCTCCGGGATGCCGAACCGCCGTACGGGGACGTCGACTTCGGCGTCCCCGAGGGCGAGCGCCACCGCGGCGCCGACCCCGGAGGCCCGGCTGTTGTCCTCGACGACGGCGACCAGCCGGTGCTCGGCGGCGAGGCCCGGCAGGGCGGGGTCGACGGGCTTGACCCACCGCGGGTCGATCACCGTGCAGGTGATGCCGCGGGCTTCCAGCAGTTCGGCGGCCTGGAGGCAGACGGGCGCCATCACGCCGACGGCGACCAGAAGGACCTCCGGCTCCCCCGAAGCCGAAGCACGGTGCAGAACGTCCAGTCCCCCCACCCGGTCGATCGCCGGGACGGACGGACCCACCGACTCCTTCGGGAAGCGCACCAGCGTCGGCGCGTCGTCCACCGCGACCGCCTCCCTGAGCTGCGCCCGCAACTGGTCGGCGTCGCGCGGCGCGGCGATCCTGAGGCCGGGCACGACCTGGAGGATCGACATGTCCCACATGCCGTTGTGGGAGGCCCCGTCGACACCGGTGACGCCGGCCCGGTCCAGCACGAAGGTGACGCCGCAGCGGTGCAGGGCGACATCCATCAGGAGCTGGTCGAAGGCGCGGTTCAGGAACGTCGCGTAGACGGCGACGACGGGATGCAGCCCGCCCGTCGCGAGGCCGGCCGCGGACACGGCGGCGTGCTGCTCGGCGATGCCGACGTCCCACACCCGGTCCGGGAAGCGGGCCGCGAACTTGCCGAGCCCCACCGGGTGCAGCATGGCCGCGGTGATCGCCACGACGTCGTCGCGCTCCTCGCCGATCCGCACGATCTCGTCGCCGAACACCGAGGTCCAGGACGGCCCGTTGGAGGGTGCGAGGGGCTCGCAGGTGAGCGGGTCCATCACGCCGACCGTGTGGAAGTGGTCCTCCTCGTGGGCGACAGCGGGTTCGTAGCCGCGCCCCTTCTCGGTCAGGCAGTGGATCAGCACCGGCCCGTGGAAGCGTTTCGCGCGCCTGAACGCGGACTCGACGGCCCCGATGTCATGTCCGTCGATCGGGCCGACGTACTTCAACCCCAGGTCCTCGAACATGCCCTGCGGCGCGAACGCGTCCTTGAAGCCCTTCTTCGCACCGTGCAGGGACTCGTAGATCGTGTTGCCGACCACGGGCGTCCGCAGCAGTACGTCCTTCCCCCAGGCCAGCACCTTCTCGTAGCTGTCGGTCGTACGCAGGGTCGCGAGGTGGTTGGCGAGCCCCCCGATGGTCGGCGAGTAGGACCGCTCGTTGTCGTTGACGACGATGATCAGCGGCCGGTCCTTGGCGGCCGCGATGTTGTTGAGCGCCTCCCAGGCCATACCGCCGGTCAGCGCCCCGTCGCCGATCACTGCGACGACATGGCCCTTCTCGCCCTGCACCTGGCGGGCCTTGGCGAGCCCGTCGGCCCAGCCGAGCGCGGTGGAGGCGTGGCTGTTCTCGATGACGTCGTGCTCGGACTCCTCCCGCGAGGGGTAGCCGGACAGGCCGCCCTTGCCTCGCAGTTTGGAGAAGTCCTGACGTCCGGTCAGAAGCTTGTGTACGTAGCTCTGGTGGCCGGTGTCCCACAGGATGCGGTCGACCGGTGACTCGAAGACCCGGTGGAGGGCGATGGAGAGTTCCACCACCCCCAGATTGGGCCCGAGATGCCCGCCGGTCCTGGCCACCGCATGCACCAGGAACTCCCGTATTTCTTCGGACAGTTCGCCGAGTTCCGCCTCGGACAGCGCCTTCAGGTCGCGTGGTCCCCGGATGTTCTCCAGAATCGTCACGTCGGGCCCCCTATCGGTCCGTGCTGTTCAGCTCACGGTGACGGCCGGCTCCCCCGACGCGACGCCGTCCTGCTCCATCTGCTCGGCGATCTTCATCGCCTCTTCGATCAGGGTCTGAACGATCTTCGACTCGGGGACGGTCTTGACGACCTCGCCCTTCACGAAGATCTGCCCCTTGCCGTTCCCGGAGGCGACGCCCAGATCGGCCTCGCGCGCCTCTCCCGGGCCGTTCACCACGCACCCCATGACGGCGACCCTGAGCGGCACTTCCATGCCCTCCAGGCCCGCCGTGACCTCGTCGGCCAGCTTGTAGACGTCGACCTGGGCGCGCCCGCAGGACGGGCACGACACGATCTCCAGCCGGCGCTGCCTGAGGTTCAGCGACTCCAGGATCTGGATGCCGACCTTGACCTCCTCGGCGGGCGGGGCGCTCAGCGACACCCGGATGGTGTCGCCGATCCCGCGTGACAACAACGCCCCGAAGGCCACGGCCGACTTGATCGTCCCCTGGAAGGCGGGACCGGCCTCGGTGACGCCGAGGTGCAGCGGGTAGTCGCAACTCTCGGCGAGCAGCGTGTAGGCGTTGACCATCACCACGGGGTCGTTGTGCTTCACCGAGATCTTGATGTCGCGGAAGCCGTGCTCCTCGAAGAGCGAGGCCTCCCACAGGGCCGACTCCACCAACGCCTCGGGCGTGGCCTTGCCGTACTTCTGCAGCAGCCGCCGGTCCAGCGACCCGGCGTTGACCCCGATCCGGATCGGCGTGCCGTGATCCTTGGCGGCCCGCGCGATCTCCTTCACCTTGTCGTCGAACTGCTTGATGTTGCCGGGATTGACGCGTACGGCCGCGCAGCCGGCCTCGATCGCGGCGAACACGTACTTCGGCTGGAAGTGGATGTCCGCGATCACCGGGATCTGCGACTTGCGGGCGATCGTGGCGAGGGCGTCCGCGTCGTCCTGCGTGGGGCAGGCGACACGGACGATCTGGCAGCCGGACGCGGTGAGTTCGGCGATCTGCTGGAGGGTGGCGCCGATGTCGGACGTACGGGTCGTCGTCATCGACTGCACCGACACCGGGGCCCCGCCCCCGACCGCCACCGGCCCGACCTGGATCCGCCGCGACACGCGCCGCTCGGCGATCGGCCGGACCGGTACCTCGGGGACGCCCAAGGACACGGCGGTCATGACGTCACTCCCGGTTTCCGGAGACCGTCTCGCGCATGGCGCGCAGCGACTCCTTGAGGGAACCCATGGTGGCGAGGACGGCGGTGGGCTCGTAGCCGCAGTGCGCCATGCAGTTGGCGCAGCGCGGGTCCTTGCCGCGGCCGTACTTGTCCCAGTCGGTGTCCTCGATGAGTTCGCGGTACGTCGGGACGTACCCGTCGCTCATGAGGTAGCAGGGACGCTGCCAGCCGAACAGCGAGTAGTTCGGGATCGCCCAGGCCGTGCACGGGAAGTCGACCTTGCCCTCCAGGAAGTCCAGGAAGAGCGGGGAGTGGTTGAGCCGCCAGCGGCGCCGGTTGCCGCCCGCGAAGGCCTTCTTGAACAGCTCGCGGGTCTGCTCCACGCCCAGGAAGTGTTCCTGGTCGGGCGCCTTTTCATAGGCGTAGGCGGGCGAGATCATCATCTCGTCGACCTTGAGGTCGTCGTTGAGGAAGTTGAGGACCTCGATGATGGTCTGCGGGGTGTCGGTGTTGAAGAAGGTCGAGTTGGTGGTGACCCGGAAGCCGCGCTTCTTGGCCTCCTTGATTGCCTCGACGGCCTCGTCGAACACGCCCTCCTTCGCCACCGACTCGTCGTGCCGCTCCCGCAGCCCGTCGATGTGCACGGCGAAGGCGAAGTAGGGAGAGGGCTTGAACTTCTCCATCTTCTTGCGCAGCAGCATGGCGTTGGTGCAGAGGAAGACGTACTTCCTCTTCGCCACCAACTGCCGCACGATCTCGTCGATCTGAGGGTGCATCAGCGGCTCACCGCCGGCGATGGACACCATCGGCGCACCGGACTCCAGCACCGCCCCGACGGCCTGGGCCACTGGCATGCGCTGCTTGAGCACCCCGGCGGGATGCTGGATCTTGCCGCAGCCCTCGCACGCGAGGTTGCACGCGAAGAGGGGCTCCAACTCCACGATGAGCGGGAACTTCTCCCGCTTGCGGAGCTTCTGTTCGGC
Source organism: Streptomyces sp. a15 (assembly GCF_059026085.1). Lineage (NCBI taxonomy): Bacteria > Bacillati > Actinomycetota > Actinomycetes > Kitasatosporales > Streptomycetaceae > Streptomyces > Streptomyces sp. A15. The sequence continues at coordinate 28,515 of NZ_JBWLKM010000057.1, read as the reverse complement.
CAAGTATGTAGCGACCTTGATGGACTGACGCAGCGGCATGGCCATCTGGCTCACCTCCTGGGGAGCAGCAAGGAACGGTGCCATTCGTAGAAAGCAGGAAGGACGGAACGAAGGACGCGGAAGGCTGATATTCCACCGCGCACCGTGCCGATCCGGACGAGTTCATGTTCTGGAGCGTCCACGACCACCCGGACGGCCGCAACGGGGCGTTCGCCCACGCGCACGGCGCTCAGAAGCGTGGCCGCGGACTCCATGTCGACCGCGATCGCGCCGGTCGCGAGCAGATCCGACCGTTCGTGACCACGTACCACGTGATCGGAGCCGGTGAGGGGCCCGGTGTGGACGGTGCGTCCGGGCAGGGTCCGGACCAGCTCCTTGACGAGCCGGTCGGTCCCGACGCACCGCACGGTGCCGCGCGGATCCCGGGTCTCCTCGGCGACGACCAGGTCGCCGGGGTGCATGCCGGGGGCCAGCCCCGCGCAGAAGCCCGTGGCCAGTACGGCGGCCTCACCGAGCGCCGGGTCGGCCAGCACCCGGGTGACGGAGCGCTCGGCCGCGGCCGGGCCCATACCCGTGCGCAGGACGGTGACCGGCCCGTCGGTGCCGCCGCGGTCGCCGCTGCGCAGCGCGAGGTGCTCGATGCCGAGCGCGCAGGCGATGAGCAGCGGGGCCGGGGCGGGCTGGGGACTCATCAGCTCCCCTTGACCCCGGAGAAGGGCTCTCCGTGGACGTACCGGCCGAGTGCGGTGAGCGGGAACACCTGCCGGTAGAGGTGGTAGTTGATGGAGAAGTCCCAGGGGAACCCGGTGCCGGTGAAGTAGGGCTCGTCCCAGGAGCCGTCCTCGCGCTGGGTGCTCGCGAGCCACTCGATACCGCGCTCGACCGCCTTGGAGTCCCGCTCCCCGGCGGCCAGCAGCGCCATCAGCGCCCACGCGGTCTGCGAGGCGGTGGAGGCACCCCGGCCGCTCCATTCCTTGACGTACTTGTAGGAGCGCAGGTCCTCGCCCCAGCCGCCGTCGTCGTTCTGCACCGACTCCAGCCAGCCCACCGCGCGGCGGATAGCCGGGTGCGAGGCGGGGATCCCGGCGGCGGTCAGGGCGGGGACGACGGACCCGGTGCCGTAGACGTAGTTGACGCCCCAGCGTCCGAACCACGAGCCGTCCGCCTCCTGTTCGGCGAGCAGCCACTCGATGCCGCGCCGGGTGCGCGGGTCGTGCGAGAGTCCCTCGACGGCCAGCATCTCGACGACGTGCGCGGTGACGTCCGCCGACGGCGGGTCGATGACCTCACCGAAGTCGCAGAACGGCAGCCGGTTGGGGAACGGGCTGGTGTTGTCGACGTCGAAGGCGCCCCACCCGCCGTTCTTCGACTGCATCCCGAGGTTCCAGCGCACCCCGCGCCCGATCGCCCGCTCCAGCCGCTCCGGGTCGTGGTGCCTGACGCGGCGCAGCGCGAGGACCACCTCGGCGGTGTCGTCGATGTCGGGGTAGTTGTCGTTGTGGAACTCGAACGCCCAGCCGCCCGGGGGCAGTCCGGGCCGCTTGACCGCCCAGTCGCCCGGCCGGACGATCTCCTCGCCGAGCATCCAGTCCGCCGCCTTGACGAGCTGCGGGTGGTCGGCGGGAAGGCCTGCGTCGGCGAGCGCGATGGTCGCCAGGCAGGTGTCCCACACCGGCGACTGGCAGGCCTCGATCATCCGGGCCCCGTCCTCGCGCCACACCGCGTACCGGTCCAGCGACTCGAGTCCGGCGCGCATCACGGGATGCTGGAGGTCGTAGCCCAGCAGGTGCAGGGCGATGACCGAGTACACGGCCGGCGGCTGGATCCCGCCCCAGCAGCCGTCGTTCTCCTGCCGCTCGACGATCCAGCGCGCGGCCGTGTTCATCGCGGCCTTGCGGAGCCGGCGCACGGCGACCGTGCGGTAGCCGCGCACGACCTTGTCGAGCCGCTGGAAGAGACCGTCCCAACTCGTCGGCGGAGCCAGGGGCTTGGGCGGGTTGGGATTGGCGGCGTCGGTGTGCAGCTCGTCGAGCGCGAACGGCGCCGGACGCACCGGACGCTTCGCCGAGACGACGGTGAGCGGCACGATGGTCTGCCGCGCCCAGCACCCGAAGTTGTAGATGTTGAGCGGGAACCACTTGGGGAAATAGATGAGCTCGGGCGGGAGTTCGGGCAGGTCCTCCCACTTCCACCAGCCGAACAGCGCCAGCCAGATCCGGGTGAACACGCGGGAGGCGGCGATGCCGCCCCGCTCACGGACCCAGGCGGACGCCTTCGCCATGTGCGGCGCGTCCGGCGCGTCACCGGCGAGGCGCAGGGCGACGTACGCCTCGATGGTGGTGGAGAGTTCGCCGGGTCCGCCGTAGAAGGAGGCCCAGGCGCCGTCCTCGCGCTGCTCGCCGCGGATGAACAGCGCGGCGGCGTGGGTGGTGGCCTCGTCGCGGATGCCCAGGAACTGACGCAGCAGCAGATCCTCGGCATCCATCGTGACGTTGGTCTCGAGGTCGCCCTTCCACCAGCCTTCGGCGTCCTGCCTGGCCAGCAGGAAGTCGGTGGCGCGCTGGACGGCGCGTACGGCGGCGTCGTGCACCCCGGCCGCCACGGGGGTGTTGATGTCGGTTTCGCTGGCCGCGGCAGCGCGGGGCGGCAGGGCCCCGGTGCTTCCGTCGGTCGTCGCTGTCATGGCTTCCCCTTCGTGCAGTGTGCATACGGTGCGTCTGCTGTGGGTCCGCCGTCGGCCGGTGCTTTTCTTCCTCGCAACACCGGCCGGCGACTACGCGAGGGCTATTCGACCGATAATGATCATCTCTTTCGTACGACGACGAAGTCGGCGAGTGCCGTGAACTGCGCCCGCACCCGGTCGGGCATGTCGACGGCATCGAGGGCTTCGATGGCGATGGTGTGCTGACGTCGTGCTTCCTCGGCGGTCCACTCGCGGCCGCCCGCCTTCTCGATGAGGGCGGCACGGGCCGCGAACTCCTCCTCCGAGAAGTTCTCGAAATCGCTGCTCTTGGCATCGGCGGCGAGGAGCTCGCCGAGCCGCTCGGATGCGGCACCGCTCGCCGCGAGCGCGGCCACGACCGGCAGGGACTTCTTGCGCTGGCGCAGGTCGCTCCAGGTCTGCTTGCCGGTGGCGACCGGGTCGCCCCAGATGCCGAGCAGGTCGTCGACGGCCTGGAAGGCGAGGCCCAGGTGGTAGCCGTACTTCTCCAGGGTGTCGGCGGTGCGGTCGTCCGCGCCGCCGAGCACCGCGCCGATGGAGCTGGCGCAGGCCAGCAGGGCGCCGGTCTTGTTGCCCTCCATCTCCAGGCACTCCTCGACGCTGACGCGGTCGCGGTGCTCGTAGGAGATGTCCTGCGCCTGGCCGTCGATCAGGGCGCGGGTGGAGGTGGTCAGACGGCGGGTGGCGCGACCGGCCTCGACGGTGCCGAGCTCCAGCAGGACCTCGTTGGCCAGGGCGAACAGGGCGTCGCCGACCAGGATCGCCTGGGCCGGTCCGTGCACCTTCCAGACGGTGTCGCGGTGGCGGCGCTGTTCGTCGCCGTCCATCAGGTCGTCGTGCAGCAGCGAGAAGTTGTGGACCAGCTCCACGGCGACGGCGCCGGGGATCCCGGCCTCGGGCGCGGCACCGGTGACCTCCGCGGAGAGCACCGCGAGGGCGGGGCGTACGGCCTTGCCGCCGTCCCCGTCCGCCGGGTTGCCCTCGGCGTCGATCCAGCCGAAGTGGTAGGCGGCGACCGTGTCCATGGGAGATGCCAGGCGGTCGATGGCCGCCCGCAGTACCGGTGTGGCAAGGGTCCGGCCGCGCTCCAGGAGCGCGGTCACGTCCACCGCGGTCCTCCGAGCGGCCGTCGAGGCCGGGGGCACAGTGGGCACAGTCTCTCCTCTTGTTGCGGTACCGAAGGTGCGGGGGCCTGACGTGCCCTGCTGATCGAGCGTCACGCCGCCTCCTCGAACTCGAAGAGGTGACGGGGGCGGGGCCGGCCCAGGGCGCCGAGCACGGCGTCCGCCGCACTCACACCACTGCGGACCGCACTCTCCATGGTCGCGGGCCACCCGGTGGCGGTCCACGCTCCGGCCAGGTAGAGGCCGGATGCCTTGGTGCGGGCGCCGGGCCGCAGTCGTCCGACGCCGGGAGTGGGAGCGAACGTCGCCGTGCGTTCCCTGGTCACGAAGAAATCCTTCACCTCGGCCCCCCGCGCGCGGGGCAGCAGCCGCTCCAGCTCGGGAAGGTAGCGCTCGCGCAGCGCGGCGACCGGTTCGTCGATCTCGTCCTGCGCGGCCGACTGGGACAGGGCGAGGTACTGGCCCTGGTGGAGCCCCGATGCCCCGGTCCGGTCGAAGACCCACTGCACCGGGGTGCCGAGGGCCGCGAAGAACGGCCTGCCGAGCACTTCGCGGTCGTAGACCACATGGACGTTGAGGATCGGCGCGGTACCGATCTCCAGCAGCCGTTCGGGGGCGTCCAGCGCCCCCGCGGGCAGCAGGTCGTGGGCCTCGCGCTGCGGGACGGCGAGGACGACCGCGTCCGCGCGGAGCGTCTCGCCGGGAACTTGAACGCTCCAAGTCCCGTTGTCGTCAGTAGAGATGGAGGTGACGCGTGTACGGATCTCGGTACGCACGCCCGCGGAGTCGAGCGCCTTGCGGGCCAGCCGGTCATGCAGGTCGCCCAGCGGGACGCGCGCCCATCCGATGTCGGCCGCGCCCGGGTCGGACAGCAGACCGGTCTTGAACACCATCGCGGCGAGCCCGAGCGAGCACTCGCCCGCGACCGCGTTGAGGGTGGCGACCCCGACCAGGTCCCACAGGGCCTCGACGGCACGCGCCGACTGACCGTGCGCGGTCAGCCAGCTGCCGAAGTCCTGCGTGTCCAGGTTCGGATCGGCGAGGTCGAGCCCCTTGAGCGCGAGCGCGGCACGCCCCACCCTGGCCCGCTCGGCGAGCGAGAGATGCGGGTACGTGGCGAGGCTGCGCCCCAGATGCAGGGGCACCGGCAGCGGGTCGCGCCGCAGTCTGCCCAGCCGCCGCCCCTCGGGCCGTGCCACGTCGAGTACGGGCACGTCGAGACGATCCTGCAGCGGAGCCAGCGCCGCGCCCTCGATGCGGTCGAGGAACCAGCGGTAGCCGGTGCAGCAGCGCAGGTACACGTGCTGTCCGTTGTCGACGGTGAGTCCGTCGCGCTGGAAGGAGAAGGCGAGCCCGCCCAGCCGTGGCCGCCCTTCGAGCAGGGTCACCCGGACTCCGGCGTCGGCGAGCGCGAGCGCGGCGGTGATGCCGGCGAGCCCGCCGCCGATCACCACGGCATCCCGCCCGAGCCGTCCCGGCGTGTCCGCGAGCGACGCGCCGGGCTGCGTACCGTCGGTCATCGTGCACCCTCCCCCGAGCGCCCGCTGTGCGCTGTGATCCGTGCATGGCAGGCCGTTGCAGTCAGGGACGCCGTGCCCCACCGGAGGGTTGCGTGCCACTTTTCGCCGACGGCATCACCTTGGACCGAATTGTCCATCAGGCGCGCCTCCTGACGGTCCGCCGCGTCACATGCCGGGCGTCGAGGCCGGACAGGCCCCGCGCCGCGACGTACGCCTTCTCCCGTCCGGGCAGCGAGACCCGGCCGCGCAGCACGGCTTCCGGGTCGCGCTCGATGCGGTCGAGGAGACGGCGGTAGATGCCGGCCATGGCGGCCACACACGCGCCGCTGCGCCGGTCGAGCATGGGGAGCAGCCGGTAGCCCTCGGCGAAAAGGGCGCGGGCCCGACGCACTTCGAAGTGCACGAGGCCCGCGAAATCGGCGCCCTCCGGTGGTTTCGGCCCCTTGAAGCCCGCCGAGCAGCCGAACTTGGCGAGGTCGTCGGCGGGCAGATAGGTGCGCCCGCCCTCGGCGTCCTCACGGACGTCCCTGAGGATGTTGGTGAGCTGAAGCGCGAGCCCGAGCGTGTCGGCGTACTCCGGCGCGCGCTCGGCGCCGCGCGCTTCCGGCTGCGTACCGAACACACCGAGCGAGAGCCGCCCGATGGCGCCCGCCACACAGCGGCAGTACACCTTCAGGTCGTCCCAGGTCTCGTAGGTCTCGCCGCGTACGTCCATCAGCACGCCGTCGATGAGTTCGTCCAGGCCGCCGAGCGGGATCGGGAAGGTCTCGGCGGCGTGGGCGAGGGCGACGGCGACCGGATCGGTGTCGTCCTCGGCGACCGCGCCGTCGCGCACCCGGGCCAGCATCGCCCGGGTGTCCTCGAGTCTCGTGCTCTTGATGTCGCCGGCCAGCGCGCCGTCGCCGATGTCGTCGACGCGCCGGGAGAAGGCGTACAGCGCCGACATCGCGCGCCGCTTGGGCGTCGGCAGCAGTCTGATGCCGTACGCGAAGTTACGGGCCTGCTGTCCGGTGACGGCCTCGCAGTAGCTGTAGGCGGCGAGTACCGGTGCGGGCACGTCCTGTTCCGACTCCACGGTCCGGATCACCCCTTTCCTCGCAGAGTCACGCCCACCTCGCGGAGCAACCGGAGCTTGCCGGGCTTGGGCGGGCCGGGAAGTACGTCGTATTCGGCGGCGGCGATCGCGTGGATCGCCGCCCTTCCTCCCGCCACGAACCCTGCGAGCAGCAGCCTCAGCCTGCCGTGGACGCTACCCACCAGGGGGGCGCCTTCATTCAGGAGATCGCGGGCGCGTTGTGCTTCGTATGCAACCAGTGCGCGCACTGATGCGCCCCCGATTTTCGTGGCGAGATCCGCCTCCTGGACGTGAAAACGCTTCATGTCCGCGGCGGGCAGGTAGATGCGGTCGCGGCCGCGGTCCTCGGCGACGTCCTGGAGGTGTTCGACGATCTGGAGGGCCGTGCAGATCGCGTCGGAGTGACGGATCCGCTCCGGGGTCGAAGTGCCGGTGACGGCGAGGACGAGACGGCCGACGGGATTGGCGGACAGCTCGCAGTAGGCGAGCAGGTCGTCGTAGGTCTCGTAGCGCGTGACGAGCTGGTCCTGCCGGTTGGCGGCGATCAGGCCGAGGAAGGGCTCGGGGGTCAGCGCGCGACGGCGGACGGTCGGCTGCAGGCGGCGCAGCAGCGGGTGGCGTGGCCCCGGGCCTGCCGTGTCGAAGACCCGGTGGAGGTCGGCCTCGAAGGCGTCCAACATCACCAGGCGGTTCTCGGCCTCCGCGGGCGGCACCCCGAGCAGACGGGCGTCGGCGCCGCCGGGGGCGAGGTCGCCGTCACCGATGTCGTCGACGAGGCGGGCGAAGCCGTAGACGGCCATGAGGTCGGCGCGCCAGTCCCTGGGCAGGAAGAAGGGGGCCACGGGGAAGTTCTCCGCCGCGGCCTTGTCGAGCGTGCCGCGCTCCGTTTGGCCGGGGCGCGTCGTGCCGGTTCCCGTCACCGTCGGCTGCCCGCGCCGGGGACGGCACGTGCTGCGTGGAGCTGGGGAGTTTCCGTAGCCATTGCCGTCACATCTCCCGTTCTACACCGCCAACCCAATACCCACTATTTCGGACACGCCGCCCGGCCGTCCGCGCGGCCGCCCCGGCAGCGGATGTCGCGCATTATCGCCCCACTTGCCGTGATTCGGGACCGCCCCAGCTTACGTTGTACAACGCGCCAAGGATCTCCGGGGTGTCCTGCGCATCACAAGAACACACCGATTGGCCCCAAGATTCCTAAGGCGGGCCGAAGTTGACGGTTTCCTTTGCAGACGCGGAGCCCCGCCGGACCAGTTCCGGCGGGGCCCTGGGAAGCGGGGCGGTCTCTTTCGCCCGGGTCCGGGTGGACTACTTGCCCGTGAACTTCTCGTACTCCTTGAGGACCTCGTCGGTCGGGCCGTCCATACGCAGCTCGCCGCGTTCGAGCCACAGGACGCGGTTGCAGGTGTCACGGATCGACTTGTTGTTGTGACTGACGAGAAACACCGTGCCGGCCTCCCTGCGCAGCTCCCGGATGCGCTCCTCGGAGCGCTTCTGGAACTTGCGGTCGCCGGTGGCCAGGGCCTCGTCGATCATCAGGACATCGTGGTCCTTGGCAGCGGCGATGGAGAACCGCAGGCGGGCGGCCATACCGGAGGAGTAGGTGCGCATCGGGAGGGTGATGAAGTCGCCCTTCTCGTTGATGCCGGAGAACTCGACGATCTCCTCGTAGCGCTCCTTGATCTGCTCCCGGGTCATTCCCATGGCGAGCCCGCCCAATATGACGTTCCGCTCGCCGGTGAGGTCGTTCATGAGGGCCGCGTTGACGCCGAGCAGGGAGGGCTGGCCGTCGGTGTAGACCTTGCCCTTCTCCGCGGGGAGGAGACCGGCGATGGCGCGCAGCAGGGTCGACTTGCCGGAGCCGTTCGAGCCGATCAGGCCGATGGCCTCGCCCCGGTAGGCGACGAAGGAGACGCCCTTGACGGCGTGCACCTTGCGCACCCCGCGTTCCTCGCCTCGCTTGAGTATGCGGCTGAGGGCCGCGGTCGCGCTGCCCTTGCCGGCCTTGGTGCCGTTGACGCGGTAGACGATGTGCAGCTCGTCCGCGATGACGGTGGGGATCCGCTCCTCGAAGGTGTGATCAGCCACGGCCGTACCTCTCCTCCGCCTTCCAGAAGTACACGAACCCGCCGACCGCCAGGAGCAGCGCCCAGCCGCCCGCGGCCGCCCAGACGTGGTCGGGCAGGTTCTCGGTGCCGTAGCCGTCGATCAGCGCGAAGCGCATCAGGTCCATGTAGATGGCGGCCGGGTTCCACTGCAGGACGGACGCCATCCAGGCCGGCTTGTCCTCCAGCATGATCGGGATGGAGAACATCACGCCGGACGCGTACATCCACGTACGCATCACGAACGGCATGAGCTGCGCGAGGTCCGGGGTCTTCGAGCCCGCCCGGGCCATGATCAGGGCGAGGCCGGTGTTGAAGGCGAACTGCAGGACCAGGATCGGGACGATCAGCGCCCAGGACAGGTCGGGGTAGCTGCCGAAGGCGGCCGTGACCGCGAACAGCACGATCATCGAGGCCAGCAGCTGCTGGAGCTGCTGGAGCGCGAAGGAGACCGGCAGCGAGGCGCGCGGGAAGTGCAGGGCGCGGACCAGGCCGAGGTTTCCGGAGATCGCGCGGACGCCCGCCATCACCGAGCTCTGCGTGAAGGTGAACACGAAGACGCCGGTGACCAGGAACGGGATGTAGACCTCGCGGGACATGCCGCGGTCGGCCTCGAGGATCACGCCGAAGATGAAGAAGTACACGGCCGCGTTCAGCAGCGGCGTGACCACCTGCCACAGCTGGCCCAGCTTCGCCTGGCTGTACTGGGCGGTCAGCTTCGCCCGCGAGAAGGCGAGGATGAAGTGACGCCGGTCCCAGAGCTGGCGGACGTACTCGACGAGGGAGGGGCGGGCGCCGCTCACGGTCAGCCCGTACTTCTCGGCGAGCCGTGCCGCCGTCAGGCCCTCGTCGGGCGGTACGGGCGCGCTCACCGCGACCGTGCCGTCGTGCGTTGTCTCACTCACTAGTGGAAACTTTCGTCTTCGGGATGCGCAGCCTGTGCGGGCATGGCATGAGCCCGGAACCTCGGTACGGCCCCGGTGCACTCAGGAACGAGCTTGTCAGATGACAGGGGGCCGGCCCAGTCGAGTCAGCCGCCACACCGTACGCCACTTCATGGGCCGGCGCGGTCCGCAGGGCGTCGTCCAGCCTTCCCGGAATCCGCCGAACCACGCTTTCAGGGCGGAGCGCGAGGGACGGCGCAGCAGGGTGAGCAGCAGCCAGACACCCAGGTAGACCGGGATCAGGAGCCTGGGCAGGTTGCGGCGGGCGAGCCAGACCCGGTTGCGGGCGACCATGCGGTGGTAGACCGCGTGCCGGGAGGGCGCGGTCGTGGGGTGGTACAGCACCATGTCGGACCGGTAGTCGATCATCCAGCCCGCGTCGAGGGCCCGCCATGCCAGGTCGGTTTCCTCGTGTGCGTAGAAGAATTCGTCCGGGAGGCCGCCGACTTCGGCGAGGACCTGGGTGCGTACGGCGTTGGCGCCGCCGAGGAAGGTGGTGACCCGGGAGGAGCGCATCGGGTCGGAGGCGCGCAGCCGTGGGACGTGGCGGCGCTGGGTGATCCCTGTCTCGGGGTCGGCGATGCGGAAGCTGATGATGCCGAGCTGGGGGTCGGCCTCGAAGGCCCGGCGGCACAGTTCGGCGGTGTCGTGGCCGGCGAGGAGGCCGTCGTCGTCGAGGAACAGCAGTATGTCGACGTCGCGGCCGCTGGGGCCGAAGGCCTCGATGCCGACGTTGCGGCCGCCGGGGATGCCGAGGTTCTCCGGCAGTTCGATGGTGCGGACGCCTTCGGGGACGTCCGGGACGGGCGAGCCGTTGCCGACGACGACCGCCTCGACGCGGTCGCCGTCCTGCTTGGCGACCGAGTCGAGCAGGGCGCGCAGTTCGTCGGGGCGGTTGCCCATGGTGATGATGACCGCGCCGACCTTCATGCCACTCATCGCAGCCTGCTCGACGCGAGGATGGACACGAGGTGCAGCAGCGTCTGCAGGAGCGCGATGCCGGCCAGTACCGCGACGCCCAGGCGGGAGAAGAACAGGTCGTCCCGCACCGTGTCCAGGATCGCCAGGACCAGGATCAGCAGGGACGCCTCGATGCCGAGCACCAGGCGGTGGAACTTCAGTGCCGCGGCGGCCTTGCGGGCCAGCGCCATGCCGGACGAGCGCGGCTCGGCGGCCGACTCCTTGACCGGCGGCAGGCCGCCCTGGTGGCGGGCGACGCCGACGAGGTCGGTCTCGGCCTTGATCAGGATCGCGCCGAGCGCGGCGAGCGTGCCGAGGAAGGCCCACAGCCAGTCGATCCGTCCCGAGCCCCACAGGTCGGCGGCGCGCAGACCGAAGCCGACGAGCACGGCCGCGTCGGTCAGGTAGGCGCCGACCCGGTCCAGGTAGACCCCGCCGAGCGAGAACTGCTGCCTCCAGCGGGCGATCTCGCCGTCGACGCAGTCGAGCAGCAGATACAGCTGGACGCACACCACGCCGAGCACGGCGCCCGGGATCCCCGGCACCAGGAGTGCCGGGGCCGCCAGGACGCCGAAGACGGTCATCAGGTACGTGAGCTGGTTGGGCGTGACCCTGGTGTTGACCAGGTAGCGGTCGACCCGCAGGGACACCTCGCGCATGTAGAGGCGCCCCATCCAGTGCTCACCGCTGCGCCGGTCCTTCACCCCCGCGGGGTGGACGACCGGCCGGAGTTCAGCTACCGATGGCCTTGACATAGTCGGCGTAGATGTCCTTGATCTGTTCGGTCTTGAGGTCGAGGTGTTCGAGGATCGTGTAGCGGCCGGGCCTGGTCTCCGGAGCGAACTCCACGACCCGGACGAACTCGTCCACCGTGAAGCCGATCTCCTCCGGGAGCACCGGAAGCCCGTGCCGACGCAGCACCTCGGCCATGTAGGCCGACTCCTCGTGGGCTCCGCGCAGGTACATCGCGAAGGCGGCGCCCAGTCCGCACTGCTCTCCGTGGGCGGCCGCCCGCTTGGGGAAGAGCAGGTCGAAGGCGTGGTTGATCTCGTGGCAGGCCCCGGAGGAGGGCCGGGAGTCGCCGGACACCGACATCGCGATACCGCTGAGGACCAGCGCCTCGGCGAGCACCTGGAGGAAGTCGGTGTCCCCGATACCGCCCGGGTGCCTGAGGACCGCCTCGCCGGCCTGCCGGGCGATCGCGGCGGCGAGGCCGTCGATCTTCTCGCCCTTGACGCGGTTGGCGAGCTCCCAGTCGGCGATCGCGGAGATGTTGGAGACGGCGTCGCCGATTCCGGCGCGCACGAAGCGGACCGGGGCCTCGCGGATGACGTCGAGGTCGATGACGACCGCGATCGGGTTCGGGACGCCGTAGGAGCCGCGGCCCGCGTCGTTGTCGAGGGTGGCGACCGGCGAGCACAGGCCGTCGTGCGCGAGGTTCGTCGGTACGGCGACCAGCGGGAGGCCGACGCGTGCCGCGGCGAACTTGGCGCAGTCGATGATCTTGCCGCCGCCGAGGCCCACGACCGCGTCGTAGTGGCCGGCCTTTATGTCGCCGGCCAGCCGGACCGCGTCGTCGAGGGTGCCGCCGCCGACCTCGTACCAGGTCGCGCCGGGCAGTGAGGGGGCGAGGCGCTCGCGCAGCTTGGCGCCGGAGCCGCCGCTGACGGCGATGGCGAGCCTGCCGGAGTGCGAGATGCGCTCGTCGGCGAGAACCCCGACCAGGTCGTCCAGGGCACCCGGGCGGATGTCCACGACGACCGGCGAGGGGATGAGCCGGGTCAGTAGAGGCACGCGATCTCCCGTCCACGGGCGAGATCGTCGTGGTTGTCGATCTCGACCCACTTGACGTCGCCGATCGGCGCCACCTCGATCCGGAAGCCGCGGTTCACGAGTTCCTGGTAGCCGTGCTCGTAGAACTGCTGCGGGTCCGTCTCCCACACCGTCTTCAGCGCGTCGGCCAGCTCCGGGGCGGCGTCGCCCTCGATGAGGGTGACGCCGATGTACTCGCCGGTGGCCTCGGCCGGGTCCATCAGCTTGGTGATCTTCGTCATGCCCTTGGCGGGGTCGACGACGACCTTCATCTCCTCGTCCGCCAGGGACTTCACCGTGTCCAGGGCGAGGATGATCTTCTTGCCGTCGCCGCGGGCGGCGAGCAGCGTCCTCTCGACGGAGACCGGGTGGACGGTGTCGCCGTTGGCGAGGATCACGCCGTCCTTGAGGGCGTCACGGCCGCACCACAGGGAGTAGGCGTTGTTCCACTCCTCGGCCTTGTCGTTGTCGATGAGCGTGAGCTTGAGGCCGTACTTCTGCTCCAGGGCCGCCTTGCGCTCGTACACGGCTTCCTTGCGGTAGCCGACGATGATCGCGACCTCGGTCAGACCGATCTCGGCGAAGTTGCCGAGGGTCAGGTCCAGGACCGTCGGTTCGCCCTCTATGCCCGCGGGCCCCACCGGCACCAGCGCCTTGGGAAGGCTGTCGGTGTAGGGGCGCAGACGCCGTCCGGCGCCGGCCGCCAGCACGAGGCCGATCATGCGGGTTCTCCTTCATCGTGTACGGCGGGCGCGCCACCCTTGTGGGCGGACACCCAGAAGCGGATGCTCTCGACGAGCACCACCAGGGCGACGGCCACGGCGAGGACCGTGAGCGCGACCTTGAACTGCGAGGCGGAGAGCACCGCGGCCAGGACGGTGACGAGCAGCGTCCGCCCTTCGTGCCCCCCGATGGCGCGCACCAGCCAGGCCGGGGGCGCCCCGGCGTTGCCGCGGATGCGGTACACCGTGTCGTAGTGATGGTAGGCGACTGCCCCCACCAGGCCGAAAGCTGCAGGAAGGGCCCCGTTCACGTCCGCTTGGGCCGCCAGTACCAGGACGGTGCCGTATTCGGCGGCGCGGAAGAGCGGGGGGACGAGCCAGTCCAGGGGGCCCTTGAGGGGCTGCACGACAGCAGCGCCCGAGGTGAGCACGTACAGCGCGGCCAGGGCAACGGGCCACGCGCTGCCGTACGGCTCCAGCGCCGCGACACCGACCACCATCGCGGCGGCAGGCAGCACGAGGAAGGCGCGGGAGCCGAGCGGGCCGTAGGTGGGTAGCTTACGAAGAAGTGCGGCCACTCCCTGCGCGAGCGGCCCGCTGTCCGCCAGGTCCGCCAGCGCCTGCGCCGCCCTGTCCGTCCTCTTGGCCTTGCGCGTCAGCGACCGCAGCACGCGGCCCGCCGTCGTGTACGTCGCAGCGAACGCGCACCCGATGAGCAGCGCGTAGAAGGTGATACGAGGAGTGGTCACCGCCGTGAGGACGGCGATCATCGCCCACCGTTCGCCGATCGGCAGGACGATCATCCGGCGTACCCAGACCGTCCAGCCGACGCTGTCCAGCTTGTCCGAAAGGGCAGCCGTGGGGCTGGTGTTGGCGGTGGCGTCGTGGTTGGCCTCGTTGAAGGAGAAGTCCACGATGTGCCGGCAGCTCTGCAGGACCATCGCGCCGAGCGCGAGGGCCCATACATCGTCACTGCCGCCGCCGCGGGCGGCTCCGAGGGCCAGGCCCGCGTAGTAGGCGTACTCCTTGGCCCGGTCGAAGGTGGCGTCAAGCCAGGCGCCGAGCGTCGAGTACTGCAGGGAGTAGCGGGCGAGCTGTCCGTCGGTGCAGTCGAGGACGAAGGAGAAGATCAGCAGGATGCCCGCGGCGATGAATCCGCCGCGCGTTCCGGTGGCCGCGCAGCCGGCCGCTATCAGCGCGGTGATCAGGGAGGCGGTGGTGACCTGGTTCGGGGTCAGGCCCCGGCGGGCGCACCAGCGGGCGAGGTAGCGGGAGTACGGGCTGATGCAGTAGGTGGTGAAGAAGCCGTCGCGGGCCTTCACGGCCGACTTCAGGCGTACGGCCTCGTCGTCGACGGCGGCCACGGCCTGCCGTGCCTCGTTGCGGGCCTGTGGGTCGGCCGGGACCTCGGCGACCAGGCTGCCGAGCTCGGGGCGGTGCACCTCGGTGCCGTCGGCGGCCAGGGCGGCGACGACGCGGTCGGCGAGGCTGTCGACGGCGAGGGCCGTACCGCCGCCCGCGGAGTTCTCGCGGGCCGCTGCCCGGGTCAGGGCCTGGCGGCCGGCCGGCTGGGCGGTCACCGCGCCCGGCACCGCGGCGAGCGGGAAGCGGGGGTCGGTGAGGCCGAGGCGCAGCGCGTGGACGTGACCCACGAAGCGGGCGTCGACCACGGCGACCCGCTGGTCACCCGGCACCCGGGCGAGGAGCGCCTCGGCGTCGGCGGCGTCGGCGGCGGTCCGGACGTCGAAGCCGAGGGACCGCAGATCACCCTCGATCGACGATCCGGGGACCGGCTGACCGGTGAGGATGGCGGTCGACAACCGAACTCACTCCCTGAACTCCGACGTGTGGGCGCCGGGCATGTGCATGGTGGGGCGCCCCTTGGTGTGGCTGGGCTGCACCAACCGGGCGGCGTGTCGGCAGAGGCTATCGGATCCCCGGAAGCTGGTGTTCACCGCCCGTTCACGGGCAGATCAACACCGTCTCCACCGGCCTTTGCCGCGATCATCATCGGTGATCGCGGGCCCCGCCCACAAACCTGCCCTCCCAGACCGGGCATCCCGGACATCGCGCCGAGTGTCGGGGCGTGCGCATAGGGTGGACGACCATGACATGGCTGATCACCGGCGGGGCCGGATACATCGGGGCACATGTGGCGCGGGCCATGACCGACGCCGGGGAGAGCGCCCTCGTCCTCGACGACCTCTCGGCCGGGGTGCCCGCACGGCTGCCGGCGGGCGTTCCGCTCGTCCACGGCTCGTCGCTGGACGCGGGCCTGCTGAAGCGGGTGTGCGCCGAGCACGGGGTGACCGGCGTGGTGCATCTCGCGGCACGCAAGCAGGTCGCCGAGTCCGTGGCGCAGCCGACGCGCTACTACCGGGAGAACGTCGGCGGTCTCACCACGCTCCTGGAAGCGGTCGCCGAGGCCGGGATCAAGCGCTTCGTCTTCTCCTCCTCGGCGGCCGTGTACGGCAACCCCGGTGTGGACCTGATCACGGAGGACACTCGGTGTGTTCCGGTGAACCCGTACGGCGAGACCAAGCTCGCCGGGGAGTGGCTGGTGCGGGCGGCGGGCCGGGCGCACGGCATCTCGACCGTGTGCCTGCGCTACTTCAACGTGGCCGGGGCGGCCGCGCCCGAGCTGGCGGACACCGGGGTCTTCAACATCGTCCCCATGGTCTTCGACCGGCTCACGCGCGACGAGGCGCCGCGGATCTTCGGCGACGACTATCCGACACCGGACGGGACGTGCATCCGTGACTACATTCACGTCGCCGATCTCGCCGAGGCCCACCTCGCGGCGGCCCGGCGGCCGACCGAGGACACCACGCCCGGCGACCTGACGGTCAACATCGGCCGCGGCGCGGGCGTCTCCGTACGCGAACTGATCACGGTCATCGGCGAAGTGAGCGGCGACCGGCGGCCTGCCCTAGTCGAGGCCAGGCGCCCCGGGGACGCGCCCCGCGCGGTCGCCTCGGCCGCTCGGGCCGCCGAGCAGTTGGGCTGGACGGCCCGGCGCGGGGTGCGCGAGATGGTCGAGTCGGCGTGGCAGGGGTGGCTGCGGCACCACGGCGGGTGAGCCGGGCGAGAGATTGCCGCCGCCCTGACCTGCGGATCGTTTCTGCAGGTCAGGGCACATGACAACGGTGTTCAGTGCCGCGTTGCCCCATACCCCCCACCCGTAGTTCACTGTGGTCTCGGGCGGAAAACAGGAGGCGCTTTTCATGGGGGCTGGGCACGATCACGGGCATACGCACGGTCCGCCGGCGGGTACGGCGACCGCCGCGTACCGCGGGAGGCTGCGGGTCGCGCTGTCCATCACGCTCGGCGTCATGGTGGTCGAGATCATCGGCGGCGTGGTCGCCGACTCGCTGGCGCTGGTCGCCGACGCGGCGCACATGGCGACCGACGCGCTGGGCCTCGGCATGGCGCTCCTCGCGATCCACTTCGGGAGCCTCCCGCCGAGCGACCGGCGCACCTTCGGGCTGGCCCGCGCCGAGATCCTCGCCGCCCTCGCCAACTGCCTGCTGCTGCTCGGGGTCGGCGGATACGTCCTGTACGAGGCGATCCAGCGGTTCGTCACACCCGCCGACACGGAGGGCGGGCTGACCATCGTGTTCGGCGCGATCGGTCTGGTCGCGAACATGGTCTCGCTGTCGCTGCTGATGCGCGGCCAGAAAGACAGTCTGAACGTGCGCGGCGCGTTCCTGGAGGTGGCGGCGGACGCGCTGGGCTCGGTCGCGGTGCTGATCTCGGCGGTGGTGATCCTGACCACCGGCTGGCAGGCCGCCGACCCGATCGCCTCGCTCGTGATCGGCCTGATGATCGTGCCGCGCACCTGGAAGCTGCTGCGCGAGACCCTGGACGTGCTGCTGGAGGCTGCCCCCAAGGACGTGGACATCACGGACGTACGGGCCCACATACTGGCCCTGGACGGTGTCGAGGACGTCCACGACCTGCACGCCTGGACGATCACCTCCGGGATGCCGGTCCTGTCCGCGCACGTGGTGGTGCGCTCGGACGTCCTGAGCGCGATCGGCCACGAGAAGATGCTGCACGAGCTCCAGGGCTGCCTCGGCGACCACTTCGACGTGGAGCACTGCACCTTCCAGCTGGAGCCGAGCGGGCACGCGGAGCACGAAGCGCGGCTGTGCCACTGACACACGGGTTCGGGCACTGAAACCCGAGTTCGGACGGAACGCATCGGTCCGGTGGACGGCTGCGTCCTCATGCTCACAGCCCCGCCCCGGACGGTTCCTCGGCCGCCGCGCCGGGCACGATCAACTGCCGGGAGTGCCGGATTCGTACGGCACACTTGGGGCGCGAAGACCAATGCGAAGGATGGGTATGCCGATCACACCTGCCACCGCGACGCACAGTTCGTCGAACGGCACCGTGGACGCGATTTTGCTGGAACTGGTCGACGAGAACGGTGTGACGATCGGCACCGCGGAGAAGCTCGCCGCCCACCAGCCGCCGGGGCAGCTGCACCGCGCCTTCTCGGTGTTCCTCTTCGACGAGCACGGCCGGCTGCTGCTCCAGCAGCGGGCGCTGGGCAAGTACCACTCCCCCGGCGTGTGGTCCAACACCTGCTGCGGCCACCCCTATCCCGGCGAGGCGCCCTTCGCGGCGGCCGCCCGGCGGACGTACGAGGAGCTCGGTGTCTCCCCGTCGCTGCTCGCCGAGGCGGGCACGGTCCGCTACAACCACCCCGACCCGGCCTCGGGCCTGGTCGAGCAGGAGTACAACCACCTCTTCGTCGGGCTGGTGCAGTCACCGCTGCGGCCGGACCCGGAGGAGGTCGGCGCGACCGCCTTCGTGTCTCCCGCCGAGCTGGCGGAGCGGCACGCGAAGGACACCTTCTCCGCCTGGTTCATGACCGTCCTGGACGCGGCCCGCCCCGCGGTCCGGGAGCTGACGGACACGTCCGCCGGCTGGTGAGCTGCCTTACGGCACGCTCGCGGGCTTGAGCGGCAGGGCGGCCCAGATCACCTTGCCGCCGCTCGCCGTGTGCTCGACGTCGCACACCCCGCCCGCCTCCCGGGTGATCTCGCTCACCAGGAGGAGTCCGCGGCCGCCGGTCCGGCCGTGGTCGGCCTCCAGGGCGGTCGGGCGGTAGGGGTGATTGTCCTCCACGGACACCCGCACCCACTCCGCGCCGACGGCGATCTCCACGGCGAGCATCGGCGACAGCAGCGCCGCGTGCCGCACGGCGTTCGTGACCAGCTCCGAGACGATCAGCAGCAGCCCCTGGACGAGGTCGTCCGAGACCGGCACTCCCTGGCGGTGCAGCAGGTCCCGTACGGCATGCCGCGCCTGCGGGACCGAGGCGTCGACGGCGGGAGCGGTGAACCGCCACACGCCCTCGTACGGCAACGGTTCCGGCGGCCTCGGGTCGCCGGGCTCGTCCGTGCCGCCTGCTGGGCGTGGGCCGGACCCGCGCCCATGGTCTTCCATCGTCCGGTCGCCACCCTTGCGCTCGATTGTCACCACATCTCGAGTGTTGGTAACGAGCCCCGCCGCCCCGAAGAACTGAACACAAGTCAGCGCCTATCGAGCGGTTCTGACCGTTGGCGTATGACAGCGTCAGTTGTGGGACCGCTCTTGTCCGCCTCTCACCGCCTTCGCGAACTATTCGGGTTGTACGGGTTTGACCGCCGTCTTGTCCGATTCGTTCCGCCTGTCGCTCTCACCGGACCTCTTGATCGCCGGCGCGGAGGGGGCGGATAGCATCCGGCGCATGGAGCCGCAGCTGTTGCACACCGTCGCCGACTCGGTCGCCACCGTCGTCGTCCACCATCCGGCCAAGCGCAACGCGATGACGGCCGCGATGTGGCGGGCACTGCCGCCGCTGCTGGACACACTGGCCGCCGACCCGGACGTACGGGCGCTGGTGCTGACCGGTGAGGGCCCGACGTTCTGCGCGGGAGCCGACATCTCCACGCTCCGGGGGTCGCCGGACGAGGCGCAGGGGCTGGCCGTGCGTGCCGAGGAGGCCCTCGCCGCCTTCCCGAAGCCGACGCTCGCGGCGGTCCGCGGTCACTGTGTGGGCGGCGGGTCGCAGCTCGCGGCGGCCTGTGATCTGCGGTTCGCCGAGGAGGGCGCGCTGTTCGGGGTGACCCCGGCGAAGCTCGGAATCGTGTATCCGGCCTCCTCCACCCGGCGGTTGGTGTCGCTGGTGGGGCCTGCCGCCGCCAAGTACCTGCTGTTCTCGGGCGAGTTGATCGACACCGAGCGGGCGCTGCGCACGGGTCTGGTGGACGAGGTACTGCCCGGGGGCGGACTCGCCGAGCGGGTCGCGGAGTTCACCCGGATCCTGGTGTCCCGCTCGCAGCTGACACAGGCCGCGGCGAAGGAGTTCGCGGACGGGCGCACGGACCGCGACACCTTCTGGGCCGGGCAGGCGCGCGGCAGCGGCGACACCGCGGAGGGGGTCGCCGCGTTCCTGGAACGCAGACAGCCGCGCTTCACCTGGAGCGTGTCTACGTCAGGATGAACCGGCTCTTGGCGCGGAACTCCTCGACGAGGTGCGCCGGAGCCTTGTGCGGGGAGCCGGCGTCGTAGGGTGGCTGCGGGTCGTACTCCGTCAACAGCTGGACCGCCTGGGCGTGTTCGTCGCCCGCGATCCTGCCGAGCAGGGTCAGGCCCATGTCGATGCCGGAGGAGACACCGGCCGCGGTGACGTACTTGCCGTCGAAGACGACCCGCTCCTCGGCCGGCTCGACCCCGAACCGCTTCAGGAAGTCGAGCGCCAGCCAGTGCGAGGTCGCTCGGCGCCCGGTGAGCAGGCCGGCCGCGGCGAGCAGCAGGGAGCCGGTGCACACGGAGGTCGTCCAGGTGCTGGTGGCGTCGGCGGTGCGCAGCCAGTCCAGGAGGGTGTCGTTCTCCATCTGCGGGGTCTGGCCGGGGCCGCCGGGCACGACCACGAGGTCGGGACTCGGCACCTCGGCGAGCGTCCGGTCGGCGGTGAGGGCGAGGTTCCCGGTGTCGGTGCGCACCGGGCCGGTCCGCTCGGCCACGAAGACGGTCTCCGCGTCGGGGAGGCGGCCCAGGGTCTCGTACGGGCCGACGGCGTCCAGGGCGGTGAAGCGGTCGAAGAGGACGATGGCGATCTGCATCTGTTTCCTTTCGGCGGGCGGGGCGGGGGCGTCAGCGGGCGGGTGCGGGTGCGGGCGTCAGCGGGCGGGTGCGGGCGTCAGCGGGCGGGTCCGGGGCAGGGAGCGGGTGCGGGTGCGGGCGTCAGCGGGCGGATGCGGGGCAGGGAGCGGATGCGGGTGCGGGCGTCAGCGGGCGGGGCGGGGCGTCAGCGGGCGGGTGCGGGGCGGAACCGGCGGCGGTACTCGGCCGGGGCCGCGCCGAGCGCCTTGAGGAAGGCGCGGCGCATGGCCTCGGGGGTGCCGTAGCCGCTGGCGCGGGAGATCTCCTCGACTCCGTCGCCGGTGTCCTCCAGGAGGCGGCGGGCGTGTTCGAGGCGGACCCGGTCGACATAGCGGCCGGGTGTCATGCCGGTCTCGGTGCGGAAGGCGCGGGCGAAGTGGCGGGGTGACAGCCGGGCGCGTTCGGCGAGCGACTCGACGCTCAGGTCTCCGGCGGGATGCTCGGTGATCCACTGCTGGACCTCCCGCAGCGGCTCGCGCTGAGCGGTCTGGGCGGCCAGCTGGGCGCTGAACTGGGCCTGGTTTCCGGGCCTGCGCAGGAAGACGACCAGGTGGCGGGCGACGGTGAGCGCCGCTTCCCGGTCCAGGTCCTCCTCGACGAGGGCCAGGGCCAGGTCGATGCCCGAGGTGACGCCCGCCGAGGTGGAGACCTGCCCGTCCCGTATGTAGATGGGGGCCGGGTCGACGTCGATGGCGGGGTGGTCGCGGGCGAGTTTGTCGCTGTACGCCCAGTGGGTGGTGGCGCGGCGGCCGTCCAGCAGACCCGCCTCGGCGAGCAGGATCGCGCCGGTGCACACGGAGACGAGGCGCCGCGCGCGGGGGCCGTGCTCGCGCAGCCAGCCGGTCAGCCGCGGGTCGGGGGTCCGGGTGCCCTGGCCGCCCGGGACGAGGAGGGTGTGCGGGCGTGGTGTGTCGGCGAGGGTCGCGTCCGGTACGAGGGTCAGGCCGCTGGAGGTGCGCACGGGAGCGCCGTCCAGGGAGGCCGTGTGCACGCGGTACGTGCCCGGGGTGTGCTTCTCGGCCCCGGCGAAGACCTCGACGGGGCCGGAGACGTCCAGGCTCTGGACGCCGTCGAAGAGGACGACGAGAACGGATCGCTGCGGCATGGGGCCGATTCTTCGCCGAGGGCGGCGTGGCGGCAATGACGAGTTCCCCACCTTTTCTGCCATGCGCCTGCCATGGGCAACCGGGCGGGCTGCCGGGACCGCTGGGACGGTGAGCATGGCCCGCGATCGCCGAGGTACTCGGTGATTCCGGCCGCAGTGGCCGGGAGTCGAAAGGGGAATGACGTGTTCCGTGCGATCGCAGACGTACTGCGCCAGATCGGTGGGGCCATCGCCACCGTCGTGACGCTGCCCTTCCGGGCGCTGGCCCGGCTCTTCGGAGGTGCCTCGAGTTCGACGCGCAGCCGCAGGGTCTGACCGCCCGGCCCGCCGGGATTCCGCCCTGGACCCCGACTGTCGGTGCCACCTGCCACAATTGCCGCGCAACCTCAGTGGAGAAGGCGGTACGGCATCGTGACGACACCCCTCGTAGGGTCCATCGAAGGCAGGATCGCCGAGGAACTCGGCGTACGGGAGCGGCAGGTCAGGGCTGCCGTGGAACTGCTCGACGGCGGTTCGACGGTGCCCTTCATCGCCCGCTACCGCAAGGAAGCGACCGAGATGCTCGACGACGCGCAGCTGCGCACGCTCGAGGAGCGGCTGCGCTATCTGCGGGAGCTGGAGGAGCGGCGGACGGCGATCCTGGAGTCGGTGCGCGAGCAGGACAAGCTGACGCCCGAGCTCGAGGCGCAGATCCGCGGCGCCGAGACCAAGGCGCGGCTGGAGGACATCTACCTGCCGTTCAAGCCGAAGCGGCGCACCAAGGCGCAGATCGCGCGCGAGGCCGGTCTCGAGCCGCTGGCGCAGGGGCTGCTCGGTGACCCGAGCGTGGAGCCCCTCGCCGCGGCCGCCGCGTTCGTCGACGCCGACAAGGGTGTCGCCGACCCTCAGGCGGCTCTCGACGGCGCCCGGGCGATCCTCACCGAGCGGTTCTCGGAGGACGCCGACCTGATCGGCGAGCTGCGCGAGCGCATGTGGGTGCGCGGACGGCTGGTCGCCAAGGTGCGGGAGGGCAAGGAGGAGGCGGGCGCCAAGTTCTCCGACTACTTCGACTTCGCCGAGCCGTTCACCGCGCTGCCCTCGCACCGCATCCTGGCGATGCTGCGCGGCGAGAAGGAGGACGTCCTCGACCTCGTCCTGGAGCCGGAGGAGCCGACGGAGGGCCCTTCCTCGTACGAGGGGATGGTGGCGCACCGGTTCGGGATCACCGACCGGGGCCGACCGGGCGACAAGTGGCTGCAGGACACGGTCCGCTGGGCCTGGCGCACCCGTCTCCTCGTGCATCTCGGCCTCGACCTCAGGCTGCGGCTGCGGACGGCCGCCGAGGACGAGGCCGTGAACGTGTTCGCGGCGAACCTGCGCGACCTGCTGCTCGCCGCCCCGGCCGGCACCCGCGCGACGCTGGGGCTGGACCCCGGGTTCCGTACGGGCGTCAAGGTCGCCGTGGTCGACGCGACCGGCAAGGTGGTGGCGACGGACGTCATCCACCCGCATGTCCCGGCGAACAGGTGGGACGAGGCGATCGCCAAACTGGCCCGTCTCGCCAAGGAGCACGCGGTCGAGCTGGTCTCGATCGGCAACGGCACGGCGTCCCGGGAGACCGACAAGCTCGCCGGTGAACTGATCGCCAAGCACCCGGAGTTGAACCTCACCAAGGTGATGGTGTCGGAGGCGGGCGCCTCCGTGTATTCGGCCTCCGCCTTCGCCTCCCAGGAGCTGCCCGACATGGACGTGTCGCTGCGCGGCGCCGTGTCGATCGCGCGGCGGCTCCAGGACCCGCTCGCCGAGCTGGTGAAGATCGACCCGAAGTCGATCGGGGTCGGCCAGTACCAGCACGACCTGTCCGAGGTGAAGCTGTCGCGTTCGCTGGACGCGGTGGTGGAGGACTGTGTCAACGGCGTGGGGGTCGACGTGAACACCGCCTCGGCACCGCTGCTCGCCCGGGTCTCCGGCATCTCCTCCGGGCTCGCCGAGAACATCGTGGCGCACCGTGACGCGAACGGGCCGTTCAAGTCCCGCGCGCAGCTCAAGGGTGTGGCGCGGCTGGGCCCCAAGGCGTACGAGCAGTGTGCGGGCTTCCTCAGGATCCGCGAGGGCGACGACCCGCTGGACGCGTCCAGCGTGCACCCGGAGGCGTATCCCGTCGTGCGGCGGATGGTGAAGACCGCCGGGCAGGAGGTGGCCTCGCTCGTCGGCAACACCGGTGTGCTGCGCTCGCTGAAGCCGCAGGACTTCGTTGATGAGACGTTCGGTCTGCCGACGGTGACCGACATCCTCAAGGAGCTGGAGAAGCCGGGGCGCGACCCGCGGCCCGCGTTCAAGACGGCCACCTTCAAGGAGGGCGTCGAGAAGATCTCCGACCTGTCGTCCGGGATGATCCTGGAGGGCGTGGTCACGAACGTGGCGGCCTTCGGGGCGTTCATCGACGTCGGTGTCCACCAGGACGGTCTGGCGCACGTCTCCGCGCTGTCGAAGACGTTCGTCAAGGATCCGCGGGACGTGGTGAAGCCCGGCGACATCGTCAAGGTGAAGGTGCTGGACATCGACATCCCGCGCAAGCGGATCTCGCTGACGCTGCGCCTCGACGACGAGGCGGCACCGCAGGAGCGGCAGCCGGCCTCGGGCGGCGGCGAGCGCCGGCAGCGGGGCAGCCGTCCGCCGCAGCAGCGGCAGAACCGGGGCGGCGGCAGTGGCGGCGGTGGCGGTGGCGGCGGTGGCGGTGCCTCGCGTCAGGCTCCGCCGCCTTCCAACAGCGCGATGGCGGACGCCCTGCGCAAGGCGGGTCTCGTCGACCCGAAGAAGGGCAGGCGCTGACAAGGCGGCGTCCGAGCGGTCCGGCCCGGATTCTCCGGTATGCCACGGAGGGTCCGGGCCGGTTCGTCCGTAGGGTGGCGCCATGCGGACATCACGTGTGCTCACCTGGGACGTGTCCGAAAGCGGGGGCTACGAGACGGCCTGGGTCGACCTCGACGAGAAGGTGCTGCGGGCCCGTGGCCGGGCGGTCGGCACCGTGCCCGAGACGTACTGGATCTCGTACGCGCTCGACACGGCCGACGGCTTCGTCACCCGCCGTCTGCTGGTGGAGGCCGCCACCCCGCACGGCACCCGCTTCCTCGACCTGCGCCGCGACGACGGGGGCCGCTGGACGATGAACGGCGAGCGGATCCCCCAGGTCGACGGAGCCCTCGACTGCGACCTCGGGCTGTGTCCGCTCACCAACACCATGCCGGTGCTGCGGCACGGCCTTCATCGGGAGCCCGGGGAGCGCGAGTTCCTGATGGCGTGGGTGCGGGTCCCCGAGCTGACCGTGGAGCCGTCCCGGCAGACCTACACCCACCTCGGCCATGGACGGGTGCGCTTCGCCTCCGGCGACTTCCGCAGCGACCTGGAGTTC
Organism: Streptomyces sp. a15; assembly: GCF_059026085.1. Lineage (NCBI taxonomy): Bacteria > Bacillati > Actinomycetota > Actinomycetes > Kitasatosporales > Streptomycetaceae > Streptomyces > Streptomyces sp. A15. Next base: position 3,877 of record NZ_JBWLKM010000057.1, on the reverse strand, counting down.
GACGAGGACGGCTGCGTGGTCGACTATCCGGGCCTGGCGCGGCGTCTCACCTCGCGTTAGCGCTCGGTCACCTTGCCGTCCGCGACCTCCAGGCGGCGGCTGACGTGGACCGCGTCCAGCATGCGGCGGTCGTGGGTGACCAGGAGGAGTGTGCCCTCGTAGGCGTCGAGCGCCGACTCCAGTTGTTCGATGGCCGGCAGGTCCAGGTGATTGGTCGGCTCGTCGAGGACCAGGAGGTTCACGCCCCGGCCCTGGAGCAGGGCCAGCGCGGCCCTGGTGCGTTCGCCCGGGGAGAGCGTGGCGGCCGGGCGCAGGACGTGGTCCGCCTTGAGGCCGAACTTGGCCAGGAGCGTGCGGACCTCGGCCGGTTCGGTGTCCGGGACGGCCGCGCCGAAGGCGTCCAGCAGGGCTTCCGGGCCGTGGAACAGCTTGCGGGCCTGGTCGACCTCGCCGATCAGGACGCCCGAGCCGAGGGAGGCGCTGCCCGCGTCCGGCTCGATGCGGCCCAGGAGGACGGCGAGGAGCGTCGACTTGCCCGCGCCGTTCGCTCCCGTCACCGCCACCCGGTCCGCCCAGTCGATCTGCAGGGACACCGGGCCGAGCACGAAGTCGCCGCGCCGGACCTCGGCGTCCCGCAGGGTCGCGACGACCGCGCCCGAGCGGGGGGCCGACGCGATCTCCATGCGCAGGTCCCACTCCTTGCGGGGCTCCTCGACGACGTCGAGGCGTTCGATCATGCGCTGGGTCTGGCGGGCCTTGGCGGCCTGCTTCTCGCTGGCCTCGCTGCGGAACTTGCGGCCGATCTTGTCGTTGTCGTTGGCCGCCTTGCGGCGCGCGTTCTTCACGCCCTTGTCCATCCAGGAGCGCTGGGTCTGGGCCCTCTCCTGGAGGGCGGCCTTCTTGTCGGCGTACTCCTCGAAGTCGCCGCGGGCGTGCCGACGGGCGACCTCCCGCTCCTCCAGGTAGGCCTCGTAGCCGCCGCCGTAGAGGGTGATCTGCTGCTGGGCGAGGTCGAGCTCGAGGACCTTGGTGACCGTGCGGGTGAGGAACTCGCGGTCGTGGCTGACGACGACCGTGCCGGCGCGCAGGCCGCTCACGAAGCGTTCGAGGCGCTCCAGGCCGTCCAGGTCGAGGTCGTTGGTCGGCTCGTCGAGGAGGAAGACGTCGTAGCGGGACAGGAGCAGGGAGGCGAGGCCGGCCCGGGCCGCCTGGCCGCCCGACAGCGAGGTCATCGGCTGGTCCAGGTCGACGGCCAGGCCGAGCGAGTCGGCGACCTCTTCCGCCCGCTCGTCGAGGTCGGCGCCGCCGAGGTCGAGCCAGCGCTCCAGGCTCGTCGCGTAGGCGTCGTCGGCGCCCGGTGCGCCGTCGACCAGGGCCTGGGTGGCCTCGTCCATCGTGCGCTGGGCCTCGGCGACGCCGGTGCGGCGGGCGAGAAAGTCCCGGACGGACTCGCCGGGCCGTCGCTCCGGCTCCTGCGGCAGATGGCCGACGGTCGCCGTCGGCGGGGACAGCCGCAGCTCGCCCTCCTCCGGGGCGGTGAGGCCGGCGAGCATCCTGAGCAGCGTGGACTTGCCCGCGCCGTTGGCTCCGACCAGCCCGATGACGTCTCCGGGCGCGACGACGAGGTCGAGCCCGGAGAACAGGGAGCGGTCGCCGTGGCCGGCGGCGAGGTTCTTGGCGACGAGGGTGGCAGTCATCAGACCGCCGATGATAGTGGCCCGCCGCGGCGGTCTGCTTCTCGATTACTGTTCGTGGTTTTTCAGTGCGCCATCGCCTCCACCAGCACACTCCCCGAGGTGCGCGCCACCACGAAGGACTCCCCCTTGACCGCTTTGGTGTCCAGGGCGATGCGGTGGCGGCCCGGTTCCAGGATGCCGTCGAAGAGGTCGTGGGCGTGGGTGCGGTAGAGGCGGTCGAGGCGGTACGCGGTGAGGCGGACCCGGCACGGGGAGGTGACCTCGACGCCCGCCTCGCCGTCCGCGGCCACCAGGCGGGTGAGGCGGCGCCGTTCCACGGGACTGCGGTCCAGGGCGTGTTCGATCTGGGCGACGAGGAGGGGGACGATCGGGGCGAGGCCGTCGACGTAGGCCACGTCGACTCCCGCGCGTTCGAAGGAGCGGCGCACGGAGGCACGTTCCTCCTCGGTGACCGCCCGGCCGAAGGCGACGGCGCCGTAGGCGCGCAGTTCGTCGGCGGGGACGTCCTGCGCGTCACGGGTGATGTCGGCGCCGATGCCGATGGTGCGCAGGGCGGCGGCGAGCTTGGCGAGGAGGGCGACGCGGGCGCCGATCAGCAGCACGCGGCGCCGGCGGGTGTCGGCGGAGGTGTCCAGGAGGGAGCTCAGCGCCGCACGGTACTCAGCGCCTTGGAAGCGGAACGGACCGATGCCGTGGTAGCCGTTGAGCTCCAGGTCGGCGTGTTCGTCGGTCTGCCAGGCGAAGTCCCGCCAGATGTAGTCGTCGCCGTCCCGGTCGATCACGGCGGTGACCGCGCCGCAGGCCAGGTCCTCGCAGTCGGGGCAGCCGTAGACGACGTAGCGGCCGTCGGGCAGCGGTGCGTCCGTCTCCCGGAGCAGGCTGCGGACCTGGGCGGTGAAGATCGCGGGCGGGATGTCCGAGGCGAGCGGGGAGACGGCGTCGAGGTCGGAGAGCTGGAAGAGGAGCGGGCGTCCGTCGACGATGAAGTCCACGAAGTCCCGGTGGATGTGGTATTCACCGTTGGCGAGGACTTCACCGGCACGCATCGCCGGTGCCAGGCCGAAGGTCGCGTACTCGGCAGACATGCTGTGAGTATCCCCAGAGCGGGCGCCGTCTGAGCACGGCATGACATATTCCGCTACTGTCCGCCGATGGAAAGCGAACGGCAGGACGCCGTCGTCGTGGTCGGCGGCGGTGTCATCGGACTGACGACGGCCCTCGTGCTCGCCGAGCGCGGCCGGCGGGTGCGGGTGTGGACGCGGGATCCGGTCGAGCGGACCACCTCGGCGGTTGCCGGGGCGCTGTGGTGGCCGTACGCGATCGAGCCGGCCGAGCTCGCCCGTACCTGGGCGCTGCGCTCGCTGGACGTCTACGAGGAGCTGGCGGCCTCCCCCGAGGTGACCGGCGTACGCATGGTCGAAGGGGTACTGGGCGAGGCGGACCTGGACCTGGACCGGGCCGTGGCCTGGGCGGGCGCGCGGCTGCCGGGGCTGCGGGCCGCGACGGCCGAGGAGTACGCCGGGACGGGGATGTGGGCGCGGCTGCCGCTCATCGACATGTCGACTCATCTGCCGTGGCTGCGAGAGCGTTTCCTCGCCGCGGGCGGGGTGATCGAGACGCGTACGGTGGCCGACCTGGCGGAGGTCGACGCGCCGGTCGTGGTCAACTGCACGGGACTGGACGCCCGCGAGCTGGTGCCGGACGCTTCCGTGCGTCCCGTGCGCGGGCAGCTGGTTCTCGTGGAGAACCCCGGCATCCGCACTTGGCTCGTCTCCACGGACGCGGCAGGGGAGAAGGCGTACTTCTTCCCGCAGCCCGGCCGGCTCGTGCTGGGCGGCACCACGGACGAGGACCAGTGGTCTCTCGAGCCCGATCCCGCGGTGGCGGAGGCGATCGTACGGCGGTGTGCGGCGCTGCGGCCCGAGATCGCCGGGGCGCGTGTGCTGGGGCACCTGGTGGGGCTCAGGCCCTCCCGGGACGCGGTCCGGCTGGAACGTGAACTCCTGCCCGGCGGACGGGTGTTGGTGCACAACTACGGGCACGGCGGTGGGGGTGTGACCGTGGCCTGGGGGTGCGCGGAGGAGGCGGCCGGGCTGGCCGCCCCCTAGGGGGTGTTTCGAAAGTCCCGCACAGCACCCACGGCGCCCGGCACGCACTCTCGCCGCACCGGCCGAAAGCCC
>NZ_JBWLKM010000056.1:42320-60902 GCF_059026085.1 Streptomyces sp. a15 | reverse complement strand
GCCGGTGCGGACACGGTTGCCGCCTGGATCGGGGACATGCTCGACCGTCCCCGTCCCCGCCAGCGATCAGCGAAGGCGCCGCTGCATCCGGAGACGGGACTGGCGAACGCGACCGAAATCGCAGCCGGAGTTGGTCCGTTCCTCCGTGCTCGATGCCCTGCTCAGCGCCGGCAGCCCGCACCTGAAGGACGTGACTCTGGAACTGCTGCACGCCGCTGTGGGGGTAACCCCGCCCTGAACACGGGAGCTACCCGGATGTGGCCGACCGTCAGGTTCCGCGAGGCTCGTTCGCATGACGCAGATCAAGAGAAACGCCGCCCTGATCGCCACCTCCGCCGTCCTCCTCGGACTCACCGCCCCCCTCACCACGTCCGCCTCCGCCTCCGCCGCCGCCTCCGCCGCCACTCCCTCTCTCCGGTGGACCAAGTGCACGGGCACCGGCCTCGACCCCCGCCAACAGTGCGCCACCCTCGAAGTGCCGATGGACCACACCCGCCCGGGCGGCAGGAAGATCGGCGTCGCCGTCTCGCGCATCCCCGCGGAGGACCCCGGCACCCGGCGCGGCGCGCTGATGCTGATCCCGGGCGGGCCGGGCGGATCCAGTCTCAACGACCCGTCCGGCAAGGGGCAGAAACTGCCCCAGGACGTGCGCGACACCTACGACCTGATCGGCTTCGCCCCGCGCGGGGTCGCCCCCTCCACCTCCGTCGACTGCGGGCTCGAGCACGCCGACCTCGCCCTCTCGAAGCTGCGGCCGTGGCCCGCCGCGGACGGTTCCGTCGCCGAGAACATGGTCACCGCGCAGCGTCTGGCGGACGCCTGCGCCCGTAACGGCGGCGAGTTGATGCGGCACATCGACACGGTCGCCGAGGCCCGCGACCTCGACCGCATCCGGGCGGCGCTCGGAGAGCGGAAGATCTCCGCGTGGGGAGTGTCGTACGGGACGTACGTCGGCTCGGTCTACAGCCAGTTGTTCTCGCAGCGCACCGACCGGATCGTGCTGGACAGCAACGACGACCCCGATCCCACCCGCGTCTCCCGCGCCTGGCTCGCCGGGCACGAGCAGGGCGTCGAGGACGTCTTCCCCGAGTTCGCGAAGTGGGCGTCGGCGCCGGACAACCCGGACCGGCTGGCCGGGACGGCGGCCGAGGTGCGGCCGCTGTTCCTGAAGCTGGCCGCGCGGCTCGACCGGAAGCCCATCCCGTGGCCCGGTGCCAACCCCGAGGAGCTCAACGGCAACGTGCTGCGCCAGACGCTGCTGGACACCTTGTACTCGCCCAGCCGCTTCCCCGCCCTGGCCAAGCTGATCCTGGCCGCCCGGGCCGGCACCGTGCCGCCCGCGCCGGCCGCCCCGCCGGAGCAGGTCCTGCAGAACGTCGCCGCGGTCGGCGCCGCGACCCTGTGCAACGACGTCGCGTGGCCCGCGTCGGCCGCCGAGTACCAGAAGGGCGTCGACGAGAGCCGGGTCACGTACCCGCTGACCGCGGGCATGCCGCGCAACGCGATGGTGTGCGCCGCCTGGCCGACCCCGCCGAAGCAGGCGCCGGTACGGATCACCGACCGCGGGCCGTCCAACATCCTGCTCGTGCAGAACGAACGGGACGTCGCCACCCCGCTCGCCGGCGCCCTCAAGCTCCGCCGCGCCCTCGGCGACCGTGCCGTCATGGTCACCGTGAACTCCACCGGCCACGACGCCTACCTCGCCCACGGCAACGCCTGCGGGGACGAGACGGTGTCCCGCTTCCTCGCCACGGGTGAGCGGCCCGACGCGGACGTCTACTGCGACTGACGTCTACCGCGGCTGACGTCTACCGCGACTGACGTCTACCGCGACTGACGGGAGCGGCACGCCCCGGCATAGCGTCGGGCCAGGGCGTGGAACGCCTCCTTCGGCTCCCAGTGCCAACCCGAACTCGGGTCGCCCGGACGGTCCTTGATGGATTTGGTGATGCTGTAGCTCGCCAGGTCGAGGTCGTAGCGCGGGTCGTCGGGGCGGTGCGGGGCGTCGGCGGTGACGAACTCGAAAGCCATCGCCGCGTACAGGCCCATGGACTCGAAGACGTCGAGCAGATCGGTGAGATAGGCGGCCTGGACGCGCTCGCTGCGTACCAGGTCGCCCTTGATCTCCGGCGGGTCCTTCTCGTAGTCGACGATGGACCAGCCCATGCCGCCGGCCTCGGGAGCACCGACGTACGTGCACGTGCCGAACTCCGTGATCGCGAGGGGCTTGCCCCACCGGAGATACTTCTTCAGCTCCGTTACGTAGGCGCTCCGGTCGCGGAAGTACGAGTAGTAGTCGATGCCGACGACGTCGAAGAGGTTCCAGTCGACCTGGTCGTCCTGGCCGGCGGCGTAGCTCAGCCGGCCGCGGAAGACCGAGCGGCCCACCTTCGCCGCCTTCGCGGTGAAGCGGTCCAGGCGCCGCTGCATCTGCTCCCAGTCGACCGTGCCGTTCTGCAGGTTCTCGATGCGCTCCAGGACGTTCTCCCCCGGCACGATCCCGGGCACGAACAGCCAGAACTCGCAGCCCACACTGAGGTCCACGCTCGCGCCCTGCCGCCGCAGCCGCTCCGCGAACCGTCCGGTCTCCGCGAGGTGTTCGAGGATGTCCCCCTCCGGGACGTCCCCGAGGGTCGGCTGGAGCCACACGTGCAGTCCGCGCTCGGCGGCTTCGGCGGCGGTGGCGGTGAGGCGTTCGACGCCGTCGCCGGTGACATCGAGGGTGTCGGCGTGCAGGTCCTCGCGGATCGCGCGGACGTCGGCACGCATGCGGGCGGTGCTGAAGGCCGTGCCGGGGGTCTCGCCGGCCCCGACGGTGTACACGATGCCGTGGTGCCTCAGCCCGCGTCCGGTCGGCGCGGCCTCCCGTGCGGTCGCCACGGCCGGGCGTGCGGGCAGTGTCGCCGCCGCGACTCCCAGGGCCGCCGCACCGGCCAGGAACTGTGCTCGGTTGATCCCCTTCGTCTTCTCCATGCCGTCACTGTGCCGAGCGCGAGCGCGCACCGCCGTCCTCCGATGGTCTACGACCCCGCAACCAAGGGATGAGATCCGGCGTCGGTCACTGAAGAGATCGTCGACGCACATCGAACGAAGGAGAAAAAGATCTTAGGCTCCGCCACCTCCCCGATGACCCGACGCACACTCCTCGCGGCCGGCACCGCCACCGCGGCCACGCTGCTCACCAGCGTTCCCGCGCACGCCACCGGCGACCCGGGCGTCACCGCCCGCCTCCGCCGCCTGGAGGAGCGGCACGGCGCCCGGCTGGGCGTGTTCGCCCACAACCTCGCCACCAAGCGGTCCGTCCGCCACCGCGCCGACGAGCTGTTCCCGATGTGCTCCCTGTTCAAGACGCTCGCGTCCGCGGCCGTCCTGCGCGACCTGGACCGGAACGGCGAGTTCCTGGCCCGCCGTATCCACTACACGGAGGCCGACCTGCCGGCGACGGGTTCCGACAAGACCAGGGAGCACCTGGCCGAGGGCATGACCGTCGCCGAACTCGCCGAGGTGGCCATCACCTACAGCGACAACGGCGCGGGCAACCTCCTCCTGCGCGAACTCGGCGGCCCCACCGCGATCACCCGCTTCGCCCGCTCCCTCGGCGACCCGGTGACGCGCCTCGACCGCTGGGAGACGGATCTCAACTCGGCCGAGCCATGGCGGATCACGGACACGACGAGCCCGTACGCCATCGGCCGCACCTACGGCCGACTGGCCCTCGGCGAGGCACTGGACCGCCGGGACCGCGCCCTGCTCGCGCACTGGCTGCTGAACAACACGACCAGCGGCAAGCGCTTTCGCGCGGGCCTCCCGACGACCTGGACGATCGCCGACAAGACGGGCTCCGGCTCCTACGGCACCACCAACAACGTGGGCATCGCCTGGACCGACACCGGCGCCCCCGTCGTCCTGTCCGTCCTGTCGACCAAGCCCGCCCGGGACGCGGCCTGGGACGACGCCTTGGTCGCGGACACGGCGGCGCTGCTCGCCGAAGCCCTCAGCTGACCGGGAAGTACTGCCTCGGGGTCACCCCGACCAGCCGGTGGAACGCGGCGGTGAAGGAGCTGGCCGTCGCATAGCCGACGCGGTGGGCCACCGACTCGATCGGCAGGCCCGCCGCGAGGTACGGCATCGCCGACTGCATCCGCGCCCGCTCCCGCCACTGCCCGAAGGAAAGGCCCGTCTCCGCGACGAAGAGCCGGGCCAAGGTCCGTGCGCTGGCACCGACTTGGCCTCCCCAGTCGGCGAGGCTCCGGCCGTCCGCGGGGTCGGCCCGCAGCGCCTCGGCCACCGTGCGGGCGCGCGGGTCGCGGGGCAGGGGCGCGGAAACGCTGGTGACCGGCACCGGACGCAGCTCGTCGAGGAGGACAGCCTCGGCGCGTGACCGGGCGTCCGGGGCCAGACCCGGGCTGATCAGGTGGTCGATGAGCGCCCGCAGCAAGGGAGTCACCGCCACCACGGTCGGCTCGCGCCAGTCGATGTGCGGGCAGCACTCCGGATCGACGTACGCACTGCGCATGACAGCGTCCCCCGCCGACTCCGTGGCGTGCACGACCCTCGCCGGGATCCACAGGGCCAGCGACGGCGGCAGCAGCCACACCCCCTGCTCGCTGCGCACCCGCAGCAACCCCTTGGCCGACCAGGCGAGTTGATGGAAGTCATGCCAGTGCGTGGTGAAGGCGCTGCCGCGCGGCATGCTGAAGTGACCGACGAAGATGCCCGAACCGGCGGCGCCGTACGGGCGGTACTGTCCGTTCGGCTGTCCGTTCGACTGTCCGTTCGGCGACATGGGACGGCACACTAGCGCGTGGCGGACGGCCGTACGCCCCGCCTAGCGTCGATGGCATGCCGATGAACCGAGCCCACCGCAGGATCTGCAGCTCCGAGAACTGGGCGCAGAAGACCAAGGACCTCATACTCCCCTGGGCGCTGGAACACGTGGACCTCGGCGCGGACGTACTGGAGATCGGCCCGGGCTACGGCGCCAACCTCCGTGTCCTCGCCGACCTGGTGCCCCGTCTGACGGCCGCCGAGATCGACGCGGACACGGTCCGGCTGCTCCAGGACAAGTGGGGCGACCGCGCCCGCATCCTCCTCGCGGACGGCGCCGAACTCCCCCTGCCGGGGGCGTCCTTCGACTCCGTCGTCTGCTTCACGATGCTCCACCACGTGCCCACGGCCGCCCACCAGGACCGCATCTTCGCCGAGGCGTTCCGCGTCCTGCGCCCAGGCGGCACCTTCGCCGGCAGCGACAGCCAGCCGGGCCTGCGCTTCCGCATCCTCCACTTCCGGGACACGATGAACACCCTCGACCCGGCGGGTCTGCCCGCCCGCCTCAAGGAAGCCGGCTTCACGGACGTGTCCGTCGACACGCACCCGCAGAGCGGCGGCCTACGCTTCCGCGCCCGCCGCCCCTGAACCCGCCGCCGCCCCGAACCGCCGTACGTACCGCCGCTGCCACGGCGTCTCCACCGCGTGCCGGTCGTAGTGGCGGCGGACGTACGCGACGGCCTCCCCGGCCGGCACGCCGTCCAGCACCGCGAGACACGCCAACGCCGTGCCCGTACGGCCGCGACCGCCGCCGCAGGCCAGCTCCACGCGCTCGCCGGCGGCCCGCTCCCAGGCCTCGGTGAGGACCGCGCGGGCCACCGCGTGGTCGGCGGGCAGCCGGAAGTCGGGCCAGCGCAGCCAGCGGGACTCCCACTCCACGGCGGGCGGCTGCCGGCCGAGCAGATAGATGCCGTACGACGGGCTCGGCGCCCCCGGTTCCAGGGGGTGCCGCAGGCCCCGGCCCCGCACCAGCCGCCCGGAAGGCAGCCGCAGCACCCCGGTGTCCCGCTCGTCCCACCGCTCCATACTCACCACGAGCCCATTCCAACCCGGCATCGGATCCCGGGCAACCGAATCCGGCGGAACGGTGGTCTGGAGGGCGAGGGAGGGTGCTTGATGCAGGCCGAACAAGAGGCCCAGTTCCAGGAATTCGTCAGAGCCCGGTGGTCCCGGCTGGTACGGACCGCCTATCTGCTCACCGGCGACGTGCACCACGCCGAGGACCTGACGCAGACGGCGCTGGCGAAGGCGTACCGCTCCTGGCGGCGCGTGTCGCGCAGTGACAGCCCGGAGGCGTACGTCCGCCGGATGCTGGTCAGCTGCAACAGCGACCGGTTCCGCAAGCGGCGCGTCAGGGAGTCGCTGACCGCGGCGCCGCCGGAGACGGCGGGGCGCGACGAGGCCGTGTCACGGGTCGACGAGCGCGGTGTGCTGCTCGGCGCGCTGGCCGGGCTGCCGCCGAAGCAGCGGGCGGTGATCGTCATGCGGTACTGGGAGGACCTGTCCGAGGCGGAGGTCGCCGAAATGCTCGGCTGCTCCCCCGGCACGGTCAAGAGCCAGGCGTCCAAGGGGCTGGCGCAGTTGCGTACATATCCGGGGCTCGCTCAGGTCATGGACCGGCCCGAGCAGAGTCGCACGTCATCCGCCGGCACGTCGTCCGCCGGGCAGGGAGGAACCAGGTGAGCGAGGAACAAGCTCAGGGTCAGGGTCAGGGTCAGGGTCAGGGTCAGGGTCAGGGTCAGGGTCAGGGTGAGGGAACGGAAGCCGAGGGGGGCTTCGAGGAGCAGCTGCGTGAGTTGCTCGCCGAGGACGCCTACACGATCCGGCCCTCGGCCGCGCCGTACCCCGCGATCCGGCGCCGGGGCGTGGTGGAGCGGCGGCGCCGGGTGGCGGTGGCCGGGGCGGTGCTGGTGACGCTGGCCGCGGTGCCGGTGGGGGCGTACGCGGTGGGGGGTTCGGGCGGGGGGTCGGTCACGGCGTCGCCGCAGTCGTCGGTCAGCGCCTCGCGGGCGTCGACGCCGACGCCCTCTCCCTCGCCGACGCCGTCCGGGCCCGCCGGGCCGGCCACGCCGGGGCAGCTGCTCGACGGGATCACGCTCGCGCAGGCCGCGGACGGGCTGGAGAAGTGCCTCGCCTACGACCGGGACCGAACGGAGCACGGCGGCGGGCTGGACCTGAACCTGGGGACGGCCGACAGCTACCGGATCATCCTGGCGATGAACAGCACCGGCGATCTCAACGCGCCCGGTGACGGCATCTACGTCGTCGCCGTGAAGGAGAAGCCGCAGGAGACCCGGCTGATCTGCAACATCAAGGACGGCGAGGCCTCGGGGCTCAACACCAGCGGCGGCAGTGACCGGTTGCCGGATTCCCCGCCCGTGCTGGCCGACATCAACGGCGGCAAGCTGTACCAGCAGTCGTTCCTCGACAAGGGGAACTGGAAGTTGCCGTTCCGGTGGGGGTTCATCGGCACGGTGGTTCCTTCGGTGGCGAAGGTGACCGTCTCCTACGGCGGCGCCACGAGCGAGGCCACGCTCGACGACGGCTGGTTCGTCGCGTCCGGCGTCCTGAACAAGCAGGTCACCGTCGCACCCCACATCAAGGGCTACGACGCCGGCGGCAAGCTCATCTACGACTCCGACAAGGACAAGTCCTACCAGAAGACCCTCCCGTAACGACCACGCCCCGGAGCCGGCGGCTACTGCGAGAGGCCTCTCGCCCCCGCCGCCCCTACCCGTCCCATCCCCCAGGGGCGCCGCCCCTTCAACCCCGTCCCAGGGGGCTCCGCCCCCTGAACCCCCGGCCTCGCCCACCCACCACCCGACTCGGCCAGCCAAGAAGTGACCCTCTACCTGCCGACTCGGTCGGGCGAGAAGTGCCCCTTGACCCGCCGACTCGGTCGGACGACAGGCAGCCCTCGACCTCCACCTCTCGACCCACCGAGTCGGGTGGTGGGTGGGCAAAGGCCGGGGGTCTGGGGGCGGAGCCCCCAGGAACGCGCACCCCCACACACCCGTCACCCGCGCCCCCTCCGGGAAGGCGGGCATAGGCCGGGGGTCGGGGGGCGGAGCCCCCAGGGACGTGCGCACTCGTCGGACCCGTCACCCGCCGCCCCCCGGCGTCACCATCCCCGACTCGTACCCCACGATGACCAGTTGGGCCCGGTCCCGCGCTCCCAGCTTGCCCATGATGCGGCTGACGTGGGTCTTCGCCGTCAGCGGGCTCAGTCCCAACGCCTCCGCGATCTCCGTGTTGTTGAGGCCACGCGCGACCAACACCAGCACCTCACGCTCCCGTTCCGACAGACATTCGGGCCCACCCCCCGTCACGGACCCCGACACCGACACCGACGGACTGCGCAGGAACCGCTCGATCAGCCGAGCCGTCGGCCCCGGTGACAGCAGCGCCTCCCCCGCCGCCACCGTACGGATCGCGTCGAGGAGATCGGCCGGCCGCGTGTCCTTCACCAGAAACCCGGACGCCCCCGCCCGCAGCGCCTCGACGATGTTCTCGTCCGTGTCGTAGGTGGTGAGGACCAGCACCTTCACCCCCGCGAGATCCTCGTCCGCGGCGATCAGCCGGGTCGCCTCGATGCCGTCGAGGTCGGGCATCCGGACGTCCATCACCACAAGGTCGGCCCGCGCGCCGCGCGCGAGTTCCACGGCCTCCCGCCCGGTGCCCGCCTGTCCGACCACCTCCATGTCCCGAGCCGACTCGACGAGCATCGAGAAGGCCTCCCGTACGAGCGTCTGGTCGTCGGCGAGCAGTACGCGGATGGTCATCCGGTTCCCCCTACAGGCATCACGGGCGCGGCGGCGAGCGGCAGTACCGCGCTCACCTCGAAGCCGCCCCGCCCCCGCGGCCCGGCGTCGAGTGTGCCACCGACGCTGCGGGCCCGCTCCCGCATTCCGACCAGCCCGTACCCCGGCGTGCCGCCCGGCGTGGGCCCGGTGCCGTCGTCGGTCACCGACAGGTGCAGGGCGCCCTCCGCCTCGTACATCTCGACGCGTACGGCGGGTCCGGGCCCGGCGTGCCGTACCGCGTTGGTCAGCGCCTCCTGCACGATCCGGTACACGGCGGCGCCGACAGCCGGCGGCGCCTGCCGCACCCGGACGTCGGGCTCGACGCGGGCGCCCGCGAGCCGTGCCGCCTCCACCAGGTCGGGCACGCCGTCGAGGCCGGGCAGCGGGCCGCGCGCGTCGCCGTGTTCGGAGGCCCGCAGCACCTCCAGCGTCGTACGGAGTTCCCCGCGCGCGCTCCGGCAGGTCTCGGAGATGTCGTCGAGGGCCTTGGCAACCGTCTCCCGGTCGAGGCGCTCGGGGTCGGCGGCCAGGACGTGCGCGGCGACGGAGGTCTGGACGCCGATGAGGGTGATGCTGTGCGCGAGCAGGTCGTGCAGGTCACGGGCGATGCGCAGGCGCTCCTCGGCGACCCGGCGGCGGGCCTCCTCCTCGCGGGTGCGTTCGGCGCGCTCGGCGCGTTCGACGATGGCGGCGATGTACTGGCGGTAGAAGCGGACGTCGATGCCGATGAAGAGCACGGCGATGATCCAGCCGGAGATCCGCAGCAGCTCGACGGCCTCCTTGGGATCGACGGTCAGCATCACGCTCAGCGAGACGAGGACTACGGCGGCGCCGGTCAGGATCGTGCGCAGGGGGCGCCCGGTGACCGCGACCGTGTAGAGCGCGACGTACGCCACGGGGGTCGGCGCGCTGTGGTTGTTGTCGAGGGCGTGGTACGGCACGATCAGCGCCACTACCAGGGCGAGCACCAGCATCGGGCTGCGCCGCCGCCACACGATCGGCACATGGGCGGCGAGCAGCAGCGTCCAGCCGAGTGGGTCCGGGCGGCGGCCGTCGTCGGTGAACAGCCCGATGCAGACGCCTGCCACGACGAGCGCGAGCGCCAGCAGCGCGTCGTTGCGGGGGCCGTGCGGGGCGTTTTGGGGGTCGCGGCCGATCGCGGCGAGAACTCGCTCGCCGATACGGGGCCGACTGATCTCCTGCACGGACCCATCCTCCGCCACGAGGGCGCCCCTCCGGGAGAGGAGGGACGCCCCGACGGTGTGCGAACGGCTCACACCGGCTCCGGCTGGCGTTCCAGTGGCTCCGGTTCCGGGATCCGCGACAGCTTCCCGGGCCACCACACCTTCCGGCCGAGCAGCACGCTCGCCGTGGTCACCAGGTACGTCCGGACGAGGAAGGTGTCGAGGAGCACCCCGACCGCGATGACGAACCCGAGCTCGACCATCCCCACCAGAGGCAGCGTGGTGAGCACGGCGAACGTCGCGGCGAGCACGACGCCCGCGGAGGCGATGACCCCGCCGGTGGTGCGCAGGGCGGTGAGCGCCGCGGTCTGCGGTTCGGCGCCGTTCACGGACTCCTCGCGCATCCGGTGCATCAGGAAGATGCCGTAGTCGACGCCCAGTGCCACCAGGAAGACGAAGGACAGCAGTCCGAGTCCGGGGTCGGTGCCCCCGAAGTCGAGCACCGGTCCGAAGACCAGGCCGCCGATGCCGAGCGCAGCGCCCCACACCGCGACCACGGCGACCAGCAGCATCAGCGGCGCGACGAGGCTGCGCAGCAGGAACACGAGGATCAGGAACACGGCGGCGAGCACCAGCGGCACGACCACCATGCGGTCCCGGGACTGGCTGTCGGCCAGGTCGATCTGCTGGGCGCTGGGCCCGCCGACGTAGGCGCCGTAGGAGCCGTCGAGGCTGTCGCGCAGCGCCTCGATGGTCTTCGTCTCGCCCGCCGACTCGGGGGCCGCGGTGGTGAAGACGGCGATCTCGGTCCAGCTGTCGCCGCTGCGCCCGGCGGCCGCCTCGGCGACCCCGTCGGTCGCGCGGGCCTCGGCCAGGACGGCGCCCGCCTGGTCGGTGGGGGCGATGACGGTGACCGGCTGGCTGCTGCGCTCGGGGTACTCCCGGGCCAGCGTCTGCATCGCGGCGATCGACTCGGGCGCCTCGGTGAAGGAGTCCTCCTGCTTGAGGCTCCCGGGCAGGTTGAAGGCGCCGAGGGCGAGCGCGCCGAGGAGGACGGCACCGCCCGCGAGCACGGCGGCCGGCCTGCGGGTGGCCGAGGTGCCCATGGCGCCGAACAGGGAGCGCCGGGCCTTGGGCGTGCTGCCGAAGGCGGGGATCAGCGGCCAGAAGACCCGGCGCCCGAGCAGGACCAGGATCGCGGGCAGCAGCGTGGTCATGGCGACCAGCGCGGCGAGCACGCCGACCATGCCGACCGGCCCCATGCCGCTGCTGCTGTTCAGGTCGGCGGCGAGGAGGCACAGCAGGCCGGCCGCGACGGTCCCGGAGGAGGCGAGGATGGCCGGTCCGCAGCCGCGCAGGGCGGTGCGCATGGCGTCGTACGGCCGCTCGTGGCGTCGTAGCTCCTCGCGGTAGCGGGCGATCAGGAGGAGCGCGTAGTCGGTGCCGGCGCCGAGGACCAGGATGGTCATCACGCCGCCGCTCTGGCCGGTGATGGTGACGTCGAACAGTTCGTGCAGGCCGTATGCGGCGGCCATCGCCATGGCGGCGGCGACGCCCGCGACGGCGAGCGGGACCAGCCACAGGAACGGGCTGCGGTAGATGAGGATCAGCAGCACGGTGACCACGGCGAGCGTGGCCAGCAGCAGGGTGCCGTCGATGGTCTCGAAGACCTTGCTCATGTCGGTGTTGAGTGCGCCCGGGCCGCCGACCTCGACGCTGAGCCCCGCGCCGCTCTCGGCGATGTCGCGCACGCCGTCCACGAAGGCGTTGCGGGCCTCCTCGTCCTGGCCCGGCTGGTTGCTGGACACCGGGTACATGAGCGTGGAGCCGTCCTCGGACGGGATGCCCTGCGGGGTGCCGGAGAGGTCGTAGGCGCCACCGACCTCGGTGACCTGGTCGGCCGCGGTCTGCCGGTCGGCGGCGGTGAGCCCGCCGTCCCGGTGGTACACGAGCACCAGGTCGGTCGCCTCGCCGCCCGGCAACTCGTCCTGGACCCGGGCCACTTGGGTGGAGTCCGCGCTGTCGGGCAGGTAGTCGACCGCCCGGTTCTGCTGGACGTCGCTGAACTTCCCGGCGAGCGGTCCGACGAGCACGAGCGCGGCCAGCCACAGGCCGAGCACCGCCCAGGGCACTGCGCGCCGTCGCCGTGTAGGTGTCCTTGCGGCCCCCATGGACGGGCCTCCCTCCGGTCGGTGTGTCTGGGTCGCTTCCAGACTTCCGGTGGGGAGGGGGTGATACGTCGGACGGGAGGGCGAGTTGCGCGGTACTGCCCGGGGTGACGGGCGGGCCGAACTACTCCCGGGGGAGTATGGGGAGTATCAGGACGGCGTCCGCGCCGACACCAGCAGCCGGGTCACGTCGTCCGCGCAGAAGGTGAGGGCGGCGCCCACGGTGGCGAGGACCTCGCGCTCGCCCGGGGTGTACGGGCCGTCGGCGAGGGCGATCCGGGCGCCCTGCAGGAGGATCGATTCGCGGCCGGCCGGGGCGAGGTGCGGGGCCAGCGGGTCCAGCGCCTCGTGCAGCTCTATGGCCAGACCGGCTCCGCAGGGGCGGCCGTGGACCCGCCCGGTGTCCGCGGCCAGCGCCTCGACCAGGGCGTTCAGCTGCTCCTCCGTGCAGTCGTCGTAGCCGGCGGCGCGGACGGTGGCCGCGGCGGTCTCCAGGGACGTACGGGAACAGGTGCCGCCCGCCGACAGCACCGCGAGGGCGACCGTGTGGACGGCGTCCCTGAGCATCGCGGAGAAGCGGGTGGTCGTCGGGTGGTCGAGGATGTCCGTGCCGAAGTGGCGGCGGCAGGCCGCGCACTCCACGACGGGACCGGTCTCGCCGCGCGGCAGCACGGGCACACCGAGGAGGGTGAAGCGGCGACGGCCGGTCAGCCGCTGGAAGTTGCGGTCGCCTCCGCAGCCGGGGCAGAAGAACTCCCCGTCCCCGACGGGTGTCCACGCGGTACGGGTGCCCAGGAGGCGCGCAGGCCTGGCGGCATGGCCGTTTCGTCCCCGTCCTGGCAGCACGTCGCACCTCCGTAACGCCCCCACAGCCTTAAGGGCGCGGGAGGTGCCACCATCGGCAACATCGCCGCGCTTGCGTGATGTTAGCCACATTGAGGAGGCCGAGTCACCACCCCTGACGAGACCTTTCCGTGACCTGCACAGGTCAATGGCCGGAAAACGACGGACCCCGCCCGCCGATATACGGCAGGCGGGGCCTCAAAACGCCGGGCGCGGCAGCGTTTTTGAGGGGCGCGGGGCTTGCATTGAACATGCGGCTGGTCGCGCGGGCGCGACCAGCCCCAACGGCGCCGCAGAAAACCGACAACCCATCGCGGCACTGCCTGTCGCGGCCCTACCCAGCGGAGCGACCCGCGCGGTTGACGGCCGAGACGACCGCCTTCAGCGAGGCGCGTGTCGTGTTCGCATCGATGCCGATGCCCCACAGGACCTTGTCGTCGATCGCGCACTCGATGTAGGAGGCGGCCTGCGCGGACGCGCCCTCGCTCATCGTGTGCTCCGAGTAGTCGAGCAGCCGGGCGTCGATGCCGATGCCCTGCAGCGCGTGGAAGAACGCGGAGATCGGACCGTTGCCGGTGCCCACCAGGGTGGTCTCGACACCGTCCACCTCGGCCTCGACGGTCAGCGTGTCGATGCCGTCCGTGTCCGTCGTCGACTGGCCGTTCTTGACCTGAATACGGCCCCACGGGTTCTCGGGGTTGGGCAGGTACTCGTCCTGGAAGGTCGACCAGATGGCGCCGCCGGTGACCTCGCCGCCCTCGGCGTCCGTCTTGGCCTGGATGATCTTCGAGAACTCGATCTGCATCCGGCGGGGCAGGTCCAGCTTGTGGTCGTTCTTCAGGACGTACGCGATTCCGCCCTTGCCGGACTGCGAGTTGACCCGGATGACCGCCTCGTAGGAGCGGCCGACGTCCTTCGGGTCGATCGGCAGGTACGGCACCGCCCACTCGATGTCGTCGACGGTGACGCCCTTGGCGGCCGCGTCGGCCTCCATGGCGTCGAAGCCCTTCTTGATGGCGTCCTGGTGGGAGCCGGAGAAGGACGTGTAGACCAGGTCGCCCACGTACGGGTGGCGCGGGTGGACCTCCATCTGGTTGCAGTACTCCCACGTGCGACGGATCTCGTCGATGTCGGAGAAGTCGATCTGCGGGTCGACGCCCTGGGAGAACAGGTTCATGCCCAGGGTGACCAGGTCGACGTTGCCGGTGCGCTCGCCCTGCCCGAACAGACAGCCCTCGACGCGGTCGGCGCCGGCCATCAGCGCCAGCTCGGCGGCGGCGACGGCCGTACCGCGGTCGTTGTGCGGGTGGACGGAGACGCAGACGTACTCGCGGCGGGAGAGGTTGCGGCTCATCCACTCGAAGCGGTCCGCGTGGGTCGACGGGGTCGAACGCTCCACGGTGGCGGGCAGGTTGAGGATGATCTCGCGGCCCGGGCCGGGCTGGTAGACGTCCATCACCGCCTCGCAGACCTCCAGCGCGAAGTCCAGCTCGGTGTCGGTGAAGATCTCGGGGCTGTACTGGTAGCCGAACTCCGTCTCCGGGCCCAGCAGTTTCTCCGCGTACTCCATCACCAGCCGCGTGCCGTCCACGGCGATCTGCTTGATCTGGTCCTTGGAGCCACGGAAGACCACCCGGCGGAAGACCGGCGCGGTCGCGTTGTACAGGTGCACGGTGGCGCGCTTGGCGCCCTTCAGCGACTCCACGGTCCGCTCGATCAGGTCCTCGCGGGCCTGGGTCAGTACGGAGATGGTGACGTCGTCGGGGATGGCGCCGGGCTCCTCGACGATGGAGCGCACGAAGTCGAAGTCGGTCTGGCCGGAGGCCGGGAAGCCGACCTCGATCTCCTTGTAGCCCATCTTGACCAGCTGGTCGAACATCCGGCGCTTGCGCTCGGGCGACATCGGGTCGATCAGGGCCTGGTTGCCGTCGCGCAGGTCGGTGGAGAGCCAGCGGGGGGCGACGGTGATCCGGTTGTCCGGCCAGGTGCGGTCCGGGATGTCGACCTGCTCGTACTGGCCGTACTTGTGGATCGGCATGGAACTGGGCTGCTGGCGGTTCGCCATGATGCGGGGGCTCCTCGAAGGCGGGTCCTGAAGGACGGCCGACGGCGCAACGCCAAAACTCCGCGGGGAGGGGGTCGGCCTCGGTTACAGGCCCTCGCCGCGGCAGCTAAGGAGAAGCAGCCCGAATCGCATGATGCTCCGTAGCCTAGCCGAGCCACGCCTGTTGCGCGGGCCTGTATCAGTATGCGGGACCCCGGGGATCAATGGGACAAAAAGTGCGCCATACCACTCGGCCACGGAGAGTGAGGCTCCCTGTCCCCACATTTCACCAATCAAGGTTGCGAGTAGTGACAGTGAGATAACTCAGTGCAAGGGTGCCGGGCATGACGACGAACGGGGGCTTCGAGCCCGTCTTCTGCACTGTCGTACCGCCGCATGTCCTCGACAAGCTGGCCCGGAACGACGACCCCGCACTGTCCGGTCCCGCCCAGCGCACCCTGATGCGCGACAGCGAACTGCGCGCCAGGCGCCGCGTGACCACCGAGTTCCGTCTCGCGGCCGCCCCGACGGCGAAGGCACCGTCGGACCAGCCGCTGCGCACCATCTACGACGCCGAGCACAAGACCGACCTGCCCGGCACCAAGGTGCGCGCGGAGGGCTCGGAGCCCGGCCGGGACGCCACGGTCAACCGCGCCTACTCCGGCCTCGGCGCCACCTTCGAGCTCTTCCTCCAGGCCTACGGCCGCCACTCGATCGACGGCGACGGCCTGCCCCTGGACGCCACCGTCCACTACGACGAGAACTACGGCAACGCCTTCTGGAACGGCGAGCAGATGGTGTTCGGCGACGGCGACGGCGAGATCTTCCTCGACTTCACCATCCCGATCGACGTCATCGGCCACGAACTGGCACACGGCGTCACGCAGTACACCGCGAACCTCACCTACTTCGGCCAGCCGGGCGCCCTCAACGAGTCGATGTCCGACGTCTTCGGCTCACTCATCAAGCAGTACACGCTCGGCCAGACCGCCGCCGAGGCCGACTGGCTGATCGGCGCGGGCCTGCTCGCCCCGAGCGTCACCGGCAAGGCCCTGCGCTCCATGAAGGAACCGGGCAGCGCGTACGACGACGACGTCCTTGGCAAGGACCCGCAGCCCGCGACCATGGACGACTACGTCCGCACCGGCCGCGACAACGGCGGCGTCCACATCAACTCCGGCATCCCCAACCACGCGTTCTACCTGGCCGCCACCGCACTCGGCGGCCACGCCTGGGAGAAGGCGGGCCGGATCTGGTACGACGCACTGTCCGGCGGCGAGCTGTCGGAGCGCGCGTTCTTCGGCGACTTCGCGAAGCTCACGGTGAAGGCCGCGCGGGAGCGCTTCGGCGACGGCGGTGAGGAACTCCAGGCCGTGGAGAAGGCGTGGGAGCAGGTCGGGGTGCGCATTCTCTGACTCCGTACTAGACAGGGACCCATGCGTATTCAGGTGAGGCGCACGGGCGGTTTCGCGGGCATCGAGCGGCACGCCGAGGTGAACACCTCGGGCCGGACCGATGCCCACGAATGGCACGCCCTGGCCGAGAAGGCGGTGGCCGCCGGTCGGGGTACGCCGCCGGTCGGGGTGCCGGACGGCTTCAGCTACCAGATCACCGTGGACGGGAAGACCGTGTACTGCTCGGACCCCCGGCTGACGGAGGAGCAGCGGAAGCTGATCTCGAAGGTGCTCAAGGAAGGCGCGTAGGTCGTCTTCGGGGAGGGCGCGTGAGTCTTCTTTGAGGAGGGCGCGTAACTCGTTGTTCACGCCTGTCCGTTGACTTCCTTACCCGCGAGTACGGATGATCCGGCGCATGGCGACGAACCCGATACCCCAGTTCCCGGCGTTCCCCGACGGCTTCCTGTGGGGCGTCTCGACCTCGGCCCATCAGATCGAGGGAGCGGTGGACGCGCGCGAGCCGTCCGTCTGGGACACCTTCTCGGCCGAGCCGGGAAAGGTGAAGGACGGCTCCACGGCGGCGGTGGCCTGCGACCACTACCACCGCTACCGCGAGGACGTGGCCCTGCTGGCCGGCCTGGGCGTGGACGCGTACCGCTTCTCGATCTCCTGGCCGCGGGTGCGTGCGGCGGGGGGCCTGGACTTCTACGACCGTCTGGTCGACGAGCTGTGCGCGGCGGGCGTCCGCCCGGTCCCGACCCTCTTCCACTGGGACCTGCCGGTGTCGCTCGACTGGCTGGAGCGGGACACGGCGTCGCACTTCGCGGAGTACGTGTCGCTCGTGGCCGACCGTCTCGGCGACCGCGTGCAGAAGTGGGTCACGATCAACGAGCCCGCCGAACACACCCTCTTCGGGCATGCGCTCGGCGCCCACGCCCCCGGCAAGCAGCTGATGTTCGACGCGCTCCCGGCCGCCCACCACCAGCTCCTGGCCCACGGTCTGGCGGTACGGGCCCTGCGCGCGTCCGGCGCGACCGACATCGGCATCGCCAACTCCCACGGCCCGACGTGGGCGGCGTCGCAGGATCCCGCGGACCTGGAGGCGGCCGCCTTCTACGACCTCCTCCTCAACCGCCTGTTCGCGGACCCGGTGCTGCTCGGCGAATACCCGGAGGGCCTGGGCGAGTTGATGCCGGGCGACGTGGCGGCCGACCTGAAGGCCATCGGAGAGCCGCTGGACTGGTACGGCATCAACTACTACGCCCCGACCCGCGTGGGCGCCCCGCAGGGCGAGGACATCGAGTTCGGCGGCCTGACGATCCCGGCGGAACTCCCCTTCTCCGTACGTGAGATCGAGAACGTCCCCCTGACGGACTTCGGCTGGCCGGTGGTCCCCGAGGCCCTGACCGAACTGCTCACCGGCTTCCGGGACCGTTACGCCGACCGCCTCCCCCCGATCGTCATCACCGAGAACGGCTGCTCGTACGACGGCATCGACGACCAGCCCCGTATCACCTACCTGGACGGCCACATCCGCGCGCTGCACAACGCCGTCGATGCGGGCGTGGACGTCCGCGGCTACTTCGTCTGGTCCCTGCTCGACAACTTCGAGTGGGCGGAAGGCTACGCACGGCGGTTCGGCCTGGTCCACGTGGATTACGAGACGCTGACCAGAACCCCGAAGGCGTCGTACACATGGTTCGCAGACCTGCTGCGCTCCCTACGCTGAGCCCCCTGGGGGCTCCGCCCCCAGACCCCCGACCTATGCCCACCCACCACCCGACTCGCTTGGCCGAATGGCTGGCCACAGGACAAGGGTCGCCCTTACGGCACCGCCCCGCATCTCCCAGCCCTCCCCCTCCCCCGCCCAAGACCGTGATCAGCCGTCCCAAGCCCCCACCCACCCGCTGGGTGCAGGGCCGACAGCGGGGGCTGAGGGCGCAGCCTCCCAAGGCCCACCCCTGGCCCCACCGAGCCGGACGGCGGGTGGGCAAAGGCCCGGGGGTCTGGGGGCGGAGCCCCCAGGGCGGCGGTCACCTCTTGGCCGACCGAGACGGACGGCGGGCGGGCAAAGGCCGGGGGTCTGAGGGCGGAGCCCCCGGGCAGGACCCACCCCTCGACCCACCGAGACGAACGGCGGGTGGGCAAAGGCCCGGGGTCTGAGGGCGGACCCCCCGGGCAAGGCCCACCCCTCGACCCACCGAGACGAACGGCGGGTGGGCAAAGGCCCGGGGGTCTGAGCGCGGACCCCCCGGGCAGGACCCACCCCTCGACCCACCGAGACGAACGGCGGGCGGGCAAAGGCCCGGGGTCTGAGGG
>NZ_JBWLKM010000056.1:0-42220 GCF_059026085.1 Streptomyces sp. a15 | reverse complement strand
ACCCCCCGGGCAGGACCCACCCCTCGACCCACCGAGACGAACGGCGGGCGGGCAAAGGCCCGGGGTCTGAGGGCGGAGCCCCCAGGGCGGCGGTCACCTCTTGGCCGACCGAGTCGGGTGGTGGGTGGGCAAAGGCCCGGGGGTCCAGGGGGCGGAGCCCCCTGGGGGCGCGCTAAAAGGGGCCGGCTCAGAAGCCGAGTTTGCGTAGTTGCCGAGGGTCCCGTTGCCAGTCCTTGGCGACCTTGACATGGAGGTCGAGGAACACCGGCGTACCCAGCAGCGCCTCGATCTGCTTGCGCGACTTGATGCCGACCTCCTTCAACCGCTTGCCCTTGGGACCGATGATGATCCCCTTCTGACTGGGCCGCTCGATGTACACGAACGCGTGGATGTCGAGGAGGGGCCTGTCGGCGGGACGGTCCTCGCGCGGGAGCATCTCCTCCACCACCACGGCGATGGAGTGGGGAAGCTCGTCCCGCACACCTTCCAGCGCGGCCTCACGGATCAACTCCGCGATCATGACCTGCTCGGGCTCGTCGGTGAGATCACCCTCGGGGTAGAGGGCCGGGCCCTCCGGCAGAAGCGGGACGATCAGATCGGCCAGCAGACCCACCTGCGTGTCCGCGACCGCCGACACCGGCACGATCTCCGCCCACTCGAACCCCAGCTCCCGCCCGAGCTGGTCGATCGCGATGAGCTGCTCGGCCAGCGTCTTGCCGTCGACGAGGTCGGTCTTCGTGACGATCGCGATCTTCGGCGTCTTCTTGATGGCCGCCAGTTCCTTGGCGATGAAGCGGTCACCGGGACCGAGCTTCTCGTTCGCCGGCAGACAGAAGCCGATCACGTCGACCTCGGCCCAGGTCGTACGGACGATGTCGTTCAGCCGCTCGCCCAGCAGCGTGCGCGGCTTGTGCAGCCCGGGGGTGTCCACCAGGATCAGCTGGGCGTCGGGCCGGTGCACGATCCCCCGTACCGTGTGCCGCGTCGTCTGCGGCTGGTTGGCGGTGATCGCCACCTTCTGCCCGACCAGAGCGTTCGTGAGGGTGGACTTGCCCGCGTTGGGGCGGCCCACGAAACAGGCGAAGCCCGCGCGGTGGGCGGCCTCCGACGATTCCGACGGCTCGGATGACTGGCTGCGAACGCTCATGCGGCCCATTCTCCCTGATCCACAGAGCCCCGCCGCACAAGCGTCCGCCCGCACTCATCACCGCCGGACTCCGCACCGTCGGCCGCGCGCGAGCGAGGAGCGGGAGCAGACCGGTCCGGACCTTACGGTGCCTGCCGAGACCGCATACGATCACGGCGTCCCGGGCCACGCCGCCCCGGTCACCGCCTCCGTCCCCTCCGCCCGGAAGGTCAAGTCCCAGGCATGAAGCTCATCACCGCGATCGTCAAGCCGTACCGCCTCGACGAGGTCAAGACCGCCCTCCTGGAGCTCGGCGTGCACGGTCTGACCGTGACCGAGGCCAGTGGCTACGGCCGTCAGCGCGGCCACACCGAGGTGTACCGCGGCGCCGAGTACCAGATCGACCTGGTCCCCAAGGTGCGCATCGAGGTCGTCGTCGAGGACGCGGACTCGGACGCCGTGATCGACGCGATCGTCAAGGCGGCGCAGACGGGGAAGATCGGCGACGGGAAGGTGTGGGCCCTCCCGGTGGAGACCGTCGTACGGGTACGGACGGGCGAGCGCGGCCCCGACGCACTGTAGGCAGCGGGGCCGCGTTCGCGCGCGGCTCAGTCGAACACGAACGGACCCGGCGACTGCGGGCCGGCCGCCGTGCAGGTGATGGTGATCCCGAGGACCGTCATCTGGAGGGAACCGCCGAAGGCCTCCAAGGTGTCGCCGGAGGCCACGGTGCCGTCGAGCGGGCCGACCGTGACGGGGTCGCCGGCCGCCATGGCCGGGTTCTTCGTGCCGGTGAAGGCGGTGGTGCCGCCCGCGGTGTTCACCAGGGTGAGGGTGGAGCTGATCGAGTCCTGCCCGAGGGCGATCGGCGCGGTGATCGCCGAGGACGTGACGGTGACGGTGGCGGCGGTGCCGTCCTGCGTCGCCGTCAGGGTGGCCTCGCCGCCGCCGAAGGTGCCGCAGTCGGCGGTGATGGTGGCGGTGTCCGGGGTGACGGCCACGGCCGTGGGTGCGAGGGCGAGGCCGGTGAGCGCGAGGGCTCCGACCAGGACTGCCGCACCTGTTCCTGTGCGCTTGCGCTTGCCTCTCATGGGGTCCGGCTCCCTTTCCGTAATCTCCACGAATCTGACGGGCCATCAGAACTACTGGTTTCATTGATGCGCAGGGGACTGATGACGGCAAGAGCGATATTCGGCCGGTCACGCCCGCACTGCTACAAACAGTGCACGTTAAGTATTTTCGGCGCATCGACAAATTGACGGCGGACCGAACAAACAGAGCGGAACAATAAAGTCCGGATTCGCGTCTCCCGGCGAGAACTGCCAGGTCGTAGGGGAATTTCCGCGCCCGCACGGCCGACCTGCGGAACAGCGGATAAACGTCCGTCGTTACGGTCGGGATGATCCTCCCAATTCTGACCGAAACGAACCAGCGAGTACGTGTAGCATCGACTGACAGCGGCCCACTAATTCACCGGCGAAGGAAGTCGGGCCATCAACGGGGGCACCACCGCTGCACCCGCGCACTCTCTTCACGCACGCGAATGTTTGACGCGAACGAAGGGATCGCATGTCATCGATTCGAGTCCTGCTCGTGGACAGCGAGCGCCTAGTGGCCGAAGGGTTCCGGAAGTTACTGGAGGGCTTCTCCGAGTTCTCCGTGGTTTCCGTCGCCCGCGACGGGATGTCGGCCTTGCAGGAGGTACGCCGGGAGCGGCCGCATGTCGTCGTCATGGGCCTGTGTCCCGCCGGGTCCGACGGGGCGCAGGTCGCCCGGGCGATCCGCCGGGACTTCCAGCACGTACGGATCGTCGTCCTCGCCACCAACCAGCAACCGGTCTACATGCGCGAGGCGTTCGCCGCCGGCGCCAACGCCTACCTCTCCCGGAACATCGGCGCGGACGAGCTGCGCGACACGCTGCTCACCGTGCACCGCGAGGGCGCCGCACTGTCCACCGTCGCGGCCGGCCAGGTCCTGGAGCTTCTGTCCGGGCGTCCGGCGGACGGCGGTTCACCGCTGTCCCAGCTCACCGAGCGCGAGCGGCAGATCCTGTTCCTGGTGGCCGACGAGCAGGCCACACACCGCATAGCCAAGCGTCTGGGCATCAGCCCGAAGACGGTCCGCAACTACCTCAGCCGTATCTACGCCAAGCTCGGCACCCAGAACCGCGTGCAGACAGCGCTGTACGCCAAGCGCTCCCTGGATCCGCAACCGGTCACCGAGCTCTGACCCGTCCCACCTGCCGTGTTGGCGCGCCTGGCCTTCTCCTGAGCAAATACGATACGCTTCTCGTAGCGTATTTGAATGGTTCGCATATGAACGACCGGAGGAGGGGGCATGGCGCCCAACCGGTGGTGGACGCTGACAGTGGTGTCCGTGGGCAGCTTCATGCTGCTGCTCGACGTCACGATCGTGAACATCGCACTGCCCGACATCGAGGAGGCCCTGGACGCCACACTCACGGACCTGCAATGGGTGGTCGCGGCCTACGCCGTGGCGCTGTCCGCCGCCCTGCTCACCGCCGGCTCCCTCGCCGACCGGTTCGGCCGGCGGGCCGTCTTCTCCTGGGGCATGGGGATCTTCACGCTCGCCTCCCTGCTCTGCGGCATCGCACAGGACCCGCTCACGCTCATCGCGGCCAGGGTGCTGCAAGGGGTGGGCGGCGCCGCCCTGCTGGCGACCTCGCTGGCACTGCTCGCCGCGGCGTACCCCGACCACCGCGACCGGCATGTGGCCCTCGCGGTCTGGGGTGCCGTCAGCGGTGCCGCGCTCGCCGTGGGGCCGCTCGCGGGCGGTGTCCTGGTCGAGGCCGCCGGCTGGCGGTGGATCTTCCTGGTCAACCTGCCCGTGGGCGTCCTCGCCCTGCTCGCCACCGCGCTGCGCGTCGCCGAGTCCCGGGCCGAGAGCGCCGGGCGAATCGACTGGCCCGGCTTCCTCACCTTCGGCACCGCACTGGGCGCCCTGTCGTTCGCCCTGCTGCGCGCCAACGAGGAGGGCTGGAGCAGCACCCAGGTGGTGAGCGGCTTCGTGCTGTCCGCCGTATCGCTGGCCGCGTTCGTCCTGGTCGAGCGCGCCCGGCGCGACCCCATGCTCCCCGGCGCCCTGTTCCGGAAGCTCACCACCACGGGTGCCGCCGTCGGCGTACTGGCGATGAGTTCCACGGCGTTCGCGCTGCTGCTGTATCTGACGCTGTATCTGCAGACGGTCCTCGGTCACGAACCGCTGGCGGCCGGGCTACGACTGCTGCCGCTGACCCTCTCCATCTTCGCGGCCTCGGCGATCGCGGCCCGGGTGGGCACGGTGCTGCCGGCCCGCTGGCTGGTCTCCGCGGGACTCGCCTGCATCGGTGCCGGCCTGCTGCTCATGGGCGGGCTCGACGCGTCCGACGACTGGACCGCCCTGCTCGCCGGGCAGTTGGTCACCGGCCTCGGCGTCGGCCTGGTCAACCCGAACGTGGTCGCCGCCGCGATGGGCGCGGTGGAACCGGCCCGGGTCGGGGTCGCCTCCGGGCTGAGCAACACCTGCCGGTCGCTGGGCATCGCCGTCGGCATCGCCTCCCTGGGTGCGGTCTTCGCCGACCGGGTGCGCGACGCGGTGCACGAGGCGCTCGCGGGCACCCCGCTCCAGGAACGGGCGGGCGAGCTGGGCCATGCCGTCTCCTCCGGGCAGATCGGTCCCGCCCTCGCGGAACTCCCGCCGCAGCAGCGGGGGATCTTCACCGACGCGGCGCACTCCGCGTTCGTCGACGGGCTGAACTCGATCCTGACCATGGCGGCGGTGGTGGCCTTCGTGGGCGCGCTCGCCGTGATCCCGCTCATTCGCAGCCGCGACCTCGCCACGACCGCGCCCGACGGCGAGCCCCTGCCGATCGCGGCCGGACACTGACCGGTGCCCGCCCGCACCCGATCCGCACCCACCCCAGGAGCGATCCATGAAGACCGAGACCGCCCAGTGCTGTGTGGTCGGCGGCGGCCCCGCCGGCATGATGGCCGGACTGCTGCTCGCCCGGCAGGGCGTGCGGGTGACCGTCCTCGAGAAACACGGCGACTTCCTGCGGGACTTCCGTGGTGACACCGTCCACCCGTCGACCCTCCAGGTCATCGACGAACTCGGGCTGCTGGACGAGTTCCTGCGGATCCCGCACACCAAGGTCACCGACATCACCGTGCGGACCCCCGCCGGACCCACCACGTTCGCCGACTTCTCCAAGATCCGCGGCCGCTTCCCGTACATCGCCTTCATGCCGCAGTGGGACGTCCTCGACTTCCTGGCCCGCAAGGCCGGCGAACTGCCCGGCTTCACCCTGATGCAGAAGGCCGAGGCGACCACTGTGATCCGGGAGGGCGACCAAGTGCGCGGGGTCCGCGCGGACACCCCGGAGGGCCCGCTGGAGATCCGCGCCGACCTCGTGATCGCCGCCGACGGCCGCCATTCGGCCATGCGCAAGGCCGCCGGGCTCACCGTGTCCGCCAGTGCGGCCCCCATGGACGTGCTGTGGTTCCGGCTCGCCCGCGAACCCGGGGAGACCATGAGCTTCCTGCACACCGGGGCGGGCTTCGTGCTGATCACCATCGACCGCGGCGCCTACTGGCAGGTCGCGTACGTCATTCCGCAGGGCCAGTACGACGCCGTACGCGCCGAGGGCCTGGGCCGCCTCCGGGCCGACGTCTCCTCCGTGCACCCGCCCTTCGCCGGGCGCGTCGAGCGGGAGATCCACGACTGGGACGACGTGAAGCTGCTCGGCGTCCGGGTCGACCGGCTGCGCACCTGGCACCGGCCCGGCCTGCTGTGCGTCGGAGACGCCGCGCACGCCATGTCACCGGCCGGCGGGGTCGGCATCAACCTCGCCGTGCAGGACGCGGTGGCCGCCGCCCGGATGCTCGGACCGGTGCTGCGCACGGGACGTACGCCGACACCGCAGGAGCTGCGCCGAGTACAGCGGCGGCGTGAACTTCCGGTGCGGGCCGTGCAGTTGGCGCAGGTGCACATGCTGGCGGACCTGTATCCGAAGGACCGGCGGTCGGTGGTGGAGCGGCCGTTCGCGGCACGGCTGGTGCGGCGCTTCCCGTTCCTGAACCGGTGGACGGCCCAGTTCATCGGGGTGGGACTGCGGCCGGAGCACGTGTCCTGAGTCCGAGGTCTCAGGCGGCCCGGATCGCCGGCCAGATCGTGTCGACCACCGACTCCGCCCAGTCGGCGGGCGGCGGCGCGCCCTGAACGGCGAACCGGGCGATGAAGGAGCCGGCCAGCATGCTGACGACCGTCTCGTAGTCGGCGTCCGCCCTCAGCTCGCCGGCCTCCACCCCGGACTGAAGGGTCCTGAAGATGACCTCCAGGCGGGGCCCGAGGATGGTCTCGCGGAAGACCTGGGTGAATTCCGGGTCCTCGTCGCCGTGCAGCAGGGCGACCAGGGCCCGGAGCCCGACGACCTCTTCGAGACCGTACCGAAATTGCTTGAGCAAATATACGAGCCGCTCACGCACCGGAAGTCCGGGGGACGGTTCCGGGATGTCCTCGACGAAAGCGAGCGAGGACCGAAGAAGTTCATAACGGTTCTTGTACCGGCGGTAGATGGTCGTCTTCGCGGAACCCGAATACTGGGCCACCGCCTCCACCGTGACACCCTGCGGGCCGCGTTCCCGCAGCAGGGCGAGAGCGGCCATATTGATTCCTCTGGACACTTCCGCACTGCGGGGGCGGCCCGGAGCGGACCGGGCGATATCTTCTTCAACCATTGCGCCCAGTATAGGGACGGCTCCCGGGCGTTTCGTGGCGGCTCAGGGTGGCTCGGAGACCGTTATACGGCGGAACGGGACCCCGGGTAGACGCGGTTCCAGCTCACCGGCACCCCCGCCGTGTGCAGTCGCCCCAGCGCCATGAGCATGGGGGCCGTGCCGTCGGTGCTCCGGCCGAGCGAGGCCAGCCACATGCGTTCCTCGCCGGGCAGGCAACGCGCCCCGAGCCCGGCCAGCGCCCGGCCCGGGCCGACCTCCACGTGGGCGCGTACGCCGAGTTCGTCGAGGGCGCGGACCGCGTCCAGGAACCGCACCGGGCCGCGCAGGTGGCGGCACCAGTGCTCGGGGGCGAGCGGGCCGGTGACCCCGGTGCCGGTGACCGTGGAGGCGAAGGGGATGCGCGGCGGCCGCGTGGGGATCGTGGCGGCCACGGCGCGCAGTTCGGCGAGCGCCGGTTCCTGGAGCGGTGAGTGCAGGCCCGACGACACCGGCAGGCTGCTGGTCCGTATGCCGGAGGCCGTGAGCCGGTCCACGATCCGGGCCAGCGCCGTGGCCCGGCCCGACAGGGACACCTCGCCCGGGGAGATGACCGCCGCGAGGCCCACCGACGGCTCGGTGTCCGCGAGGAGTTGGAGCGCGGCCTCCTCCCCCAGGGCGACCACCGCCATCGCGCCGTCGGTGACCCGCTCGGCCAGCGTGACCTGCGCGCCGAGCAGCCGCACCGCGTCCTCCGGGGCGAGGATCCCCGCCCAGCAGGCGGCGGCGTACTCGCCCGAGCTGAAGCCGAGCACCGCCGCGGGTTCGATGCCCCAGCTGCGCCACAGCTCGGCGAGGGCGATGCCGACGCAGAACGTGCCGAGGGCCGCGTGGGCGAGCCGGTACACCACGGACGGCCCGGCGCCCGGGTCGAGCAGCTCCTGGAGGGGGACGGCGACGAAGGGCCGGGCGGCCTCCGCACACCGGTCGAAGGCGTCCCTGAACACCGGTTCCGTGCGGTGGAGGCCCTGGGCCATGCCGGCGTACTGCGCTCCCTGGCCGCTGAAGAGGAAGGCGACCGGCGGCCGACGGGCCGGGTCGGCGTGTCCCGCGAAGACCTCCCGGACCGGCTCGCCCGCCAGGTGGGCACCGATCCGGTCGGCCATCTCGTCCGCCGTACGGCCCACCACGCCGAGCCGGTGGCCGGAATGCGGCCCTCCGGCGGCCCTGGAGCACAGCGGGGCGGGGGAGGCGTCGCCGAGCGTGGCGAGGTGGGCGGCGGTGTCGCGGGCGGTGGTGGTCAGGGCGTCCGGGGTGGAGGCGGAGAGGGTGAGCAGGTGGGTGGTGCGGGAGGGGTTGGGGACGGAGGGGTTGGGGTCGGAGGGGTCGTAAGCCATGGTGGGAGGCCCTTCACCTGGGGGCGGGGTCTGTGGGCCCCGTGCGCGCCACCGCCCTGCACCAGGCCGCGCCCGCGTCGGCGAGGGCGATCGGGAACGCCATGAACGTGAACGGGCCGTCGGGGAGGGTCCGCAGCCTGGCCAGGCCCTCGATCTGGATGAACTCCCGTCGCCTGCCGTGCAGATGGGTGGGCCACAGGGCACCGGAGTCGCCCGTGGCGAAGAAGTCCTCGACCATCCGGCGGGCCGGCCCGTCGAAGCTCCAGCAGTCCGTGCCGAGCACCTTGACGCCGAGGTCCAGGAGGAGGTCGACGGCCTCGGGAGTGATCGCCGTGGACTCGGTGTAGTACGCCGGGGTGCCTAGCCGCAGATCGGAGTCGGTGCGGAACAGCGTCACCCAGCCGGGTCCGACCTCCGGACCGGCCGTGCGCAGCGCCTCCTTGACGTCGGCCGCCGTCACCCGGCCGCCGCAGCCGCGTACGTCGAGGACGACGCCGGGGCCGTGGAACCACTCCAGGGGCAGGTCCATGACCTTCTTCGCGGGGCGTCCCTCGCACTCCGGGCCGTAGTGGAAGGGGGCGTCGACGTGGGTGCCCTGGTGGACGGACATCCGGTAGAACTCGTTCGACATGAAGCAGCCGTCGGGCAGGTCCTGTTCGCGCAGGCGGCGGCTGCCGGTGAGCCAGCGCAGGTGGTTGAGGAAACGGTCCCGGCGGCTGTCACCGGGCAACGCCCTGATCCTGCGGGAGAGGTGGCGGATGCCGTCCCGGTGGAGCCACTGCTCGAACTCGACGCCGGGGGCGCGGCGGCTGACGGGGATGCTCAGATCGACGAACACGGGCTACTCCTTGGTCGGTCCCGGCTGCTGCTCTCCGGTCGGTCCCGGCTGCTGCTCCTCGGTCGGTCGCGGCTGCTGCTCTTCGCGTGCGTTCCGCTGCCGGCGGACGGCCCGGCGCCGTCCCGTGCCCGCCCTCGTGCCGGGTATCCACGCGGGCACGGCGCGCCGGTAGGCGGCGTACTCGGCACCGAAGGTCTCGGACAGTCCCGGCTCCTCGATCCGGCGGGCGGTCGTCCAGGAGACGGCCAGTACGAGCGCGGCCCACAGGGCGATGACCGGCGCGGACCACAGCAGGGTCTCGGCGGCCAGCACGAGGGTCATCCCGGCGGCCATGGGGTTCCTGATCACGCCGTACCAGCCGGAGCGCACGAGGTGTTCGGGCGGCCGGTCGCCGAGGAGCGTGGGCTGGCGCAGATAGACGCGGTCCACGGCGTCCACGGTCATCCAGGCGCCCAGCAGGACGAGGAGGACCCCGATCGGCAGCGACAGCGCGCGGGGCAGGGGCAGTTGCGGGCGGGGCAGCCA
Organism: Streptomyces sp. a15; assembly: GCF_059026085.1. NCBI lineage: Bacteria > Bacillati > Actinomycetota > Actinomycetes > Kitasatosporales > Streptomycetaceae > Streptomyces > Streptomyces sp. A15. The sequence continues at coordinate 32,623 of NZ_JBWLKM010000056.1, read as the reverse complement.
CAACCCCAGCACCGTGGGCACGATCCCGGCGACGGTCACGGGGATCAGGAGCGGACCGGGGCGTATACGGCGACGGCGGTTCACGGGCTCGTCGCCGTGTACGCGGTTCACGGAATCCTCACTGTGGCCCTTGTACACAGGGCCGTCCGCGCACACTGGGCTCGCGGGGCCTTGCCCGCGTACCGGGTTCACGGAGCCCTCCACGTGCACTGGGTTCACAGGCCCATACCCGCACCCCTGATTCACGGCCTCCTCGCCGCGGCCCCTGTTCACAGGCCCCTCCGCACGCACCGGGCTCACAGGCACATGTCCGCGCCGGCGCTTCACAGAAGCCTCCGCGCCGACGGCGCGCACACCGTGGCCAGCGCCGGCACCTCGGCCAGCATCGACATCACTCGCTCGCCGTAGGCCTCCCGAACCCGCCCCGCCACCGCCCGCGCGCCCGGCGCATACGTCTGCGTGCCGATCGACTCCAGGGCGAAGGACGCGAGGGCGCAGCCCAGCCGGGCCGCCGCCTCGACCGGTACGCCGAGCGCGAGGGCGGCGAGCATGCCCGCCCGCAGCGCGTCTCCCGCCCCCGTGGGGTCGGTCACCGCGACGCCCGGCACGGCGGGCACGACGACGCTTTCGTGGCCGGCACGTTGCAGGCGTACGCCGCCCGCGCCGAGCGTGGTCACCCAGGTGCCGACCCGGTCCAGGACGCTCGCGGCGTCCCAGCCGGTGCACTCCTGGAGCAGCCCGGCCTCGTACTCGTTGGTGAACAGCCAGCGGGCCTCCCCCAGCAGGAACCGGACGTCCGCCCGGTCCATGCGGGCGAGCTGCTGGGAGGGGTCGGCGACGAACGGCAGTCCGGCGCCGCGGCACTCCTCGGTGTGCCGCAGCATCGCCGCCGGGTCGTTCGGCGACACCACGACCAGGCCGAGCTCCCCGACGCGTTGGCGCACGTCCCGCAGGGCGATGGTGTACGCAGCCCGCATCGCGCCCGCGTGGAACGTGGCGATCTGGTTGTGGTCCGCGTCGGTCGTGCACACGAACCGTGCCGTGTGCTCGCCCGGCACGACCAGTACGGAGTCGGTGTCGACGCCGTGCTGCTTGAGCCACACCTGGTAGTCGGGGAAGTCGGCCCCGGCCGCGCCGACCAGCACCGGGGCCATCCCGAGCCGCCCGAGGCCGTACGCGATGTTGGCCGCGACGCCGCCACGCCGTATCTCCAGTCGGTCGCAGAGGAACGACAGGGAGACGCTGTGCAGGTGGTCGGCGACGAGCTGCTCGGCGAAACGGCCCGGGAAGGACATGAGGTGGTCCATCGCGATGGACCCGGTGACGGCGATGCGCGCCGCGGACGGGCGTCGGGTCACGGCCCCACGGCCCCCGACTCGATCTTCTTCTTGATCCCGGCCTGGTTCTGCCGCGTGTGGGTGTTCATCCGCTCCAGGACGGTCGCGAGCGGGACGTCTAACTTCTCGTCGAGTTCGAAGTCCTGGATCCAGGTCATCCGCGTCCCCTCGGGGACCACCTGGTAGCTCCACCGCAGGTGCATGTAGCCGAACGGGTAGAGGGGGTCGCGGCGTTCGGCGACCACGACGAGCTCGCGGTGGTCCATGATCCGCCAGGAGCGCCAGCTGGCCCCCTCCTCGTTGGTCAGCTCGAACACGATCTCCGTCCAGCGGCCCTCGCGTTCCTCGGAGAGGACCTTGGCGTCGCTGTACTCGTCGAAGATCTCCGACCAGCGGGCGATGTCGTTGGTGACGTCGAAGACGAGCCGGGCGTCGGCGCCGATCACGATGCTGTTCTCGATCCGCGGCATCCCGTCACCCCCGCGCGCCGGTGCCGACGGACAGCAGCCGCCCGACGCATGCCACCAGGTCGCCCACCGTGGTGAACCCGCCCTCGGCATCGGCGTCGATACCGATCCCGAAGTGCTGTTCCAGGGCGACGACGATCTCCACCAGCTCGGTCGAGTCGATGTCGAGGTCCTCGGCCAGCCGTCGGCCGTCCTCCAGTTCGGCCCCGTCGAATCCGACGCCGCGCATGACGGCGACCACCTGCTCTCGTACGTCCATTGCTTCCCTCTCCTGGTTCGTGTGTTTTCTGTGGTTCTTGTGGTTCCTGTGGTTTCGTCTAGACGGCGAGGGCGATCGCCACCGCGAGCCCCGCCTCGTGCGTGATGCTCAGGTGCAGTCCGGTGAACGAGGCCCGCCGGAACGCCTCCTCGGCCCGCCCGGACACCCGCGGCACCGGCTGCCCGGACACCGCGCGGCCGATCTCGATGTCCAGCCAGCCGCAGCCCCGGCCGTGCTCGCCGAGCGTCTTGCGGACGGCCTCCTTGGCCGCGATCCGGCCGGCGAGGCGGTACGCCCGGTGGCGTGGCGAGCCGCCCTCGCACAGGGCCTGTTCGGCGGGCGTGAACAGCCGGTCGTACAGGGGCTGTCCGCGGCGTTCGAGCATCGCCCGCAGCCGTTGTACGTCCACGATGTCGATGCCGATTCCGCGGACCGCCGCGGGGGCGTCCCGGAGGGCTTCCGCGATCAACGCCTCAGCAGCAGACACGCGTTCACACCCCCAAGACCTCGGGACACGACCAGCGTGTGCTCCCACTCCGGGACCGGCCGTCCCTCGCCGCGCACGAGGTCCAGGTCGATGCCCGGCGCCTGGCGGTCGAGGTTCACCGTGGGCGGGACCGAGCCCGCCGCCATGGCGCGCAGGGCGAGGGCCGCGTCGGCCGGGGCCGCCGCGCCGAGCAGGTGGCCGAAGCCGGACTTGGGTGCGGTGACCGGGAGTTGGGCCGCGTCCTTGCCGAACGCCTCGTGCAGTGCGTAGCCCTCCGTCACGTCCTCGAAGGGGATGCCGGAGCCGTGCGCGAAGACCGCGCCCAGGTCGCCGCCGGTGATCCCGGCGCGCTCGGTGGCGGTGCGCATGGCGCGGCCCAGCACCTGGCCGGTGGGTTCGACGGTGTAGTACGGCAGGTAGCCGTCGGTGCTGACGCCCCAGCCGGCGAGTTCGCCGAGGATGCGGGCGCCGCGCCGCTCGGCGTGCTCGCGCCGCTCCAGCACCAGGAACACCGAGCCCTCGGCGAAGACGCTGCCGCCGTGCCCGGCGTCGAAGGGCCGGTACAGCTGGTGCGGGGCGAGGGAGCCGCGGGCCTTGGCGACGAGCCCGCTGGTCTCCAGGCACAGCCAGCCGTACGGCGACAGCGGCGCCTCCACGCCGCCCGCGAGGACGACGTCGGCCCGGTCGCGCAGCAGGGTCTCGGCGCCGCCGATCAGCGCGTAGGCGCCGCTGGCCCGGTCGGCGACGAAGGTGCGGGCCGGGCCCTTGATGCCCTGGTCGATGCAGATGTTGCCCTGCGGGGCCGCCGGGAACCAGGCGGTGGCCTGGTACGGGCTGACCGCGCGCGGTCCGTCGGTCCACAGCTTGCGCAGCTCGCGCTCGGCGAACTCCCAGCCGCCGAGGATGTTGCCCACCATGACGCCGGTGCGCTCGGGCGCCACGTCGGTGCCGACCGTGACCCCGGCGTCCGCGAGGGCGCGGCGGACGCTGTGCACGGCGAGGTGGGTGAAGCGGTCGGTGCGCTTGACGAAGCGGGAGGGCAGTTCGGCCTCGGCGTCGAAGTCGGCCTGGCCGGCGACGGGGCAGGCGTAGTCGCCGGCGTCGAAGCGGTCGATGGCGGCCAGGTGCGAGGTGCCCTCGCGGGCGCTGTTCCACAGGGGTTCGAGGCCGTCGCCCGCCGGGGTGACGGCTCCGGCACCGGTGATGACGATGCTCATGACCGGCCCCCGTCCCGCACGGCCCGGAGGACCATCGCCGCATGGAGCCCGGCGAAGCCGCTGGCGTCCTTGAGGATGACCTCGCCGTCCCAGGGACGGCCGGTGCCCGGCACGTAGTCGAGGTCGCAGGTGGGGTCGGGGGTCTCGTAGTTGGCGGTGGGGTGCACGAAGGAGTGGCGGCTCGCCAGGGCGCACAGCACGATCTCCATGGCGCTGGCGGCGGCCAGGGCGTGGCCGAGCATGGACTTCGCGGAGTTCACCGGGATCTCGTGGGCGCGCTCGCCGAGCGCCAGTTTGAGCGCGCTGGTCTCGCAGGTGTCGTTCTGCCGGGTCGAGCTGCCGTGCGAACTGACGTGGTCGATCGCGCCGGGCGCGACCCCGGACGCCTCGACGGCCTGGCTCATGGCCCGGGTCAGGTCCTCGCCGTCGGACAGCAGGTCGGTCATGTGGATGGCGTTGGAGGTGTGCGAGAAGCCGCTGATCTCGAGGTAGGCGGTGGCGCCGCGGCGTAGCGCGTGCTCCTTCTCCTCCAGTACGACGACACCGCAGCCCTCGCCGAGCACGAAGCCGTCCCGGTCCGCGTCGTAGGGGCGGGAGGCGGCCTCGGGGTGGTCCCGATGGGCGCGGGAGAGGCAGTTGATGATCTCGAAGGAGGCCACGGTCACCGGGGTGATGGGGGCCTCGCTGGCGCCGGCGATCATGACGTCCGCGTCGCCGTGGGCGATCGTCTCGAAGGCGTGGCCGACCGCGTCGATGCCGCCGATGCAGCCGGTGGACAGGGTGACGCAGGGCCCCTGGGCACCGAGCAGGGCCGACAGGACGGTCCCGGGCGTGTTCGACATGGACGCGAGATACAGGTCGCGGCCCGCCTTCGCCGGGTCGATGGGCTTTCGGCCCTCGTCCGTGACGGCGAGGAACTCCTCCTCCATCTTGGGTGTGCCGCAGATCGCCGTGGAGAGCGAGATGCCGGTGCGTTCCGCGTCGTAGCCGCCCGCGTCGAGGCCCGCGTCCCGTACGGCCTGCAAGGCCGCCGCGACCGCGAACTGCACATAGCGGTCCAGCCGTTGGACCTCCGGGGGAAGTGAGGGTATCTGATCCTCGAATCCGGGAACCTCGGCTATCGCGTCGGAGGCGAATTCGAAGGACGTGAAGAGCGTGGAACTCGTGATGTCGGAAAGGGATTTCGTGACGCTCTTTCCTGCCGAGACCGTGTCCCAGAAAGCGTCTTTCCCGATTCCCGCCGGGCTGATCACGCCGAGCCCGGTGACGACCACTTCTCGCATGGTTACCGCCTTTCTCCTGTCTGGGCCGTCACCAGCCCGCGCGTTACGCATTCCTTCGCCGTCACTCCGGCTTCTTCCATGAGGGCGCGGTATTCTTCCGCCGCCATTACGGCCCCGTCCGCGGTGTTCACCCGGAGGCTGAGCCCGAGCATCGGCCGGCTCAGCGCGGGCCGCCCCGGCTCCGGCCGCATCACATCCGCCAGCAGCAAGCTGCCCCCTGGGCGCAGCAGCCGGGCGCACTCCCCGACCAGCCGGGCCGTGGCCGAGGGCCCCGCGAAGCGGCCGGCGTGCGCCAGCACCACGGTGTCGAAGCCGGCGTCGGCGAAGGGCGGGGCGGCGAAGTCGGCGGACACGAACCGGAACCTGTCGGCCACCCCGAACTCCGCCGCCCTCGCCCGGGCGGAGCCGAGCAGCACCGGATCGTCGTGCGCGGTCACCTCGGCGAGCGGATCGGCGGCGGCCAGGGCGATGCCCCACTCGCCGCCCCCGCAGGCCAGGTCCAGCACCCGGCCCGTCCGGCCCGCCCCGCGCAGCCCCAGCGCCTCGACCGCCGCGAAGGCGACCCGTACGGCGATCGGGAAGCCGCCGCCGAACAGTCCCGGGTGCCGGCCGCGCGAGGCCGGTGCGCCGAGGTCCCCGGAGCGTTCGCCGGAGCGGACGACCGAGGTCAGCGCGGTCCAGCGGTCCCACTGGCCGAGCACCTCGGCGAAGTGGTCGCCCAGGTAGGCCGGTTCGCCCTCGACGAGGTAGGCACGGGACAGCTCGGTCGGTTCCTGCCCGTCCTCGGTGAGCAGCCCGAACTCCGTGAGGACGGCCAGCAGGTCGCCCAGCGCCCGGGAGTCGCAGCCGAGGGCCGCCGCGAGGTCCCCGGCGGTGCGCGGGCCCCGGGCCAGTTCGGTGAAGACGCCCAGGTCCAAGGCCGTACCGAGCGCTCTGGCCCGGGCGAAGCCGAAGTTCAGGGCCAGGAGCGGAGCGGGGTCGGGGGCGGTCGTGTAGCGGGCGAGGGCCGCGGCAGGGGAAGCGGGGGGCGCGGCCGGCGCCGAGGTGTCCGTCATCGTGGCGTCCTACTTGGTGGCCGTGAGCAGGCCGGAGAGCAGGGACACCGTGCGGGTCCCGGTCTCCCGGAACCCGGCGTCCTCCACCCAGGCGCGGATCTCGTCCACGTCGCGGACCTCGCCCTCCTCGGTGTTGACCAGGAGGATCAGCCCGAACATCGACGGGAAGAGCCCGGTGGCCAGGGCGGGCATGTGGGAGTGCACCAACAGGAGCCCGTCGTCGGGGAGATGGGCGTGGATGCGCTTCACCAGGTGCGCGGCGCGCTCGGGGCCGTAGCCGTCGAGCACGTGGGACAGGAGGACCGCGTCGGTCTCGGGCCAGGGGTCCTCCATGATGTCGGCGGGCCGGACCTCGATCCGGTCCGCCAGACCGGCCTCCCGCACGTTGGCGCGGGCCAGGTCGGTCACCGCTGGGTAGTCGAGGGCGGTGACCTTCAGCTCCGGGTGGTGCGTGGCCAGGGCGATCGAGTAGTCGCCCGAGCCGCAGCCCAGGTCGACAACGCGGCGCACACCGGTCAGCGGGGCCGCGGCGGCCAGCTTGCCCGCCTGAAGACGCGAGCTGACCCGCATGGCCTGGATGAGCCGCCCGGTGCCCTCACGGCCCTCGCCGGCCGCGGCGCCCTGGTCGCGGTAGCCCTGCTTCAGGACGCGCTGGTTGAGCGAGGTGTTGGTGCGTACGGCCTCGTCGAGGCGGGAGAAGTTCCCGAAGTGGGTGTTCTGGTGCGCGGCGAACCCGCCCATGTACTCGGGCCGCCCGGCGACCAGGTAGCGGCTCGCCTCGTCGGAGTTGCGGTACGTCCCGCTCTCGGTCCGCACCAGGTCGAGGCCCTTGAGCGCGACCAGGAGGGCACGGGCGGGACGTTCCTCCAGCTCCAGCCCGCGGGCCAGTTCGGCCAGGGTGCGCGGGCGCTCCTCCAGCGCCTCGAAGACGCCGAGGTCGAGCGCCGTGAACACGGCCTTGGACTGGAGGTAGGCGGTCAGGATGGAGTGGACCCGGGACGAGGCCCCGTCGGCGGAGGCCTGCGCGGCCTGAGGGCTGGTCACTTGCTCTCCAGGAGGTTGGTGTACTCGGGCATCTGCGTGTACTCGTAGGGGTCCTCGGAGAGGAACACGTTGCGCACCGGCGGCCGCTCGCACGGGGCGACCACGAGGAACCGGCACGTCTGCCCGGGCCCGGTGACGAAACCGTGCGGCTCGCCCCGGGGTATGAAGATGGCCTCGCCCGGCCCGACCTCCTCGGTGCGGCCCTGGTCGGGCAGCACGAGCCCCATGGAGCCTTCGAGCACATAGATCTCGTGCTCCCACTCGTGGAAGTGGGGCGGGGTGGAACCATTGGGCGACACCTCGAACTCGGTGAGCACGAAGCGGTCCGCGCCGTCCGGGGTGTCGATCAGTTTCCGGTGCGTCGTTTCCTTCGCTCCCGGCTCCCTTACGATTTCCGCCTTCACGTCGGTTCGGTGCACGCGTTTCATCGGCCGCCTTTCGCTCGCCGGTACCCGGAAGCTGTGATCCGGAATCTCGTTCGGAAAGCGACTCTAGGGCGGTCATGCGAAACACCTCTACGGGCACCCGTCACCGCACATCCGTGACAATCACCCAGCACCGACCGGGACATACGCCCACCCGGCCGGGACACCCACCCACGCCGCACACCGACCGGAACTTTGCCGGAATTCGACTGTGGCCGACATGTGGAAGCCGTAATTCTGAATCCGTGAACAAGGACCGAATTCTCAGCGCGGCCCGTCAGTAACTCTGCCGAAACGGCTTCGAAGGGACGACACTGCGCGCGGTGGCGCACCGGGCGGGGGTGGGACGCACGGCTGGTGAGCTACTACTTCGCGGGCAAGGAGCAGCTGTGCACCGAGGCCGTCCGGCTGCCCTGGGACTCCCCCTCCGCCGGCCGCGCGGCGCTCGCCGCCGCGCTCACGCACCGGCCCTCGGCCGCGCGGCTGAGCGACGCCCTCGGGTCCGCGCTCGGCGAGATGTGCCGGACGGCGGGGGCGCGGGACCCGGAGCTCGGGGCGGCGACGACGGCGAGCGTCCTGCTGGGCCTGGCGCTGCTCTCCTGCGCCGGGGTCCCCTCGCTGGATCCGCCCGGGCCCGGGACGGCCGCGGCGGTGTCGGAGTACATCGGATTCCTGCTGGAGGAGACGCCGTCATGAGTCGTGGCAGCAAGGGCCGGCGCCCGGGCACCGGCAGTGCCCGGGCGGAGATACTCGACGCGGCCCGGACCGCCTTCGCCGAACACGGCTACGAGGGCACGACCCTGCGGGCCATCGCCTGCGCCGCGGGGGTCGACGCCTCCCTCATCCACCACTTCTTCGGCCCGAAGGAGGACGTCTTCCTGGCCGCGATCGGCCCGGCGCCGCGCCTCACCCCGCCCCCACCGGGCGCTCCTGGTGAAGCCGGGGAGCGGATCCTGCGGTCCTGCCTCGACCAGTGGGAGTCCCCGGAGCACCGCGCCCCCGTCCTGGCGATCCTCCGCTCCACGGTCTCGCACGCCCAAGCGGCCGCGCGGCTACGGCACTTCGTCGCCGCCGAGCTCCACGGCGCCCTCGCCCGGACCCGCTCCGGCCCCGACCCGGCGGTCCGGGCCACCCTGGTGGGGTCCCAGCTGATCGGCCTGATGGTGGCACGGCACGTGGTCCCGATGGAGCCCCTGGCCTCGGCCGACCGGGACACGGTGGTGCGGCTGCTCGCGCCGGCACTCGGGCGGTGTCTGAACACGCCCCCGGGCCGGTGACGAGATCAGCCCGCGGAAACCCGCACCCGCACAGCCCCGTCCGGCCCCGCCACCAGCACCGGCGTCTCGGGCCCGCCCAGATCCCGTACGGCCGCCCGGTCCTCGGGCGCCGCGGACTCCGCGTCCGTCACCACCGCGGCCGCCTCCAGGGACTTGGCGCCCGAGGCCACCGCCATCGCCACCGCCGTCTGCAACGCGCTGAGCTTCAGCGAGTCGAGGTCGACGGTCCCGGCGACATACGTCCGCCCGGTGTCGTCGCGTACGGCCGCCCCCTCGGGCACGCCGTTGCGGGCCCGCGCCGAACGGGCCAGGGTGACGATCTTGCGGTCCTCGGGGTCGAGCGCGCTGCTGTCGGTCATGAGGCGAGCATACGTAGCACCGCCACGGCTACCCCGCCACGGGGTACATCGCCCCGCGCCGCCCCTCCGGCGAGGCCGGCCACTCCGGCTTGCCCGCGGTGTTCGCCTCTCCAGCGGGGTGTGCAGGACGACCGTCAGACCGGGCCGGGCGTGCACCTTCATCGCCGTGGACTCCACGCACACCGCTCCCACAGCGCGGTGAACTCCGGGCTCGCCACGTGCATGTGTCACCTGGGCGCGATCATCTCCTACGGCCTCACCGTCATCTCCGGCGTCCCCGACGGGGCAACAGAGCCTGGCCACCGGCCTGGTCACCTCCACCCAGCAGGGGGGCATCATGATCGGCCTCCCGCTCCTCGGCGTACTCGCCACGACGTCGGGCGCCCTGATGTCCGGCGTCCACACGGTGCCGGCACTCGACGCGGCGATCGTGCCGACCGCGGCGGGGCTGGTGGCGACGGAGCTGGTGGCGACGGGGCTTCGGGTCCGCCGGGGCGGCTCAGGGGCGGTCGAGGCGGAGGCGGTCGGCGCGCGGTAGACGGGCCGCCACCAGGTCGTACGAGTCCTCGACGAGCTCCCGGACCAGCCGGTCCGGGAGGCCGCCGTCGACGGTGACCGTGTTCCAGTGCCGCTTGTTCATGTGGTAGCCGGGGATGACGAGCCCCGGGTACTCGCCGCGCAGGCGGATCGCGTCCTCCGGGTCGCACTTCAGGTTCACCGTGAGGGGCCGCGCGTCGAGGTTCGTCAGGGCGAACAGCTTGCCCTGCACCTTGAAGACGGACGTCTCCGGGTTGAACGGGAAGTCCTCCACGGCCGCGTTGAAGGACAGGCAGAACGCGCGCAGCTCCTGCGGGGTCACTCCGCCTTCGCCTCCTCGTCCGCGGGGGCCCCGACCGGGTCCACCGGCTCCACCAGCACCGTCACGATCTTGTTCCGGCGGCCCGCCGCGGCCTCCGCCGTCAGCCGCAGCTCGCGCCCGTCGGGAAGGTCGACCACGGCCGACGCCCCGGCGATCGGGACCCGGCCCAGCGCCTTGGCCAGCAGCCCGCCGACGGTCTCCACGTCCTCGTCGTCGTACTCCTCCAGGCCGTACAGCTCGCCCAGGTCGGTGATGTCGAGGCGGGCGGTGACCCGGTGCCGGTCGTCGCCCAGGTCCTCCACGGGCGGCAGTTCGCGGTCGTACTCGTCGGTGATCTCGCCGACGATCTCCTCGAGGATGTCCTCGATGGTGACGATGCCGGCCGTGCCGCCGTACTCGTCGATGACGACGGCCACGTGGTTGCGGTCCTGCTGCATCTCCCGCAGCAGGTCACCGGCGTTCTTGGTGTCCGGCACGAAGGCGGCCGGCCGCATGGCCGTGGACACCAGCTCGCTCTCCGCGTCCCGGCTGATGTGCGTCTTGCGGACCAGGTCCTTCAGATACACGATCCCGACGATGTCGTCCTCGCTCTCCCCGGAGACGGGAATCCGCGAGAACCCGGACCGGAGCGCCAGGGTCAGCGCCTGACGGATCGTCTTGTAGCGCTCGATGACGACGAGGTCGGTCCTCGGGACCATGACCTCCCGCACGAGCGTGTCGCCCAGCTCGAAGACCGAGTGCACCATACGGCGCTCCTCGTCCTCGATCAGCGACTCCTTCTCGGCGAGGTCGACCAGCGCCCGCAGCTCCGCCTCGGAGGCGAAGGGGCCACGGCGGAAACCCTTGCCTGGGGTGAGCGCGTTGCCGATGAGGATCAGCAGCGACGGGATCGGGCCCATGATCCGGGCGAGCGGCACCAGGATGTACGCCGCTGCCGTGGCCGTGTTGAGCGGATGCTGGCGGCCGATGGTCCTCGGGGAGACCCCGACGGCTACGTACGACACCAGGACCATCACCCCGATCGCGACGAGGAGCGCCTCGGTGGTTCCGGCGAACTCCTGCAGACAGGCGTAGGTGATGAGGGCGGCGGCCGCCATCTCGCAGGCGACGCGCACCAGCAGCGCCACGTTCAGATAGCGGGTCGGGTCGGCGGCGACCTGGGCAAGCTTCACGCTGCCCCGGCGGCCGGTCCGTACGGCCTCCTCGGCCCGGAAACTGGAGACCCGCGCGAGGCCCGCCTCCGCGCAGGCGGCGAGCCAGGCGACGACCACCAGGGCGATCGCGCCGGAGACGAGCGTCGCGCTCATGAGACAGTCGGGGCCGGGGACGGACCGGTCAGGCCCTTCTCCGCACGCCAGCCGTCCACGATGGCCGCCTGCAGACCGAACATCTCGGCCTTCTCGTCGGCCTCCTCGTGGTCGTAACCGAGGAGGTGCAGCACTCCATGGACGGTGAGGAGCTGGAGCTCCTCGTCCATGGAGTGCTGCGTGTCCGCGTCCTTGCCCTGCTTCTCGGCGACCTCGGGACACAGCACGATGTCACCGAGCAGCCCCTGCGGGGGCTCGTCGTCGTCCTTCGACGGCGGACGCAGCTCGTCCATGGGGAAGGACATGACATCGGTCGGCCCCGGCAGGTCCATCCACTGGATGTGGAGCTGCTCCATGGCGTCGGCGTCCACGGCGATCACCGAGAGCTCGGAGAGCGGGTGGATGCGCATCCGCGCGAGCGCGTAGCGGGCGATGTCGAGGATCGCCTGCTCGTCGACCTCGGTTCCGGACTCGTTGTTGACGTCGATCGACATGGTCGTGCTGGTCTACTTCCGCTTGTTACGGGCGCCCTTGTGGGTGCCGTTCTCCGTACCGTTCTCGCTGTCGTACTTCTCGTACGCGTCGACGATACGGCCGACCAGCTTGTGCCGTACGACATCGTGGGACGTGAGCCGCGAGAAGTGGACGTCGTCGAGACCCTCCAGGATCTCCTGGACCTGCCGCAGACCGGACTTCGTCCCGGTCGGGAGGTCCACCTGCGTCACGTCACCCGTGACCACGACCTTCGAGTCGAAGCCGAGGCGGGTGAGGAACATCTTCATCTGCTCGGCGCTGGTGTTCTGGGCCTCGTCCAGGATGATGAAAGCATCATTAAGGGTTCTACCGCGCATGTATGCCAGCGGCGCTACCTCGATCGTCCCCGCCGCCATCAGCCGCGGAATCGAGTCCGGGTCCAGCATGTCGTGCAGGGCGTCGTAGAGCGGGCGCAGGTACGGGTCGATCTTCTCGTACAGCGTGCCGGGCAGGAAGCCCAGCCGCTCCCCCGCCTCGACCGCGGGCCGGGTCAGGATGATGCGGTTGACCTGCTTGGACTGGAGGGCCTGCACCGCCTTGGCCATGGCGAGGTAGGTCTTGCCGGTACCGGCGGGGCCGATGCCGAAGACGATCGTGTGCTTGTCGATCGCGTCGACGTACCGCTTCTGGTTGAGGGTCTTGGGGCGGATGGTGCGGCCGCGCGAGGAGAGAATGTTCTGCGTGAGCACTTCGGCCGGGGTCTCCTGGCCGTCGCTCTCGCCGTTCTCAGTCGCTCTCAGCATGGCGATCGAGCGTTCCACTGCGTCCTCCGTCATCGGCTGTCCGGTGCGGAGCACCAGCATCATCTCGTCGAACATGCGCTGGATGAGGGCGACTTCGGCGGCGTCGCCGACCGCGCTGATCTCGTTGCCCCGGACGTGGATGTCGGCCGCCGGGAAGGCCCTCTCGATGACACGCAGAAGGGCGTCGCCGGAACCCAGCACGGTCACCATGGGGTGCTGGGCGGGGACGGTGAACTGTGCTCTCGCCTGTCCCTGCGCGAGGGTGTGAGCTGTGGGTGTCTGAGTCATGGGCCGGCGCTGTAGGCCTGCGGTTCCTCCTCATCACGGCCGCGTAGCTGAGAGCGGCCTCGCGATACCAAGGGTACGACGGTGGACTGACAACGCCGTAGGGCTTTTATGGTTGCCCATTCATCCAACCGAGTCGGGTGGTGAATGGGCAGAGGCTCACGCCGACCGCCCGAACCCGATCGTCGGCACAGCCCTCCGCAACGGCCACGGCCGCGCCGCCGCCTCCGGCACCAGCCCCGCCAGGAACCCGTACCGCTCCAGCGCCGCCGGATCCTGACCGTCCACCGACTGCACCTTCCGCCACCACGCCCCGATCTCGGACCACCCGGGCGCCGACAGCGACCCCCCGAACTCCTGCACCGACAAGGCGGCCGTCAGCCCCGCGAAGGCCAGCCGGTCGGCCAGCGGCCACCCCGCCAGCGTCCCCGTGACGAACCCCGCCACGAACACGTCCCCCGCCCCGGTCGGATCGAGCGCCTCCACGGCGATCGCCGGCACCTCGGCCGTCTCCCCCGTCCGCCGGTCCACCGCGTACGCCCCCTCCGCACCGAGCGTGACGACAGCCACCGGAACGTAGTCGGTCAACGCATGCGCGGCCTCCCGCGGACACCCCGCCCCCGTGTACCGCATCGCCTCCTCGGCGTTCGGCAGAAACGCCTCGCAGTGCTCCAGGTCGGCCAGCCCCGCCAGATCCCACGCCCCCGTGTCGTCCCATCCGACATCGCCGAAGATCCGCGCCCCCTTGCGGGCGGCCTGCGCGATCCAGGGCGCGCGCTTGCCCGGCGTGAGGGAGGCGATGGCGGCACGCGCGCGGGGCGGGCAGTCGGGCGCGGGCTCCTCGGGGGGCGGCTCGTGGCCGTGGGAGACCATGGTGCGCTCCCCCTCGTAGGCCATGGAGACGGTGACCGGCGAGTGCCAGCCGGGGACGGTCCGGGACGGTGCGAGGTCGATGCCCTCGCCCGTCTCCAGCGCGTCCCAGCAGTACTCGCCGTAGTGGTCGTCGCCGAACGCGGCCGCGAGGGAGGTCCGCAGGCCGAGGCGGGCCAGCGCGGTCGCCATGTTCGCCACGCCGCCCGGGCTCGACCCCATCCCGCGCGCCCAGGACTCGGTCCCGCGCACCGGGGCTGAGTCGAGGCCGGTGAAGATGATGTCGAGGAAGACGGTGCCCGTGAGGTAGACGTCCCAAGGCGGGTCGCCGGGTGTGCGCAGGGCGGTGAGCGGGTCGACCTGGGCCCGAGGGTGCCCGGCCTCTCCGATGTGCGACGGTCCCTTTCCGGTGGACGCGGTGGACGCGATCACGGTGCGCTCCCTGACGTGGTGCCGATCAGGCCAGTCTGCACCACACGACTGACAACCCGCCGTCGTCACACGGTCGCCGCAGGTCGCCGCGGGTCGCGGCAGGGCGCGGCAGGGCGCGGCAGGGCGCGGCAGGGCGCGGAAAGTTGCGGCAGGCCGCTGCAGGCCGCTGCAGGCCGCGGCCGGTGCGGCAGGCCGCTGCAGGTGCGGCAGGTGAGGCAGATCGCCGCAGGTGCGGCAGGTGAGGCAGGTCGCGGCCCGTGCGACAGGTGCGGCAGGTCGCGGCAGGTGAGGCAGGCCGCTGCAGGTCGCGGCAGGTGAGGCAGGTCGCGGCCCGTGCGGCAGGCCGCCGCAAGTGCGGCCGGCGGGGCCGGTCGCGGCAGGCCGCCGCAGGCCCGTAGGTCCCGGACGGGCCGTACCGGACGGACACGCGCCCTCCCGACCGCGCCCGGCGCGCCCTCCGGCGCCGCGGCCGCCCCGAAGCCTTCCCCGCCCGTGTCCGGATCTGGTCGTGCCGGGCGCGCACGCGGGCGCACATGATGCCGGCGCTCTTGCCGCACCCGCAGCTCCGCCGCGCCCGCCGCCCCCAGGAGCGGGACACGCGGCGCGACGGACCCGCCCGGGCCGCCGATGCCCTACCAGCGCGGCACGGTCGGCGTGACCCACCCCGGCTCGGCGACCCGCATCGCCGCCGCGTCGTCCCGCTCGCGCAGCGACCCGTCGCCGTCCAGCCAGCGCCGGTGGAGGAACCGAAGCCTGTCCCGGTCGAGTTCGACGCCCAGGCCGGGCGCGTCCGAGACGATGACCTTGCCGCCCTTGAAGGTGAGGCGTTCGGTCAGCACGTCCTCCGACTGCCAGGGATAGTGGGAGTCGCAGGCGTGGTGGAGGTCCGGGACGGTGGCCGCGACATGGGTCATCGCGGCCAGCGAGATCCCCAGGTGGGTGTTGGAGTGCATGGACACCCCGACGCCGAAGGTGCGGCAGATGGCGGCGAGTTGCTGCGTGTTGCGCAGCCCGCCCCAGTAGTGGTGGTCGGAGAGCACCACCTGGACGGCATCGCGGGTGAAGGCCTCCTTGATCTCGGCGAAGGTCGTCACGCACATGTTGGTGGCGAGGGGAACATCCGTCCGGGCGGCGACCTCGGCCATGGCCGGTGTACCGAGCGCCGGGTCCTCCAGGTACTCGAGGACGTCCCCGAGTTCCTGCGCCACCTTCAGCGAGGTCTCAACGCTCCACGCCCCGTTGGGGTCGAGCCGCAGCGGATGCCCGGGGAACGCCTCGGCGAGCGCCCGCACGGCCGCGATCTCCTCGTCCGGCGGAAAGACACCGCCCTTGAGCTTGAAGGAGGTGAAGCCGTAGCGCTCGGTGAACTTCCGGGCCTGCTCGACGATCCCGGCCGGGTCGACGGCGGCACCCCAGTCGTCCTTCTCTGCCGTCACGCCCTCGGGATGGTCCGCCCACTCGTAGAAGAGGTACGCGCTGTACTCCACCGCATCCCGCAGCTTGCCGCCCAGCAGCGCGTGCACGGGCAGGCCGAGCGCCTTGCCCAGCGCGTCGAGGCAGGCCACCTCGAAGGCGGACACGACGGACAGCCGCAGCTTGTCGGCGGTCTGAACGCCGCGCAGCCCGCCGACGTCGACCTGACCGGCGACGCGGGAGCTGTCGACGACCACCTCGTCGGCGAGGACGAACAGCCCGTTCAGGTCGCTCACCTGGCGTCCGACCAGCTTCTGGGCGAACGGCCGTGCCAGCTCCAGGTACTTGGTGTCGCCGTACGTCTCGCCGACGCCGGTGACCCCGTCGGCCGTCACCACCTCCACGATCAGCCGGGGCGTGTACGGCTGGTGCACGCCCTGCGTGTTCAGCAGCGGCGGGTCGGCGACCAGGATCGGCGTCAGCCGTACGTCCGTGACGGAGAGGTTCACAGGGCGGCTCCTACGAGGTCGAGTCCGGCGGTCAGCAGCAGCTCGAGGTCGGCCAGGTCGGCGGCCGAGGGATCGGTGAGCGGGGCGCGGACAGGGCCCACCGGGCGGCCACGCAGCCGGGCCGCCGCCTTCACCAGGGACACGGCGTATCCGGGCACCCGGTCGCGGAGTTCGACGAGCGGGACGTAGAAGTCGCGCAGCAGCTTGTCGACCGTGCCGTCGTCGCCGCCCTGGAACGCGGTGAAGAAGGCGTTCGCGATCTCGGGGGCGAAGGCGTGCACGGCGGAGGAGTAGGCGGGGACGCCGACGGTGGCGTACGCCCGGGCCTGAATCTCGGCGGTGGCGGCCCCGTTGAAGAAGAGGAAGTCCTCGGGGGCGGCCAGGGTGAGGCGCTGGAGCCGGTCGAGGTCGCTGTGGCCGTCCTTGAGGCCGACGACGGTCGGGATGTCGGCGATGCGCTTCAACGAGGCCACGGAGAAAGCGACTTGGCCGCGCTGGTAGGCGATGAGCGGCAGCCGGGTGCGGGCCGCGATCTGCTCCACCTGCGCGACCAGCCCGTCCTGCGGGGCGGTGACCAGGTAGTGCGGCAGGACGAGGAGGGCGTCCGCCCCGGCCTCCTCGGCGATGCGCGCGAACCGTACGGCCTGCGCCCAGCCGTAGCCGGTCCCGGCGACGACGGGCACGCGTCCGCCGGCCTCCTCGACGGTGATGGTGACGACCTGCCGGTACTCGTCCTCGTCCAGCGAGAAGAACTCGCCGGTGCCGCACGCGGGGAAGACGGCGCCGGGGCCGGTGGCGATCCGCTCCGCCACGTAGGCGCGGAAGCCGTCCGGGTCGAGGGAGCCGTCGTCGTGGAAGCTGGTCAGCGGGAACGACAGCACGCCGTCCGCCATGCCCTTCCGCAGCCTCCGCACCACGGTGCCCGTCTCAGGACTCACCCTCATTCATCTCCCTATGTAGACGACATCCACGTATGAGGATGAAGATTAGGCACGCGAACGATCCCCGTCAATGGGCCCGGCACCCGCGCTTACGATCGACGCATGTCAGAGACAGGGGGCGTCCGCGAGGTGAAGTCGGCCGCGCGCACGGTCGAGCTGCTGGAACTGCTCGCCACGCGGGGCGACCGTCCGGCGCGGCTGCAGGAACTCGCCGACGAGCTGGGCGTGCCGCGCAGCTCGATGTACGCGCTGCTGCAGACCCTGATCTCGCGCGGCTGGGTCCGCACGGACGTCACCGGCTCCCTGTACGGCATCGGCCTCCACGCCCTGCTGACCGGCACCAGCTACCTCGACTCCGACCCGCGCGTGCGCGTCGTACGGCCGTATCTCGACGAGGCGTCCCAGGCGCTGGGCGAGACGATCCACCTGGGGCGCCTGGACGGCCGGGGGGTGGCGTATCTGGCGACGCGCGAGTCGCACGAGTACCTGCGGACCATCAGCCGGGTCGGGCGCCGGCTGCCGGCCCACGTCGGCGCGCTGGGCAAGGCACTGCTGGCCGAGCGGGACGACACCGAGCTGCCCGAGGGGCAGTACGAAGCCCTCACCCCGAACTCGCACACCGGCAGGGAATCACTGGCCGCGGATCTGGCGCAGGTCCGCGCCCGCGGCCACGCGATCGACCGCGAGGAGGGCGTCCTCGGCATCGTCGGTTTCGGCTTCGCCCTGCGCTACGACTCCCCCGCCCAGGACGCCATCAGCTGCTCGGTACCGGTGGCCCGCCTGACGCCGGAGCACGAGGAGCGGATCGTCGCGGTGATGCGGGAGATAAGAGGCAGGATCGAGGCGACGGCGCCGGGCACGGGGGGCGCGCCGCACTGGCGTTAGCGGGGACACCGGAGCCAGGAAAAGGCCCTCACCTACCCGACCTCACCCACCCCAAACACAACGTGTGCCACATCACATGCCCCCGGCTTCTTTCCCGAACCACGTGCTTGATACAAATTGCCCGCGCGTTCCTGTCCGTCGACGGTCGTCGCCCACCCCCTTTCTGAGCCGCTTCTTTCGCATGCCCTGGGAACGCCCGTGTTCGCCCGCACCACCCCTTGGTCCCTCGTTGCCCTTTTCACGGCCGGGTACCTCGCCCCGTACCTCCTCCCGACCACCGTCGGCAGGCTCGACTCGGGGCTTCCGCTGTCCGCCACGCAGGCGGGCGCCATCGGCAGTGCCCTGCTGCTGAGTTCGGCGTCGGCGGGCTTCCTGCTCGCCTCCCGCGTCGAGCGGATCGGCGCCCGGACCCTGGCCCGCGCCGGACTGGCCCTGGCCTTCGTCGGCTACGGCACCGCCGCCCTGACCGCCTCCGTCCCGGCCGTGGTCGCGGGCGCCCTGCTCGGCGGCTTCGGCTCCGGTACGGCCACCACGGTCGCCGCCACCGGGATCGCCGCCCAGCCGGATCCGCACCGCACGACCACACTGGGCCTGCTGAGCGTCTCCGCGCTCGCGGGCACGGTCTATCTGACGGTCCCGCACCTCGGCCCCGCCCACGGACTGCCGCTCGCCGCGATCGCCCTGACCGCGGCCGCCGTCTGGCCCCTGACGAGCCGCCTCCCGGTCCGTACGGCCGCCACCCGGCAGGCCCGCCGGA
The DNA here is from genome assembly GCF_059026085.1 of Streptomyces sp. a15. Taxonomy (NCBI): domain Bacteria; kingdom Bacillati; phylum Actinomycetota; class Actinomycetes; order Kitasatosporales; family Streptomycetaceae; genus Streptomyces; species Streptomyces sp. A15. The sequence continues at coordinate 13,878 of NZ_JBWLKM010000056.1, read as the reverse complement.
ACCAGGACCCGCTGCCCCACCTGCGCGCCGGTCTCGTCCTCGCCGTCGCCATGCTCTTCTGGTCGCTCGCGCAGAACTCCCTGTGGGGCGTCAGCGGCCGGATCGGCCTCACGCAGGCGCATCTGACGGAGGCGACCGTCGGTGTCGTCTTCGCCGTCGCGCTGGGCGCCGGGCTCCTCGGGGTGATCGGCGCGGGCGCGCTCGGGCCGCGACTCGGCCGGGCATTGCCCGTCGGCGCGGGCACCGTCCTCATCGCCGGCTGCATCGCGCTGAGCGCCTCCGCCACCGACCTGCCGACCTTCGCGGCCGGCGAGATCGCCTGGAACACGCTCTACCCGATCGTCCTGTCGTACGTCATCGGCCTCGCCGCCTCCCTCGATCCGCGCGGCCGCTGGGCGGTACTCGTCGGCTCCGCGTCCTCGCTCGGGACAGCGGCCGGTCCCCTCATCGGCAGTCTGCTGGCCGCCGAGGCCGGCTTCCCGGCCATGGGCGCGCTGCTCGCCCTCGGGCTCCTGGCCGTCACCCTCCCGATGACCGCTGTGGCTCTGCACACCGGCGGGCGCCCCCTGCTCACCGGCGCGGTGCGCCGCCGGGGCGGCACCCCGGCCGCCGTGGTCGCCGCCTCGACCGGGACCCCGGCGGACGCGCTCCCGCAGGCGGGTCTCTCCGAACAGCCGGTCGTGGAGATCCCGATCGACGCCCCGGCCGTCCCTGCCCGGCAGTCCTACGACACGGCAGGACCCCGGCAGGCGGGCACCGCCGCACCGGGGTCCTGACAGACCGACGGCCTACGGGAACTCGTACGCCTCCACCTCCGCCAGATACCGCGCCCGCCGCTCCTCGTCGTGCTCCAGGAAGGACGCGACGAAGGAGTTGCGGGCCAGCTCACGCAGCCGGTCCTCACCGAGACCCAGCGCCTGGCGTACGGCGTCGAAGTTGTCGCCCGCGTAGCCGCCGAAGTAGGCCGGGTCGTCGGAGTTGACCGTGCACAGCAGCCCGGCCTCCAGCATCGCGGGCAGCGGGTGCTCAGCGAGGACGTCGACGGCACGCAGCCGGACGTTGGAGAGGGGGCAGAGGGTCAGCGGGACGCGGTCCCGGACGAGCCGCTCGACCAGTTCGGGGGACTCCATGCACCGCAGCCCGTGGTCGATCCGCTCGACGCCGAGTATGTCCAGGGCCTCGGTGATGTACTCCGGCGGCCCCTCCTCACCGGCGTGCGCCACGCGCCGCAGCCCGAGCGCGGCGGCAGCCTCGTACACCTCCCGGAACTTCACCGGCGGATGCCCGACCTCGGCCGAGTCCAGCCCGATGCCGACGATCCGGTCGAGATACGGCTTCGCCGCCTCCAGGGTCTGCAGCGCCGACTCGGCGGACTCGTCCCGCAGGAAGCACATGATCAGCTGAGTGGAGACGCCGTGCGCTGACTCACTGTTCCCCAGTGCCTGCCACAGCCCCTCGACGACCGTCCCCATGCCGGCCCCGCGCGCGATGTGCGCCTGCGGGTCGAAGAAGATCTCCGCGTGCCGCACGCCCTGCGCGGCGGCGCGGGCGAGGTAGGCGTTCGCCAGGTCCGCGAAGTCCTGCTCGGTGCGGAGCACGGCCATGAGCTCGTAGTACAGGTTCAGGAAGGACTGGAGGTCCTCGAACTGGTACGCCTTGCGCAGCTCGTCCGTGTCGGCGTACGGCAGCTCGACATCGTTGCGGGCGGCCAGCTCGAAGGCCAGCTCCGGCTCCAGGGTGCCTTCGATATGGAGGTGCAGTTCAGCTTTGGGGAGGGACATCGAAGCATGGTACGGGGGTTTCACCGACGCTTCGGAACCGGCACCCTCAGCAGATCGTGCGCGACCGTCAGCTCCCCCTCGAACCCGGCGGCCCGCGCCTGCCGCTCGAACTCGTCCGGCTCGGAGTAGCGCTGGCTGAAGTGGGTGAGCACGAGATGCCGTACGCCGGCGTCCCGCGCGACGCGCGCTGCCTGAGTGGCCGTCAGGTGGCCGTGCTCGACGGCCAGTTGTTCGTCCGCGTCGAGGAAGGTCGACTCGATGACCAGCAGGTCGCAGCCCTCGGCCAGCGCGTGCACGCCGTCGCACAGCCGGGTGTCCATGACGAACGCGAACCGCTGGCCGCGCCGCGTCTCGCTGACGTCGTCGAGCAAGACGCCGTCCAGCGAACCGTCGCGCTGGAGGCGGCCGACGTCCGGGCCCTTGATGCCGTGCGCGGCGAGCCGGTCGGGCAGCATGCGGCGGCCGTCGGGCTCGATCAGGCGATAGCCGTAGGACTCGACGGGGTGGGAGAGCTTGCGGGCCTCCAGGGTGTAGCCGCCCGGTTCGGCGATCACCCCGTCCGCGCTCACCGGCGCCTCGACGAGCTCGACCGTCTCGCGGTAGGCGGTGGCGTACCGCAGCCGGTTGAAGAACCGCTGCCCCGAGCGCGGATAGTGGGCGGTCACCTCGTGCGGGACCCGGTCGAGGTTGATGCGCTGGATGACTCCGGCGAGGCCCAGCGAGTGGTCGCCGTGGAAGTGCGTGACGCAGATCCGGTTCAGGTCGTGCGCGGCGACCCCGGCGCGCAGCATCTGCCGCTGTGTGCCCTCGCCGGGGTCGAACAGGATGCCCTCGCCGTCCCACCGCAGCAGGTAGCCGTTGTGATTGCGGTGCCGGGTCGGGACCTGGCTCGCGGTGCCGAGGACCACCAGTTCACGTACGGACACGTCGAGTTACCCGGGGGGCCACTCGAGGCCGCGGCCACCGAGGACGTGCGCGTGGGCGTGCCAGACGGTCTGCCCGGCGCCGCTGCCGGTGTTGAAGATGATGCGGTAGCTCTCCAGCTTCTCGTCGTCGGCGACGGCCTGGGTCTCGCGCAGCACGTCGGCGGCGAGCTCCGGGGCGGCGGTGGCGAGCGCGGCGGCGTCCCTGTGGTGGGCCTTCGGGATCACCAGGACGTGGGTGGGCGCTTGGGGGTTGATGTCCCGGAACGCGACGGTCGTGTCGGTCTCACGGACGATCGTCGCCGGGACGTGCCCTTGGACGATCTTGCAGAACAGACAGTCGTCCTGAGGTTCCCCTGCCATGCGTGTGCCTCCTTCACGCCGGTGATCTCCTATAGGGGCATGCTATCGAGGTAGAGGCCCGCCTCTTGTCCGACCGAGTCGGGTGGTGGGTGGGCGCAGGCCGGGGGTCTGGGGGCGGAGCCCCCAGGGACGGTCACGGCAACGTGGGCGGCTCCTTGGCAGGCGCCGACTCCAACGCCTCCAACGCCAGCCGAACCGCCTCGTCCAGCTGTACATCCCGCCCCGCCGCATAGTCCTGCGGCCGCTGCACGACCTCCACGTCCGGGTCGACGCCGTGGTTCTCGACCCCCCACTCGTACCCCTCCAGCCAGAACGCGTACTTCGGCTGCGTGATCAGCGTCCCGTCGACCAGCCGGTACCGGCTGTCGATCCCGATCACCCCGCCCCACGTCCGCGTCCCGACCACCGGCCCGATCCCGAGCGCCTTGATCGCCGCGTTGACGATGTCCCCGTCGGACCCGGAGAACTCGTTGGCGACGGCGACGACCGGCCCGCGGGGCGCGTCCTGCGGATAGCTGTACGGCCGCATCCCGCGCGGCACGGCCCAGCCGACGATCCGCCGGGCCAGCTTCTCGACGACGAGCTGGGACGTGTGCCCGCCCCGGTTCTCGCGGACGTCGACGACCAGCCCTTCCCGTGCCACCTCCACCCGCAGGTCTCGGTGGATCTGGGCCCAGCCGGGCGCCTGCATGTCCGGCACGTGGAGGTAGCCCAGCCGGCCGCCGGACTTCTCGTGGACGTACGCCCGCCGGTCCGCGACCCACGCGTGGTAGCGCAGCGGTTCCTCGTCCGCCGTCGGGACGACCACCGCGTGCCGTACCTCGCCCCCGCCGGACGGCGAGATCGTCAGCTCGACCGGCTTGCCCGCCGTACCGACGAGGAGCGGCCCGGGCCCGGTCACCGGGTCGACCGGCATCCCGGCCACCGCCACGATCGCGTCCCCGGCGCGGACCGCGACACCGGGGGCGGCGAGCGGGGAGCGGGCGTCCGGGTCGGAGGTCTCGGTCGGCAGGATGCGGTCGATGACCCAAGTGCCGTCCGCATGGCGGGAGATGTCCGCACCGAGCAGGCCCTGCCGGGGCCCGCCGCCGTGGCCGCCGCGCGGGACGACGTAGGCGTGCGAGGTGCCCAGCTCGCCCTGGACCTCCCACAGCAGGTCGACGAGGTCGTCGTGGGTGGCGACCCGGTCCAGCACCGGACGGTAGCGGTCGAGGACGCCGGGCCAGTCGACCCCGTTCATGTCCGGGCGCCAGAAGTGGTCCCGCATGACGCGGCCCGTCTCCTCGTACATCTGCCGCCACTCGGCCGCCGGGTCGACTCTCTGCCGTACGCGGGTGAGGTCGACGGTGATGTTCGTGTCGCTGTCGTCGTCGTTCGAGGCCCGCCGGTCGCTGGGGACGACCTTGAGCCGGCCGTCGGTCCACAGCAGGACCCGCTTGCCGTCGCCGCTGACGGCGAAGTGGTCGGCGTCGACGGCGAGGTGCTCGATGCGCTGCTGGGCGAGGTCGTAGCGCTCCAGCTCGGTGTGCGGGTCCGGGTCGTCCGGGGTGGCCCGGGAGGAGCCGAGGACCCCGCGCACCGGGTGCCGCAGCCACAGCACGCCGTCCTTCGCCGCGCGCAGGTTGGAGTAGCGGGCCGCCTCGACCGGGAAGGGCACGATCCGGTCGGCGAGGCCTTCGAGGTCGATGCGGGTGGCCGGGGTGCCCTCGCTGTCGGGCGTCTCGTCCTTGTCGGGGGCCTCGAAGGGGCGGCCGTGCCGCTGCGGGCCGAACGGCGAGGGCGTGGTCGCGGCCAGCGTGATCAGGTGCGGGCGGTCGCCGACCACGAAGGCCAGGTCGAAGACGTGCTCGTCGTAGACCGGGTCGAAGGAGCGGTTGGACAGGAAGGCGAGGTGCTTGCCGTCGAGGGTGAAGGCCGGGGCGTAGTCCCGGAACCGCAGCGGGGTCGCCTCGGTGACCGACAGGTCGGTGGTGTTGGCGAGCCGCAGCTGGCGCAGCGGGCCGGGACCGGGGTGCGACCACGCGAGCCAGGCCGAGTCGGGCGAGAAGACCAGCCCGGAGACGTCGCCCTCCTCGCTGCGGTCGACCTCGCGGACCTCGCCGGTCTCGCGTTCGACGAGCAGGACGCGTCCGTCGTGCGCGGCGACCGCGGCGCGGCTGCCGTCGGGTGCCATGGCCAGCCCGAGGACGCGGCCCAGCTGCCCGGCGGCGAGGCGACGCGGAGTGGCACCGGGCGCGTGGCCGGTGGCGGGCGCGAACTCCAGGGCGTCGTCGCCCTCGGCGTCCGTCACCCACACCACCCATTCCTCGCCCTCGGCGCGGAAGGTGCGCGGCAGCCGGGCCCGTACGCCGGGTTCGGCGGAGAGTGCGCGGGCCGGTCCGGCGCGGTGGGTGACCCAGTGCACGGCGCCGCGCACGGCGACCGCGCTGCCGCGCGCGGTGTGGTCGGGGGCGGCCGACCCGAACCAGCGAGTGGCGTTCACCGTGAACGGCTGCCGGTCGGTGTGCTGCCCGCCGAGCCGCACGTCGAGGCGGCGGGGCTCGGCGCCGTCGAGGTCGTCGAGGATCCACAGTTCACCGGCGCAGGAGTACACGACCCGGGTGCCGTCCCCGGCCGCGTGCCGGGCGTAGTAGCCGTCGAGTGGGGTGTGCCGCCGCAGGTCGGAGCCGTCGGCGAGGGAGGAGTACAGCGCGCCCGTGCCCTCGTGGTCGGACAGGAAGGCGATCCGGTCCCCCGTCCACACGGGGTACTCGATGTTCCCGTCCAGGTCTTCGTGCAGCCGTACGAACTCCCCGGCACCCTCCCCGTCGCGGACGTCCCTGTCGATCCACAGCTTGCCCGCCGTACCGCCGCGGTACCGCTTCCACCAGGCCGCCTCGCGTCCCATCGGCGCGGACAGCAGGACCGTGCCGGGACCTCCGTGGGCGACATCGCCGACGGGTCCGTACGGCAGGGTCGTGGCCGGGCCGCCGTCGAGCGGGATCGCGCGGGCCCAGCTGCGGCGGAGGCTGGCCTGGCCGTAGGTGCTGAGCGCGAGGACCTCGCCGTCCGCGGTCCAGCCGCGCACCTGGGTGCGGGAACTGCCCCAGTGGGTCAGGCGTTTGGACGGTCCGCCGTCGACCGGGGCGATGTGCACCTCGGGGGCGCCGTCGCGGGTGGAGGTCCAGGCGACGGTGGTGCCGTCGGGCGAGATACGGGGGTGGGTGACCGGCACGTTGTCGGCACTGACCCGCCAGGCCCGGCCGCCGTCGAGCGGGGCGAGCCACACGTCGTCCTCGGCGGTGAAGGCGACCAACTCGCCGTGCAGGTGGGGGAACCGGAAATACGCTGAGGTTGCGGCGGTCGCTGACTGTGTCACCCGATCACCCTATGCACGCCCGGCGACCGGGGACAGGGGTTTGAACCAGGTTTGGATCACGCGCCCGACCGCCTCGACCGCGGCTCACTTGCCGTCCGGCCAGCACTGCGGCGCCTTCTGGCAGTAGACGGTCTTGGTGACGGTCACCGTGACCGTCGGCCCCGGCTGGTCCGGGTTGTTGACGGGCGGGGTGGTCCGCGCGTTGCAGTTCCCCAGCCCCTCCACGTGGAACCACTCCTTGCCGTCGATCTTCGCGGTGAGGTCCCCGCGTACACACGCGCCGCTGACCGCGCGGGTGACCTTGCCGGTGACGGTGATGTCCTTGCCGTCGTCGGTCTCGCCCTCGCAGTCGACCTCGGCGACGGCGTTCTCGGTGGCCGTGGGCGTCGAGCCGCTGTCGCCGTACGAAGCCGTGCAGTTGAGCCAGCGCACATCCGCGTTCTGCCGCTCCAGCTCGTCCGTCACGGTCTGGTCGGTCGTGTACGCCACGGTCGCGGAGTTCAGTCCGCTCGGATCGCAGGCGACCGTCCCGCCCACGGCGAGCCCGCCCAGCACCACCGCAGCCGCCACCCGCCGCCCGCGCGACCGACGCCGAATCCTCCTCAACGCCCCCATGCGCGGCAGCCTGCCACCGCCCCGGCCGTCGCGGTAGAGCGCATATGGCCACCCCGCGCGCCCCACCTCTACCGTGGACGGATGCGCAAGCAACACAGCCCGCGAAGGCTCGTCGTGGACGAGCGGACCGTCTACCTGTGGACCGTCCGCCACTGGCACGGCGACGGCGAGCCCTGCCGCGAGACCCTCAGCCTGAACCGCGACGGCATCCGCACCCGGATCGTCTTCCGGTCCGGCGAGGGACGCGACGCAGGCGGCGGCTACCCCGGCCACTCGGGCGGCGTGAGCGACGCCCACGGCCACTACGCCAACCTGAACGAACCCGGCGTCGTACGCGCCCTGGTCGACGAGGCGTCGAGGCGCGGACTGCTGTCCGGCGGCGGCGAGTTGGACGGCTGGGACCTGCTGCCGGCCGTGGCCGTCAGCCGCGCAGCAGCAGCCACTCCTGAAGCTCCACCAGGTTGCCCTCCGGGTCCTTGAGGTGCGCGACCCGCATCCGGTCGGTCATCGCGGCCGGTCCGTAGAGGAGGGTCGCCCCGCGGGCGGTGACCTGCGCGCAGTAGGCGTCCAGGTCGTCGACGCGCAGCACCACCAGGGAGCGGTGGCCGGTGGCCCCGTCGCCCAGCTCGTCGCCGAGGACCGCGGACATCATGTCCCGGTCCTGGAGGGCGATTCCCGCGGAGCCGACGGCCGGGCTGAACTTCTCGTACGGCCCCTCGGCCGCCCCCGACTGGGGCTTCAGGCCGAGGACCTCCGCGTAGAAGCGGTAGCAGGCGGCGAAGTCGCCGACGAGCAGGCGTACCTGGGCGAGTTCCATGAACCGTTCTCCCGAGGGCAGGGGTCAGGACCAGCGGCCGGAGCGGCCGAGGAGCAGGGCGGTCGCGGCGGTCCCGGCGGTCGACGTGCGCAGCACGGTGGGTCCGAGCCGGTAGGCCTTCGCGCCCGCCTCCTCGAAGAGCGCCAACTCCTCGGGGGAGACGCCGCCTTCGGGGCCGACGACGAGCACGATCTCGCCCTCGGCGGGCAGTTCGGCGGTGGCCAGGGTCTCCGTGCCGCTCTCGTGCAGGACGGCGGCGAAGTCGGCTTTGGCGAGAAGTGCCGCAACCTGTTTGCTCGTCGCTGCGTCCGCGACCTCGGGGAAGCGGACCCGGCGGGACTGCTTGCCGGCCTCGCGGGCGGTGGCCCGCCACTTGCCGAGCGCCTTCAGACCGCGGTCGCCCTTCCACTGCGTGATGCAACGGGAGGCCGCCCAGGGCACGATCGCGTCGACGCCGGTCTCGGTCATCGTCTCGACGGCCAACTCACCCCGGTCACCCTTGGGAAGAGCCTGGACGACGGTGATACGGGGGGACGGGGGAGGTTCCTCGGACACGTCGGCCATGTGGACGATCAGCCGGTCCTTGCCCTCGGTGCCGACCACCTCGCACTCGGCCCGGCGCCCGGCACCGTCCGTGAGGACGACCCTCTCCCCGGGCCGCAGCCGCTTCACGGAGACGGCGTGGCGCCCTTCGGGGCCGTCGAGGACGTACCGCCCGGCGTCGTCGGTGTCGAAGTGCTCGACGACGAACACCGGCGCCGTCACAGCGCCCCGCCGCGCGACAACGCTGTCCCGGCGGCGCCGAGTTCGGCCGCCAGCACCTCCACCAGCTGCCCGGCGGGCAGTTCGCGGGCCATCCGGTACCCCTGCCCCGCCCACAGCGCCATGCCCTGCGCGTCGCCCGCCTTGGCGGCCGCCTTGCGCAGCGGCGAGGTCAGGTGGTGGATCTCCGGGTAGGCCGCGGGGGCGTACGGGCCGTGCTCGCGCAGGAAGCGGTTGACCAGTCCGCGGGCCGGGCGGCCGGAGAAGGCACGGGTCAACTCGGTACGCACGTAAAGGGGGTTGGTCAGTGCCTGCTTGTGCACGGCGCTCGCACCGGACTCGGGCGTGGCGAGGAACGCCGTGCCGAGCTGGGCCGCGCTCGCGCCGGCGGCGAGCACGGCGGCGATCTGGCTGCCGCGCATGATGCCGCCGGCTGCGACGATCGGGATGGTCACGGTCTCGCGGACCTGCGCGATCAGCGAGAGGAGGCCTATGCCGGCGCCGTCGGTCTCCGGGATGTCACGGTGCGTGCCCTGGTGGCCGCCCGCCTCCACGCCCTGCGCGATCACCGCGTCGGCACCCGCCCGCTCCACGGCGAGGGCCTCCTCCGCGGTGGTCGCGGTGACCAGGGTGAAGGTGCCGGCCCGGCGCAGCGAGTCCAGGACGTCCGGGCTCGGCACACCGAAGTGGAACGACACCACCGGCACCGGGTTGTCGAGCAGCACCGCGAGCTTGGCCTCGTAGCCGTCGTCGCGGCCGCTCTCCGGGTCGCCGAGCTCCGTCTCGTACCAGGCGGCCTCGCCGGCCAGCTGGTGGGCGTACACGTCGACGGCGGCCGCAGTAGGGGGTGCGGCGACAGCCGCTCCGGTGGAGCCGGTGCTTGCACCGGGGTACTCCGGCTGCGGCATGAAGAGGTTCGCGCCGAAGGGGCGGGCCGTGAGGCTCCGCAGCTGCTTGATCTCCTGATACAGGCCGTCGGCCGTCTTGTACCCGGCGGCGAGGAACCCCAGCCCGCCGGCCTCGGACACGGCCGCGGCGAGCGTCGGCACGGAGACGCCGCCCGCCATGGGGGCCTGCACGATCGGATAAGGGAAGAGATCGGTCAGTGCGGAGGACATGACGGCATGTTGTCACGTCCTCCGAACAAGTCCGAATCGAACCTTCCGCCTGGCATAGGCCAACGGCACCGGCGAGAACTCGGCCCCGTCAGCGACCGTTGAACGCATCCTTCAACCGCGAGAACAATCCCTGCTGCCCCGGCTGGAACTGCCCCAGAGGCCGCTCCTCGCCCCGCAGCTTGGCCAGCTCGCGCAGCAGCCGCTCCTGCTCGGGGTCCAGCTTGTTCGGGGTCTGGACCTCGACGTGGACGATGAGGTCGCCGCGCCCGCCGCCGCGCAGGTGTGTGACGCCGCGGCCGTGCAGCGGGATCGACTGGCCGGACTGGGTGCCCGGGCGGATGTCGACCTCCTCCAGGCCGTCGAGGGTCTCCAGCGGGACCTTGGTGCCCAGGGACGCCGCGGTCATCGGCAGCGTGACCGTGCAGTGCAGATCGTCGCCGCGCCGCTGGAACTGCGAGTGCGGCAGCTCGTGGATCTCCACGTACAGGTCACCGGCGGGACCGCCACCGGGCCCGACCTCGCCCTCGCCGGCGAGCTGGATCCGGGTGCCGTTGTCGACACCGGCGGGGATCTTGACGGTGAGGGTCCGGCGGGACCGTACCCGCCCGTCGCCCGCGCACTCCGGGCACGGCGTCGGGACCACCGTGCCGAAGCCCTGGCACTGCGGGCAGGGGCGCGAGGTCATGACCTGGCCCAGGAAGGACCGCGTCACCTGCGACACCTCACCGCGGCCGCGGCACATGTCACACGTCTGCGCGGAGGTCCCCGGCGCCGCGCCCTCACCACTGCAGGTGGTGCAGACGATCGCCGTGTCGACCTGGATGTCCTTGGTGGTGCCGAAGGCCGCCTCGTCGAGCTCGACCTCCAGCCGGATCATCGCGTCCTGGCCGCGCCGGGTGCGCGAGCGCGGACCCCGCTGGGACGCCGTACCGAAGAAGGCGTCCATGATGTCCGAGAAGTTGCCGAAGCCGCCCGCACCGAAGCCGCCCGCGCCACCGGCGCCGCCGGCCTGCGAGAGCGGGTCGCCGCCGAGGTCGTAGACCTGCTTCTTCTGCGGGTCCGACAGCACCTCGTAGGCGGCGTTGATCTCCTTGAACCGCTCTTGGGTCTTCGGATCGGGGTTGACGTCCGGATGCAGCTCGCGTGCGAGCCGCCGGAAGGCCTTCTTGATCTCTTCCTGCGACGCGTCGCGGCGCACGCCGAGAACGGCGTAGTAGTCCGTGGCCACTTACGACTCCGCCAGGATCTGTCCGACGTACCGTGCCACTGCGCGTACCGCTCCCATCGTTCCCGGGTAATCCATGCGGGTCGGTCCGACCACGCCGAGCTTGGCGACTGCCTCGCCGCCCGAACCGTAGCCGACCGACACCACCGAAGTGGAGTTGAGTCCCTCGTAGGCGTTCTCGTGACCGATGCGTACGGTCATGCCCGAATCCCCCGCCTCGCCAAGGAGCTTGAGAAGCACGACCTGCTCCTCCAAGGCTTCCAGAACGGGCCGGATGGTGAGGGGAAAGTCATGTCCGAAGCGGGTGAGATTGGCGGTGCCGCCGATCATCAGCCGCTCCTCGTTCTCCTCGACGAGCGTCTCCAGCAGAGTGGAGAGCACCGTCGAGACGGTGCCGCGGTCCTCGGTGTCGAAGCCCTCTGGCAGGTCCTCCACCAGCTGCGGCACATCGGCGAAGCGGCGACCGGCGATCCGGCTGTTGAGCCGCGCCCGCAGATCGGCCAGCGACGCCTCACCGAACGGCGCCGGGCAGTCGACCATCCGCTGCTCGACCCGCCCCGTGTCCGTGATCAGGACGAGCATCACGCGCGCGGGGGCCAGCGACAGCAGCTCGACGTGCCGCACCGTCGACCGCGTGAGCGACGGGTACTGCACGACGGCGACCTGCCGCGTCAGCTGCGCGAGCAGCCGTACGGTCCGCGCCACGACGTCGTCGAGATCGACGGCGCCGTCGAGGAAGTTCTGGATCGCGCGCCGCTCGGGCCCGGTCATCGGCTTGACGCCGGCCAGCTTGTCGACGAACAGCCGATAGCCCTTGTCGGTCGGGATCCGCCCCGCGCTGGTGTGCGGCTGGGCGATGAACCCCTCGTCCTCCAGGGCCGCCATGTCGTTACGCACGGTCGCCGGGGAGACACCGAGGTTGTGCCGCTCGGTGAGCGCCTTGGAGCCGACCGGCTCCTCGGTGCCGACGTAGTCCTGGACGATGGCGCGCAGCACCTGAAGCCTGCGTTCACTCAGCATCGCGCACACCTCCAGAAAGTCGACCCCTCGGCGCCCCGCCTGGCACTCGTCACATCCGAGTGCCAACGCACCCCGGCCAGTGTACGGCTGTCGGGTACGCCCGGGGCAAGGCCGGGCCTGCGAGGTCGTGCCCGAGGAGGCTTCCCCGCTAGCGTCGCGGTATGACGGTGACTTGGGAAGAGCTGCGGTGGGAGCGGCTGGCCACCGGGGTCGGCCGGTGCCGGCTTCCGGTCTGGGACTGCACGGCGGGGCTGGTCGTCGGGGCGGGCGCGGCCCTGCTGATCGACGCCGGGTCGAGCCTGGCGGAGGGGGTGCGGCTGCGGGCGCAGGCGGAGGAGCTCGCCGGCCACCGTGTGACCCATCTCGCGCTCACCCACCCCCACTTCGACCACGTCTTCGGGGCGGCGGCGTTCACGGGGGCGAAGGTGTTCGGCGCGGTCGGCATCGACACGGTGTTCACCGCCCGGCACGGCCGCGAGGAGCTGCGCGCGGACGCGGTGGGCAACGGGCTCGACGCGCGCCTGGCCGACGAGGCGGTCGACGCCCTGGCCCTGCCCCGCCATCATGTCTCCGGCGAGTGGACCCTCGACCTGGGCGGCGACCGCCAGGTCCTGCTGGCGAACGTGGGCCCGGCCCACACGGCCCACGACCTCGTGGTGCTGGTCCCCGGCTCGCCGGAGGTGGTGTTCTGCGGCGACCTCGTCGAGGAGTCCGGCGAACCCCAGGCGGGCCCCGACGCCGTACCGTCCCACTGGCCGGCCGCCCTGGACCGGCTGCTGGACCTGGGCGGCGAGGACGCGCTGTACGTGCCCGGTCACGGAGCGGTGGTGGACGCGGCGTTCGTACGGGCGCAGCGGGACGCCCTGGCCGCCCGCTTCGGCGTGTCGCTGTGACCGCCGCCGAGCTCCTCCTATCGTCATCCGAATGCGCCAGTACACTCCGGACCTGACCCCGCCGTGGAAGAAGCCCAAGCCGGCCCCCGAGGTCCCGGCCGAGCCCGGCCTGGTGGTCGAGGAGCCGGGGACGGGCTTCTGCGGTGCGGTGATCCGCTGCGAGGCGGGCACGGTCACCCTGGAGGACCGCTTCGGCAAGCACCGCGTGTTCCCCCTGGAGCCGCGCGGCTTCCTCCTGGAGGGCCGGGTGGTGACCCTCGTACGCCCCACCGGCCAGGCTCCGGTACGCCCCAACCGCACCGCCTCCGGCTCGGTCGCCGTCCCCGGCGCCCGCGCGCGCGTGGCCCGCGCCGGGCGCATCTACGTCGAGGGCCGGCACGACGCCGAACTGGTCGAGAAGGTGTGGGGCGACGACCTGCGCATCGAGGGCGTGGTCGTGGAGTACCTGGAGGGCGTCGACGACCTCCCGTCCATCGTCGAGGACTTCGCGCCGGGGCCGGATGCCCGGCTGGGGGTCCTGGTGGACCACTTGGTCCCGGGCAGCAAGGAGTCCCGTATCGCGGCGTCGGTGACCAGCGAGCACGCCCTCGTCGTCGGCCACCCGTACATCGACATCTGGGAAGCCGTGAAGCCGTCGGCCGTCGGAATCGAGGCCTGGCCCCGCGTCCCGCACGGCCAGGACTGGAAGACGGGCGTGTGCCGGGCACTGGGCTGGCCGGAAAACACGGGCGCGGTATGGCAGGCGATCCTGAAGCGGGTGGGCTCTTACCGGGACCTGGAGCCGGAGCTGCTGGGACGGGTGGAGGAACTGATCGACTTCGTGACGGCCCCGGAGTAAGGCCGCGCGCCAAGGGTTTTCGCCCCCGCCGCCCCTACCCGTCCCGTCCCTGGGGGCTGCGCCCCCAGACCCCCGCTTCGGCCTGAACGGCCTCGTCCTCAAACGCCGGACGGGCTGAAAATCAGCCCCTCCGGCGTTTGAGGAGCGGGGTCTGGGGCGGAGCCC
>NZ_JBWLKM010000055.1:0-62475 GCF_059026085.1 Streptomyces sp. a15 | reverse complement strand
CTGTGGGAGAGTAGGACGCCGCCGAACAATTGTTGAGGAAACCCCCGTGCCTTTCGGCACGGGGGTTTTCTGCGTTTCAGGCCGGCTTTACCAGTCCTGTGTCGTACGCCAGGATCACCGCCTGCACGCGGTCCCGGCAGCCCGTCTTTGCGAGGACGCGGCCCACGTGGGTTTTCACCGTGGATTCGGCGAGGTGGAGGCGGGTGGCTATCTCGGTGTTCGTCCAGCCCTGGCCGATGACCGTGAGGATCTCGCGTTCGCGGTCGGTGAGGGCGCCGAGGCGGGGATCGTCGTCCGCCGGGCCTGCGTTGTCTGTGGGGGCTCCGGTCGGGAGATGGTGGGCGTAGGTGTCCAGGAGGCGGCGGGTCAGGCTGGGGGCGACCACCGCGTCGCCCGAGGCCACGGCGCGGATGCCGGAGAGGAGGTCCTCCGGCTGGGCGTCCTTGACCAGGAAGCCGGAGGCGCCTGCGCGCAGGCCGGCGTAGGCGTACTCGTCGAGGTCGAAGGTCGTCAGGATGAGGACGCGGGTGCGGGCGCCGGTGGCGACGATGCGGCGGGTGGCCTCGATGCCGTCCAGGCCGGGCATGCGGACGTCCATCAGGACGACGTCGGGGTGGAGCTCGGCGGTCAGGCGGGTCGCCTCGGAGCCGTTCGTCGCCTCGCCGAGGACCGTCATGTCGTCCTGGCTCTCCAGCAGCATGCGGAAGCCGAAGCGTTGCAAGGGCTGGTCGTCGGCGATGAGGACGGTGGTCACTGCTGGGTTTCCTCCGGGAGGTGAAGGTGGACGCGCCAGCCCTGTTCGGGGTGCGGGCGTGGGCCGGCCTCGAGTGTGCCGCCGTAGAGGGCGGTTCGCTCGCGCATGCCGGGGAGGCCGCGGCCGGCGGTGCCGTGGGGTTCGGGGCCGCCGCGGCCGGTGTCGGTGACCGTGACGGTGGCGGCGCCTGTGTCGTCGTAGGACAGGTTGATGTGGGAAGTGGCCGTGGGGCCCGCGTGTTTGAGGGTGTTGGTCAGAGCCTCCTGGATGACTCGGTAGATGGTGAGCTGGCGGCCGGGGGTGATGGTGGGGGTGCCCTGGACGGTGGTGTGGACGGGGAGGCCCGCCGCGCGGACGCCTTCGATGAGGTGGGCGAGGTCGGTGAGGGTGGG
The DNA here is from genome assembly GCF_059026085.1 of Streptomyces sp. a15. Lineage (NCBI taxonomy): Bacteria > Bacillati > Actinomycetota > Actinomycetes > Kitasatosporales > Streptomycetaceae > Streptomyces > Streptomyces sp. A15. Next base: position 61,329 of record NZ_JBWLKM010000055.1, on the reverse strand, counting down.
CTGGGGGGTGAGTTCCGGTTCCTGTGGTGCCTCGCTCTCCTCTTCGCGTAGGACGTCCAGCAGGCGGCGGAGTTCGGTGAGGGCCTGGCGGCTGGTGGTGGAGATGGCGGTCAGGGCCTGGGACGCGCGGTCGGGGGACTTGGTGGCGGCGTAGCGGCCGCCGTCGGCCAGGCCGGTGATGACGGAGAGGTTGTGGCCGATGATGTCGTGCATCTCGCGGGCTATGCGGGCGCGTTCGGCGGCGGCGGAGAGGCGGGCCTGCTGGTCGCGTTCGATCTCCAGGCGGCGGGCGCGGTCCTCCAGGGCCTCGGTGTAGTTGCGGCGGGTGCGGACCGTGATGCCGATGGCTATGGCGACGGCTGTGGACATCAGTATCGGGACGATGTCCTCGTCCGAGGGGCCCTGCGGGTGGCGGACGGCGGCCACGGACACCGGGCCGATGACGATGGCCGTCGCCCACCACAGGTCGCGCGGAGGCCGGCGCAGTGCGATGTGGAAGACGACGAGCAGCTGGAGCAGGGCGGCCTGGAGGACGGGGCCGGTCCAGGCGTTGACCAAGGCGAACGGGACGATGGCGAGGAGGACGGATCGGGGGTGGGTGCGTCGCCAGAGCAGGGGGACCGACAGACCGAGGCTCAGGGTGAGGATCAGCCAGCCCGGGGTGTCAGGGGCGCGGGTGCGCCAGGCGTCGCTGGCGTAGTCGATCAGGGCTGCCGTCACCCAGAAGCCGGCGAGGTGCAGGTCCCAGAGGTGGGGGTGGCGCCGGTCGAAGGCGCGTACGCGTCGGGTGACGCGTTGGATGTACTCGGTGAGGGGCTCCGTCGCTCGTTCTTCCGGTGCGGGTCGTGCTTCTTCTTCCGCCACGGGGTCCATGGTGGAGGTTTCCTGCCCGGTCGTCATACGTCCCGTCGTTTCAGGACCGCCGCGGCTGCCGCGAGGGCTGCCGCCGTCCACAGGAGCAGGGACAGGAGTGCCATGCCGGGGGAGGGCGCGTCCGGCATCGGCTGGGCGGTGGTGAGGGTTTCCAGGGCGCGGCCCGGGAAGTGCCGTACGGCCTCGTCGACGATGTCGTACGGGAGCATCGCCAGCACCTCGGGGAGGATCATGACCAGGCCGATGAACGCGCCCGTGGCGATCGGGACCGAGCGGGCGACGGAGCCGAGGCCGAGGGCGAGGACCGCGAAGAGGGCGAGGCCGACGGCGTTGCCGACGAGGGCGCGCAGGACGCCCGGGTCGCCGAGGGAGGCGGCGTGGCCGGTGCCGGAGAGGAAGGACTGGGCGAGGGGGAAGGTGAGGAGGTTCGTCCACAGGGCGAGGGGGAAGGTGACCGCGGCCAGGACGGCCGCCTTCGCCCAGAGGACGGGCAGGCGGCTCGGGACCGCTGTCATCGTCGCCCGGATCTGGCCGGTGGAGTACTCGCCGGCGGTGGACAGGATGCCCAGGACGCCGAGGTTGAGCTGTGCGAACTGGGTGCCGAGGAGGATGAGGACGACCGTGTCGAGCTCGGCCTCGCCGTTGCCGTCGTAGGCCGCGCTGATGCCCGCGCCCATGGCGAGGGTCAGGGCACTGGTGGCGATGAGGGTGATCCAGGTGGAGCGCAGGGTCCAGAGCTTGTGCCATTCGGAGCGCAGGACCCGGGCCGGGGTCACGCGGTACGGCACGGTCGTCGTCGCGGTGGTCATGCCGTGGGTCCTTCCAGGGTGGCGGTGAACTCGACCGAGTCACGGGTGAGGTCCATGAAGGCCTCTTCCAAGGAGGCGGTGTTCGGGGTGAGTTCGAAGAGGGGGATGCCGTGGGTGGCGGCGGTGCGGCCGATGCGTTCGGCGTCGGTGCCGCGGACTTCGAGGGTTTCGGGGGCGGTGGTCGTGATGTCGACGCCGGGTGCCGAGAGCAGTCGTACGAGGGTCTCGGCCTCCGGGGTGACGACCTTGACCGTGCCCGCGCCGGACTGGCGTACGAAGTCGGCGACCGTGGTGTCGGCCAGGAGGCGGCCGCGGCCGATGACGACCAGGTGCTCGGCGGTGAGGGCCATCTCGCTCATCAGGTGGGAGGAGACGAAGACCGTACGGCCTTCCGCGGCGAGGGACTTGAGGAGGTTGCGGATCCAGAGCACGCCCTCGGGGTCGAGGCCGTTGACCGGTTCGTCGAGGACGACGGTGGCCGGGTCGCCGAGCAACGCGGCGGCGATGCCCAGGCGTTGGCCCATGCCGAGGGAGAAGCCCTTGACGCGGCGGCGGGCCACGTCGGTCAGGCCGGTGAGGTCCAGGACGTGGTCGACGCGGGACCTGGGGATGCCGTGGGTGTGGGCGAGGGCGCGCAGGTGGTGGTCGGCGGTACGGCCGGGGTGGACCGAGCGGGCCTCCAGGAGGGCGCCGACCTCCTGGAGGGGCGCGGGGTGGGCGGCGTAGGCGCGGCCGCCGACGGTGGCGTGGCCGCGGGTGGGGGCGTCCAGGCCGAGGATCATGCGCATGGTCGTGGACTTGCCGGCGCCGTTCGGGCCGAGGAAGCCGGTGACCGTGCCGGGGCGGACGGTGAAGGACAGGTCGGAGACGACCGCCTTGTCGCCGTAGCGCTTGGTCAGGTCCTGTGCCGTAATCATGCTTCGATGTTCGTCCGGGCGGGGGCGGCGGGCGTCGGACCGTGGGCAGTATTCGAGGTGAGGGGCGTAGTACCCGGGTATTACGGTGGCTGGCATGAGCAGCTATGTGATCCGGTCCGTGCGTGCTGACGAGTGGCCTGCCGTGAAGGAGCTTCGGCTTGCGGCTCTGAAGGATCCCGTCGCGCACCTCGCCTTCCTCGAGACCTACGAGGAGGCCGCCGCCAAGCCGGACTCGTTCTGGAAGGAGCGGACGGCCTCGGGCGCGGAGGGCGCGACCGGGGTGCAGCAGATCATCGCCGAGGGGCCGGACGGCCAGTGGGTCGGGACGCTGACCGTGCTGGTCGAGGAGCCCGGGACGACGGACTGGGCCGGGTTTCCGGTGGAGCGGAAACAGGGGCATGTCGTCGGGGTGTTCGTCCGGCCCGAGGAGCGGGGGAACGGGCTGACCGAGGTGTTGTTCGACGCCGCTCTGGAGTGGGCGTGGGCGCAGGGGGCCGAGCGGGTGCGGCTCATCGTGCATGAGGAGAACGGGCGGGCGCAGCGGTTCTACCGGAAGGTGGGCTTCGTGCCGAGTGGGGTGACCGTGCCGTTGGCCGCTCGGCCCGGAGAGCTGGAGTTGGAGTTCGTCCTGGAGCGGGGGCAGGACTGACGGGCGTGACAGGGGGACTGCGTGCGTGAACTGTGCCGATCACACCGGCAGTTCGGCGTCCGGCCAGCGGGTGCGGGCCTGTTCGCGGGAGCGGAGCAGGGCCAGGGTCGGCAGGCCCCGGTCCGTTCCGGCGGCCAGCAGCTCCGGGAGCTGGGGAAGCGGAGCCACGGCGGCGACGTCGTCCAGGACGAGCGTGAGTGGTGGGTCGAGGCGACCGGAGGATGACCGTTCGGCCATGCGCCGGCCGCGCTCGACCACGCTTGAGGCGAGGGCGGTGAGCAGAGGCATCGCGCCCGGATCGGTCCGGGGGTCCTCGATGGATTCACCTACCACATAAAGCGTGCCCCCTTCGTCCACGAAGGAATCCAGGGCGAGCGCATCAGTTCGGTTGGGGGTGCAGGCCTCGCGGATGTTGAGCGTGGAGAGGGCGGAGAGGGCCCGGCTCGTCAACTCCTGGGCGATGTCCCGGCGTTCCGCGTGAGCGGTGAGTGCGGCTTCCAGTTCGCCCGCGGAGCCGGAGGCCGCCTTGGGGTTCGTACGGAGGGTTCGTACGGCGTCCTGGATCTGGGTGCCCTGGGACCAGCGGTGGACGTGGCGGATCGTACGGCCGTCGATGGCGGCTGCGTGCAGATAGCTGCGCAGGAGCGTTTCGGCCACGTCGCTGACGGCCTGGTCGATTTTCGCGGTGGGGCGGATGGGGGCGAGGAGGGCGGTGGCCCGTGCCGCCGCCGTCTGTTTGTCCTCGCAGCCGGTGGTGGGGGACCAGTGGAGGCGGGCCGGGGTGTCGCAGCGGTGGGTGGGGTCGTAGACGTGGACCGGGCCGAGTTTGGCGCGGGCGTCTTTCGTGTCCTGCCAGATGGCGGGGTTCGAGGTGACGATGAGGGCGGGGCCCTCCGCGTCCCGTATGGCTTGGGTGGCGGTCGATTGGCGGGTTTCCGGCGGGGCGTACAGAACCGCGCCTGCGGCGCGGGTTTTTTCCCACCCACCCACCCGTTCACCGTTCCTCGAAAGGCTCGGCAAAGGACTCGACAGGGGGGCCGACTCCACCGGTGCCGCCTCTTGCGGTACTTGGGTCGGCTGCGGCTCCGGCTCCGTGCGTGGCAGCGGCACCTCACGGATCTCGGGTGCCGGCAGCGGCTCCGCGCTCTCCAGCCGCCTCCGCACCCTGACCGCCCGCCACCGTGCCAGCGTGCCCATCACGAACACCGTCAGGACGATCAGGATCATGACCTGGCCGATGAGCAGGCCCCAGAACAGGCCGTAGCCCGAGAGCTGGGACTCGGGGGTGTCCGGCCAGGCGGCGGGGATGTCGTGCGGCTGGGCGACGAGGCCGCGGATGGCCAGGGGGGCGCGGGTGAAGGTGACGCCGTCGGGCCAGGAGCCGTGGGCGAACAGGGCGGCCAGGCCCGTGGCGGACCAGACCAGCAGGGTCATGCCGAGGAGGAAGGCGAGTATGCCGACCAGCAGACCGTCGGGGATGCCTCCCCGGCCGTCGTGCCGGTCGTCCCGGTACTGCTCGTGCGGTCTCACGCCTTCCCCCTACGACTGACTACGCCACCGTCGACTCGGAGTCGCCGAGGTGTTGTTCCACGAACGCCGCCGCCCGTTCCTCCGCTTCCAGTTCGGCCGCGCGCAGGGCGTCGTCCGTCCGTTCTCGTTCGGCGGAGGACTCGGTCATCGCGCGGTCGGTGAAGACCAGGGGGCGTTCGGTCTCGGTGATCAGGTGTTTGACGACCTGGACGTTGCCGTTGACGTCCCAGACGGCGATGCCGGGAGTGAGGGACGGGATGATCTCCACGGCCCATCTGGGCAGGCCGAGCACCCGGCCCGTCGCCCTCGCCTCGTCGGCCTTCTGGGCGTAGATCGTCCTTGTCGACGCCATCTTGAGGATCGCCGCGGCCTCCTTCGCCGCCGCTCCGTCCACCACGTCGGACAGGTGGTGCACCACCGCCACGAACGACAGGCCCAGTCGGCGGCCGAACTTCAGCAGCCGCTGGAAGAGCTGGGCCACGAAGGGGCTGTTGATGATGTGCCAGGCCTCCTCGACCAGGAAGATGCGCTTCCTGCGGTCGGGGCGGATCCAGGTGTGCTCCAGCCACACGCCGACGATCGCCATGAGGATGGGCATGGCGATGGAGTTCCGGTCGATGTGGGACAGGTCGAAGACGATCAGCGGGGCGTCCAGGTCGATGCCGACCGTCGTGGGGCCGTCGAACATGCCCCGCAGGTCACCGTCGACCAGGCGGTCGAGGACCAGCGCCACGTCCAGGCCCCACGCCCGTACGTCGTCTATGTCGACGTTCATCGCCTCGGCGGACTCCGGCTCGGGGTGCCGCAGCTGCTCGACGATGTCGGTGAGCACCGGCTGGCGTTCGACGATCGTCTCGTTGACGTAGGCGTGCGCGACCTTGAGGGCGAAGCCGGAGCGCTCGTCCAGGCCGTGCCCCATGGCGACCTCGATGATGGTCCGGAGCAGGGCGAGCTGTCCGGTCGTCGTGATCGCCGGGTCGAGCGGGTTGAGCCGGATACCCATGTCCAGGGCGGCCATCGGGTCCAGCCGGATGGGAGTTATTCCCAGCTCCTGCGCGATGAGGTTCCATTCGCCGACGCCGTCCTCGCCCTGGGCGTCGAGGACGACGACCTGGCGGTCGCGGAAGCGGAGCTGGCGCAGGACGTACGTCTTCTCGAGCGCCGACTTGCCGTTGCCGGACTCGCCGAGGACCAGCCAGTGCGGGGCCGGGAGCTGCTGGCCGTACAGCTGGAAGGGGTCGTAGATGTAGCCCTTCCCGGAGTAGACCTCGCGGCCGATGATGACGCCCGAGTCGCCGAGGCCGGGGGCCGCGGTCGGGAGGTAGACCGCCTGGGCCTGGCCGGTGGAGGTGCGTACCGGCAGGCGGGTCGTCTCGACCTTTCCGAAGAGGAAGGACGTGAAGGCGTCGGTGAGGATGGACATCGGATCCCGCATGCGGCGGCCCCTACCTTCGAATGCCGGTGGCGAACGGGAGCGTGTTCACGAAGGCGCGATGGTGCTCGCGGTCGCACCACTCCAGCTTCAGGTACGACTTTCCGGCCGAGGCCCGGATGGTCCGCTTGTCGCGGGCCAGGGCCTCGGGCGATCGGGAGGAGACGGTGATGTAGCCGACCAGGTTGACGCCCGCCGCGCCGCTCGCGAGGTCTTCTCCTCGCTGGTCGAGGCGGTTGTGGGCGGCGATGTCGCGGGGGTCGACGGTGCGGTTCATCTTGGCGGCTCGGGAGGCCTCGGCCTCGTCGTTGGTCTTCTCGGTCAACATGCGTTCGATGGCTACCTCGGTGGGCTCGAGATCCATCGTCACGGCGACCGTTCGGATGACGTCCGGGGTGTGGACGAGGAGCGGGGCGAGGAAGTTGACGCCGACCGGGGTCATCGGCCACTCCTTCACCCACGCCGTGGCGTGGCACCAGGGTGCGCGGGTGGAGGACTCCCGGGTCTTGGCCTGGAGGTACGTCGGCTCCATGGCGTCCAGTTCGGCCGGCCAGGCGTTGCGCTTGGTCATCGCCTGGATGTGGTCGATCGGGTGGTCCGGGTCGTACATGGAGTGGATGAGCGAGGCGAGACGGCCCTGGCCCAGCGGCTGCCGTACGCGGATGTCGGCCTCCTGGAGGCGCGAGCAGATGTCGGTCAGCTCGCGGGCCATGACGACCGCGAGGCCCGCGTCCCGGTCCAGCTTGCGGCCGTTGTGCGGGCGGGCGGCCCGGGCCATCGCCTGGGCCTCGGCGGCCAGTTCCCGGTTGTAGTGCATACAGGCGACGAGGTACGCGCGGTGCTGCTCGCTGCTCGTGGACACCATCGACTGCAGTTGGTCGTACGACTGCTGCAGCCATCCCAGTGCCTTCTCGTCCCCGCGTACGGCGACGTCCTTGGCGTGGGCGTCCGGGTCGGCGGGGAGGGTGCGGGCGAGCATCTGGAGGCGGGTGACGAAGCCGTCGCCGTTGGCCACGTGCTTGAGGAGGGTGCCGAAGCGGTCGACGAGGGCTTCCTGGTCCTCGGAGTCGCGCAGACCGACGCCCGGCCCCTCGATCTCGATGGCCGCGGTGACCATACGGCGGTCCGCGTGCAGCAGTACGGCGATCTCGTCGGGGCCGAACGGGGCGGCCAGCCAGTTGATGCGGCCGATGCCGGGCGGCGGGCCGATCTCCACCTCACGGCCGTCGAGGTGGATGCCGGCCTCCATGACGCCGGAGCGGTAGGTGGTGCCCTGCTTGAGGGTGCGCTTGAAGCTTCGGTTGATCTCGAACCACTTGTAGAAGGTGCGGCGCTTGTACGGCACGTAGACCGCCGCCAGCGCGACCATCGGGAAGCCCATCAGCAGCACGATGCGCAGGGACAGCACCGGGACGAGGAGCCCGCACATCATGCCGAGGAACGCGCCGCCGATGATGAGCGCGATCTCGCCGGTCTCTCGATTCCTGCCGACGATCGCGTTCGGCCGGGCGCGGCCGATCAGATATGTACGGCGGGGCGTGACCGGATGGGACACGTGGGACTCGGTCGTCAACGCCCTTCACCTCCCGTGCGGTTGGTACTGCTGTTGCGGGTGTTGCTGGCGTGCGGGCTGTTCACCGGGCTGTTGCCCGCGCGGGGAGCGGGGGCGGCGGAGGGGACAGATCCGCCGCCCCCGGTCGGCGTACGTGTGCTGTGCGCGGCGACCCCGCCGGATACGGGGTTGCTCGGGCGGGCACCGCTCGATCCGCCCTGGCCTCCGCCGCCGTTGTTGTCGGCGCGGGTGCTGTGGGTTTTGATGCCTTGGGCGACGAGGGTGGCGGGGGAGGTCATGACGGCCGCGGCCTTGCCCTCGGCGCCCTGCATGATGCGGTTGCTGCGGGAGTTCGCGATCTCGTCGCCGAAGCCGGGGACGAAACGGTAGATCATCGCACTGGCGAAGATCGCGAGCAGGATGATGGCGAGGCCGGACACGACGGCGGAGAACGCGTCGGGGCCGTCCTCGGCGGACAGCGCGCCGGCCAGGCCCAGCACGATGACGATGACCGGCTTGACCAGGATCACCGCGATCATGATGCCCGCCCAGCGGCGGACGTGGCCCCACAGGTTCTTGTCGACGAGGCCGGCGTACACGACGGTGCCGAGGAGGGCGCCGACGTAGAGGAGCGCGGCTCTGATGACCAGCTCCAGCCACAGCACTCCGGCGGCGAGGATGCTCACCAGCGACACGACGATCAGCATGATGGGGCCGCCGCCGATGTCCTCGCCCTTGCTGAGGGCGCCGGAGAAGTTGCCGAAGAAGGTGTCGGTCTGGTTGCCGGTCGTCTGCGCGAGGACCTCTGAGACGCCGTCCGTCGCCGATACGACCGTGTACAGGATCAGCGGCGTGAAGGCGGACGCCAGGACGGTCAGCCAGAGGAACCCGATCGCCTCGGAGATGGCGGTGGTGAGGGGGACACCGCGGACAGCACGCTTCGCGACCGCGAGAAGCCACAGGAGGAGGGTCAGGATCGTCGACGCGGCGAAGACCACGGCGTACTGCTGGAGGAACTTCTGGTTCGTGAAGTCGACGTTCGCGGTCTCTTTGACGGCTTCACTGAGCTTGTCGATGGTCCAGGCGGCGGCGTCCGCGCAGCCCTTGGCGAGGGAGGAGAGGGGGTCGAGGGTGCTGGTGGGGTCCAGGGTGCCGGAGCGGCCGGTTCCGGTGGAGCCGGTGCCGTTTTCGCAGTACTTCTTGGCGGGGCCGGCGATCAGGGAGCAGGGGTCGTCGCTCGTCGTCGGCGTAGGTGTGGGGGCTGCGAAGGCGCGGGTGGCCAGCAGAACAGCGGTTGTCTGTACGACGGCGACCAGGCCGGTGAGCTTGAGCGCGCGGTGACGGCTACCGGGCATACGTGAACCCTCCGAACTCCTGGACCGCCTTGCCGATCTCCGTGGACCCGGAAATGGGGTTGTCTCCGGTGACGGGGGTCGGGCCGGTCTTCTGGCTGCTCTCAAGGACCTTCCAGTCGTCGCCGCTCCAGGCCAGCTTCATGGTGACGGTGAACCAGCTATTGGTCACGGGATTGGTCGAGTCGTCACCGGTGAGCCCGAAGAGGCCGTTGCACCAGACCTCGACCGTGGCCGCGCCGCTGCTGAAGGACGTCACCTTGGTGCCGGCGGGCAGCGTGCGATTGACGAACGTGGTGCCCGCGGGGGCGCTGCCGTCATCGCTCAGACCGATCTTCTTCAGGAAGTCCGCCGAGTAGTCGCTGTCAAAGCCGGACTGGAGCTGGTCGATAGAGCTGGGGGCGGCGATGGTCTGCACGATCTCGTGCCGCCGGGAGGTGTTGAACATGCCGTCGGAGCCCAGCGCGGCCGCATAGTTCGCCGCCGCACTCTGCGCACCCTCTTCATTCTGCGCGAACCCACTCGGAATCCCGCCCGTCTTCGCCTCCACCGGACGGTCCCCGCTCGCCGCCGTAGACGCAGCCTCCGGCTGGGAAGCCGCCCCGTCCGTGGATGAGGAATCGTCTCCTCCACGGTTCGCGAAGGCGATCGCGGCGATCAGGAGGACGACGACGCCGACCACCGTGACCAGGCTGCGGGAAGAGGACCGGCCTCTGCGTGCGCCGCCGTACACGTCGCCGGGCCGGTCGGGGAGGCGCGTGCGCGTGTGCCCCGTACCGCCGTAGCCACCGGAGGTCTCGTCGTCGTCTCCGAGAGTCATGCCGCGTACGCCCCCTCGACGTCGTGCGGAAACGCGTAGGAGTACGACGGTAGCCGTGCTGGTTCCCGCGCGGGCGCGGTGTGGTGACTCGACATCAGGGAAACGCAACCTCTGCCGGTGGGCACGACGGACGGGTGGGGTGGAGGGGAAACCGGGCGCGCCCGGCCGGATCGGAGGTGCGTCGACCGGACGCGGTAGCTACACGGCCATGCCGTACACGATGGTGAAGAGAGTGCCGAGGGAGCCGATGATGAAGACTCCGGTGAGGCCGGCGATGATGAGGCCCTTGCCCTGCTCGGCGCTGAAGGTGTCCCTCAGGGCCGTGGCGCCGATTCGCTGCTTTGCCGCGCCCCAGATGGCGATGCCGAGGCACAGCAGGATGGCCACCGCCATCACGACCTCGATCATCACCTTCGCCTCGTTGCCCAGGCTGCCGAAGGGGCCCCAGTCCGGAGCGATCCCCCCGATGATGGTGTTGATGTCTCCCTCGTCGGCCGCAAAGAGCATGTAAGTCACCGCCCCTGGTGGGTAGTTCCGTGTCCCCTGCACGGACGCAGAGGTCAGGCCTCATTCTCGCCGAAAATTCCGCTGTCGTATGTCGACTTGGCGTCATCGGTTGGCGGGTTTCGTACGAATACCTTGTCACCGGCCCGCGCCGGGTCCCTCGGACGGGTGCGGGACGGTATACGAGGAGTCGTATCGTCACTCTGTGTATCACGACAGGTCACGCCGGGCAATGAGGCCTGAGCGGAACCTGTCGTGTGGTTCCGTCGTTGACCCCTTTTCACGACCGGCCGCCGTGGGTGACGGCCAGTCGGGTGAGTGGTCGGAAAGAATGTTCTCACGCGAACGGGCCGCGGCTGGATGCCGCGGCCCGTTGGTCTGACTGTCGATCAGCCGGTGAAGGCGCCCGTCCCCTCCGGGGTGCCCCAGCCGGTCGGGCCGTCGTAGCCGGACGTGGCGGTGCAGAAGTAGCTCGTGGAGCAGGTGCCGTTGTTGCCGGAGGTCACGTCGTTGAGCGCCGAGGTGCCGGCGGCCTTGTACGGGAACTGGGCCGGGTAGGAGCTGCTGGACGGGGTGCCGGCGAGGGCGTAGACGCCCGCGATGATGGGCGAGGAGGCGCTCGTACCGCCGAAGGTGTACCAGCCGGCGGTGACGCCGTAGGAGTCGTAGACCGAGACGCCGGTCGCCGGGTCGGCGACGGCCGAGACGTCCGCGATCATGCGCTTGGCGCAGCCGGTGTCGGTCTGCCAGCTCGGCTTCGCGTCGTACGCCGAGCAGCCCGAGCCCGTGCCCTCCGTGCTGCTGGTCTTCCACACGCTCTCGGTCCAGCCGCGGGTGGTGGAGGAGGTGGCGAGCTTGGTGCCGCCGACGGAGGTGACGTACTTGGAGGCGGCCGGGTATTCGGCGCCGTAGGCGGAGTCGCCGGCGCTGACGGTGATGGCGACGCCGGGGTGGTTGAAGTACGAGGTGTCGTACGACGTGTCGGACGAGGACTCGGAGCCGCCGTAGCTGTTGGAGACGAACTTGGCGCCGAGGCTGACGGCCTCGTTCACGGCCTTGCCGAGGTTGGCCATGGTGGCGGAGGTGGCCTCGACGAGCGTGATGTGGCAGTTCGGGCAGGTCGCGCTGGCCATGTCCAGGTCGAGGGAGATCTCCTCGGCCCAGCCGCTGTCGGCGGAGGGGAGGGAGGTCGTGGAGCCGGTCTGGCTGACCTTCTTGAAGCAGCCGTTGGCCGTGGTGCAGGAGGAGAGGCCGTAGTACGAGCGGTACTTCGCCAGGTCGGCCTCGGCGTTCGGGTCGTCGTACGCGTCGACGATCGCGATGGTCTCGCCGGAACCCTTGGAGGAGGCGGCGGAGGTCAGGCCGTAGGCGGACTGGAGGTCGGACGGGCCGTAACCGGAGGGGGTGGCGGCGTCGGCGGCCTTGGGGGTGACGCCGTCTTCCTTCGCCTCCTGCTTCTGGAAGGCGGTGAGACCGCCGGTGACGCGGAGGGAGTCGCAGGCCAGTTCGCCCTTTTTCTTGGGCGTGGCACAGGGGGTGGCCGACCAGGTCACCTTCGAGGCGGTGGCGGTGGCGGCGGTTGTGGCGGTGGTTGTGGCGGGGGTCGTCGCTTCGGGGGTGGCGCTCGCTTGGGCCGCGGTGCCGAGTCCGGCGAACACGAGCGCGGCGGTGGCCACGGCAGCGGAGCCGATGCGGGTCCATCTGGCGCGGCTGGCGGGGGTGTTGGGGGATTGCGTACGCAACGTACAGCCTCCTGAGAGTGGTTGACAGGGGCAGTGCGGGTGGTGATGCCACCGGTACGTGGTCCCCGGCAGCGGGCGGCGGCCCGCCGACGACTGTCGCTTGTTGGGTACGTGACAACAAGGTGGGCTGCGGAATCCTGACTTCCGCCTTACTGAAGGGGGTTGGAGGATTGCTGATCAATGGCCGGGCGATGGCGGGGGGATGGCCGCGACTTGACCCGGGGTACAGCGGACGCACAGGTTCCGATTGGGTAGGGCGCAGGGAGCGGAGGGCTCAGCGGGGCTTGAGGCCGTGGAGCAGGTGGTGGATCAGGTCGTCGAGGGTGGCGTGGGCCGCGTCCGGGTCGAGCATGCCGCCCGTGGTGAACGCGGCGATGCCCTGGAGGGCGGCGCCCACGACGAGGGTGAGGTGTTCCGGATCGCCCTCGACGATCTCGCCGCGCTTCTGTGCGTCCGCGATCACCCGCTCCAGGGAGCCCACGGTCTTGTCGATGCCGACAGCCATCTGCTCGGCGGCGTCCGGGTCGTGCTTGCGGGCGTACATCAGCTCCAGCAGCTCGGCGTACTCGGTGGCGAAGCCGAGGTAGGCGCCGGCGAGGGCGGTGAGGCGGGGCTGGAGGGGGAGGGCGGGGTCGTCGGCGGCGTTCAGGGTCTGGGCGAGCCGCTCGTAGCCGGCCAGTGCCAGGGCGTTGAGCAGGGCCTGCTTGTCCTTGAAGTGCCGGCCGGGGGCGGCGTGGCTGACGCCGGTCTCGCGGGCGAGTTCGCGCAAGGACAGGGAGCCGACGCCCTTCTCCCGCAGTGTGCGCTCGGCGACGGTGAGCAGGGCGGCGCGGAGGTCTCCGTGGTGGTAGGGGCGGCTCTCGGGCATGGGGCTCATCCTAACCGGATGTTGCCGGTGTCATCTTTGTAGGCATTGCCATCATTGTTGTCGGCGTCTACATTGGGGGCATGGCAGCTGACAAGAACCAGAAGAACCGCGAGCACAACCGCGAGCACTGGAACGCGACGCTCGTTCCCGACCTCACCGGACGCACGGCGGTCGTCACCGGTGCCAACAGCGGCATCGGCCTGAGGGCCGCGGACGCGCTGGCCCGCGCGGGCGCCCACGTCGTGTTCGCCGTACGGGACGTTGAGCGGGGACGTACGGCGGCCGCGACCGTGCACGGCAGCACGGAGGTACGCCGCCTCGACCTGGCGGACCTGTCCTCTGTACGCGACTTCGCGGACGCGTGGGAGGGCCGCTCCCTGGCCCTGCTGATCAACAACGCCGGCGTGATGATGCTCCCGAAGCAGCGCACGCGGGACGGCTTCGAGATGCAGTTCGGCACCAACCACCTCGGCCACTTCGCCCTGACGAACCTGCTCCTGCCCCACGTCACCGACCGCGTCGTCACCGTCTCCTCGGGCGCCCACCGCTGGGGCGACGCCACGATCGACTTCGACGACCTGAACCAGGACGCGAACTACGACCCGCGGGGCGCGTACGCCCAGTCGAAGCTCGCGAACCTCCTGTTCACACTCGAACTCCAGCGCCGCCTGACGGAGTCCGGCTCCCTGGTCCGCGCGTTCGCAGCCCACCCCGGGTACGCGGCCACCAACCTCCAGAGCCACGCCGAGAACCCCGCAATGCGCGCGTTCATGCGCCTCGGCAACAGGTTCATGGCCCAGGACGACCGCGCCGGAGCCCTGCCGACCCTGTACGCGGCGACCCAGGATCTCCCCGGCGCGAGCTACGTCGGCCCGGACGGTTTCGGCGAGATGCGAGGCGCCCCGACGCTGGTGGGCCGCACGGCGGCAGCGAGCGACATGGTGACGGCCCGCCGCCTGTGGACGGTGTCGGAGGAACTGACGGGGGTGTCCTATCCCCTGACCCCGGCGGAGTCGACGGGGCGGGCGTGAGGGACAGGGCCGGGGCGGGGCAGGCAGATCGACAATTGGCGGATTTGGGCCACGCCCGACCACACCCACCTGGGCTTTTCCATCCCGGTCCTGGCCCGAATCCTCCACTTCCAGCGGTGAGGTCTCCGTAGGCTGCTCACAATGGACGACGACCAGCGCATACTCGACCTGCTCCATGCCTTGGACCGCCTCCCCGGGCCGGATCACCTCGAGTTCCCCGACGGGTTCGACTACGCGCAGGCCGAGTCGCGGGCCAACCGCCTCAAGGACCGGCTGAACCAGGACATCGGGCAGCCCTGTCGCCTGGGCGTGACGCAGGACGCCGGCTACTACTTCAGCGTGAGCATCCCGCCGCAGGCGACGGAGGCCGGCGTATCGATCGGGGTGCGGCTGAGCAACTACGGCAACCTCGCCGTGGTGACCACGCCGCGGCCGGACAGCCACACCGACCTGGACCAGGCGGTGGCGGACGGTGCGCTGTCCGAAGGAGACCGCCGGCGGATCGAGGCCGCGCTGTCCGACCTGGACCACGAACTGGTCCCGCTGCGGCTGCTCCATCGCCTGTACGACGGCGTGACCTGGCTCGCCAACGATGTTCCCGGCGCGGTTGTCGCGAGCTACCCTCCGCACCAGGGCCGGGCCACGTGGTGGACCAGGTTCTTCGAATTCCTGTGATGCCTGTGACGGCCTGCCTCAGGTGACAAGTCGCTGGACAAAGACCGGGCGAGCCGCAGACTGGCCCCATGACCGCATCGGATCCCAAGGCTGACGTTCACTTCTACCTGCAGTCCGCGCGCGATGCTCTGTTGTGGAAGCTCGAAGGGCTCTCGGAGTACGACATCCGCCGCCCGCTGACGCCGACCGGCACCAACCTCCTGGGCCTGGTGAAACACGTGGCCAGTATCGAACTGGGCTACCTCGGCGACACCTTCGGCCGACCGTCCGGCGAGCCGCAGCCCTGGCTCGAAGACGGGGCTGACCTCAACGCGGACATGTGGGCCACCGCCGACGAGTCACGCGAGTACATCGTGGACCTCTACCGCCGGGCGTGGGCGCACGCGGACGCGACGATCGACGCGCTGGCGCTGGACACGATCGGCAGGGTGCCGTGGTGGCCGAGCGAACGGAATGAGGTGACGCTGCATCATGCCGTCGTGCGCGTGATCGCCGATACGCACCGGCACGCAGGGCACGCCGACATCGTCCGGGAACTCATCGACGGTGCCGTGGGGATGAACAAGGGCAACGACAGCTTGCCGCCGGGCGACAAGGCGTGGTGGGAGAACCATCGAAGCCGGCTGGAGCGCGCGGCCCGGGAAGCCGACCGAGACGCGTAGCTTGCCTTCAGAAGTCCGTCAGAGGTCGAGGACCGCGTGCAGGGCTTGGTCGACGCGGGCGAGGGCGTCCGGGCCGATGTTTCCCATGAAGGTGCCGTCGTGGAAGCGTGCTGTCTTGAGCTGAGTGAGGTTGAGAGCGACGGCGACGGCTTCGACGGGAGCTTTCAGGTGTACGGACATGATGGTGTCCGGGTAAGCGCCGGGCGGATGCAGGACGATGGCGAGGCAGGCACCGAAGGTCTCGTCGAGCCCGTCGAGGCTGACGACACACACGGTGCGCTCCCCCTGCGCACCCTTGACCTGCCAGATGTCGCCCCTGTTCACCACGCGTCTCCCTCGCCGTCCAGGTCCGGACTGTAACCGGCGGCAGCCAGTTGCTTCGCCGCGTCCAGGGTGATCTGTCGCCGGATGAGGCGGTCTATGAACGCGGACACATTGCCTTCAGGGGCGTGAGCACGAACGTAACCGGCGGTTTCGTCGGACAGGGACACGGTGATCTTCGTGGTCATACCTGCATCATACCTGAGTCATACCGCCGCGCGGCGATGTTCAGGAGCCGTCCGAAACGATTGGCCGGAACCGTTGCGGATGCAACGCGCCGATTGATACAGATGATCGAGTCGGAGACGCGTGGGAGGTATGGGGGCTGTGCTCAAGCCGGGGGAGATACCGCAGTACACGGGCAACCTGGACCAACTGGAGATCGACCACGCGGACCTGAGGAAGGACGCGGGCAACGTCCGCACGACCGGCGGGGACGTCCACTCCCAGTTCCAGGGCCTGTCGGCGTACTACACGGCTCCGGAGGCGGAGCAGCTGTTCGCCACGACGAAGCCGGTCAAGGACCGGGCGGACGCGTTCGGTGACGACCTCGAGACCGTGTCCGGCGCGCTGTCGTCGTACGCGACCGAGATCCGCCCCCTCGTCGACAAGCTGGAGCAACTGAAGACCCAGGCCACGACCTTCGTCGACTCCGTCAAGGACGACGACGAGTGGGAGTACGACGGCAACAAGGTCGAGGAGCACAACCAGCTCCGGGACGACATCACCGCGACGGTGGCGGCGTTCTGGGCTGCGGAGCGAACCGCCCACAACAAGATCACCGCGTTGTGGGGCGGCACGCAGGTGGTCGCTGGGGACGGTTCGGAGCGTAAGGACCAGTACGGGTTCGCGGCCGACGACATGAAGAACGCCAAGGTGCCCTGGGGCGACCCGGTGGAGGAGAAGCACCACTGGTACGAGGTCGGACACTGGGTGAAGTCGTTCGTCTGGGACGGCCTCCTGGTCGACGGCGTCTGGGGCACCATCAAGGGCCTGGGCACGCTGGTGGGCTTCGGCGGCTGGGACGCGATGGGCCAGGCCTGGAAGGGGTTGGCCCAGCTCGGCGCCGGCCTGGCCCTCACCATGAACCCGATCCTCGGCACCGCGTTCTGGCTGCTCCCCGAGGACAAACTCCCCCCTGCCATCCGCGATTCACGCACCGCGATGAAGGAGACCGGCAAGGCCCTGCTGGCGTGGGACGAGTGGGGCAAGAACCCCGCCCGCGCGGCCGGAGCGGTCACCTTCAACGTCGTGACCACGGTCTTCACGGGTGGCGCGGGCGCCGGTGTGTCGGGTGCGGGCAAGGCGGGCGCGGCGGCGAAGGTGCTGTCCGCGGCGGGCAAGGCGGGCCACTTCATCGACCCGATGACCTACATCGCCAAGGGCGCGGGCGCGGGCCTGTCGAAGATCGGCGACATCGCCAAGGGCCTCAAGGGCGTTGGCGCCATCGACGTTCCTGCTCTCCCGGACAATGCCATCACCCTGCCGGAGGGCTCGCTGAAGCTGCCGGACGGGACTGTGCAGCTGCCCGAGGGTGCCGCCATCCCGGAGGGTGCAACCACGCTGCCCGACGGCAACATCAAGCTGCCCGACGACGCCCCGGTCCTGCCCTCGGGCGCAACGAAGCTGCCGAGCGTGGACGGCTCCCCGGCCCAGTACATGGACGGCGACGGCAACCTCCTCGACCAGCACGGCAACGTCATCGACAACGCTGACAACGCCCCCGCCGACGTGGTGGACAAGCCGTCGTCGGGCAACCCGGCCGATGGGGCGGACGCACCCCGGGTGGATTCCCCGGTGAAGGAACCGGCACTGGTGGGCGCGGGCGCTCACGCCGCCGAACAGGCCGGCCAGCACATCCGCCTGGGCGAGAGCGTGGGCAACAACATCGGCGACGCCGGCCGCGTGCCCGACAACATGGCGGTGCACGCCGGAGCCGACGTACCTACCGTTCACGCCGGCGGCGACTTGCCGGGCGCCGGGGTGGGCGACAACACCCCCGCCGGTCGAGCGGGCGGTCATCTACCGGGCGGTCACACAGGCGACAGCCTGCCCGCAGGCAGGGCCGACGATGTTGTGCAGGGGAGGTCCGCCAACCACGAGCCTCCACCCGGTCGCACTGATGGCTCGGGCGGTACAGGCCATGACGGCCAGGCCGCACTCGACAACGGCAGCCCGGGCGCAGCCGGCCACCATGATGCTGGTGGTAGTCACCACGAGGGCCTGACTGGTGCGGATCACCATGGGGCGGGTAGCGGGGGCGGTTCAGGTGACGGCCCGAGTGGCGGCCAGGAACCCTTCCGGGATCCGGACAGGCTCAGCGAGGGCGACCATGTTGCCAGTCCCCCCACAGGGCCGATGAGCCCCGACCAGGAGGCCGGAGTCAAGGCTGCGCTTGACCGAGCGAAGATGCCGGCACAGGATCAGCAGCGCCTGCTCACTCGGTTGAGCAAGGAAAGTTACGGTGCAGGCGTAGCCGAGTACATCGCCCGAGGAGACTTTCACGGATTCCCTGAGTACAGGGAGTTGCTCAACGCGAGCAAGCAGAAGGGCATGATCCCTGCCGTCCACCAGGCCATGGAGTACGCCATGGAACTCAAGTTGCGTGGGGTGGAGGATCTGGCTTTCGAGTACAAGAGACCAGACCTGGGTCTGGACCTCGACGTGTTGGTCATATCTGGCGATGAGATCAAGTACGGGTGTCAGCTCAAGGACGTAGGCCAGGAGCACAGCATCAGTTCCGCGGCGCGCAAGATCGCAGACAAGCAACTCATGGGCGATATCGACGGTCCCAAGGTCGCCATACTTGATGTTCACGACACGCGGGCGGCTCTCACCGAGTCGACCGTCAAGGACGTGGAGCACTACGCCAAAAAGACTGGTTCGACCTACCAGCTTCGCTTCCAAGACGGCTCGGTCACCATCCCTCCCAACGGCCAGATCTATCCATAAGGAATCCACATGTCCATCTTGATGCGCGCACCTCAGGAGTGTGCGTCCTGGGAATGGGAGCTGGACGGCTTCGCGCCGCCGGGCATTGACTCGGCGCTGATGGTCGCGACGCGAATGTCGGACGTGTTGAGGGATCACGAGCTACTCGAGCCGAGCGGACTTGAATGGAAGTGGTTCGTCTTCGGTCGCGGCAGTATCGGTGTGACCACGAAACTCGCTCTGAGGGGCGGCCTTGACGCAGTCGAACTTGCGCAGAAAATCCAGGGATGTCGTCCGGCGGGATTCCCGAATGCCGAGGTCGGTGCATTGACCGTGGTCGGTCGCGGAAAGTGGTTCGACGCTGAGAGCAAGGAGCGCATTGAGCCTGATATTGTCTCGCTGACCGTATATCCCGATGAGCGTCATCTCGCTGCAGAAGTTTCCGTATTCCATGATATTTGGGGATACTGCGACTTCAGCGGAACTCCTCACCCGGAGGTTCAGAGGCGGAATGCTCCTCGGCTGGCTGCGGCACTGCAGGCACTCGAGTCACTTCTCGGTACCCCCGCCCAGCCAGGCGATCCGACCTACTTCGGACGGGCCGAAGGGTACGGCGTCGAGACGCCCGATCTGATCGACGGTCGGGGCCCAGACCTCACCGACATGCTCTGAGGAGATGCCGAGGTCGGCCGTTCAAGGGCGAAGTCGAGGAATAGCCCCCCTCACGGGCACCTGGTCGGCGAGTTCCCTACGTAAGGCCCACCCGGGTCAGCCCCCGACGAGCCGCTCAGGCATGCCGAGGTGAAGGCGGTTAACAGCCTGCTCTGGGAGCGAAGGAAGCTAGGGCTTCCGGACGGTGTGGAGGCGCTTGCCGAGCTCCGTGCCGCAATGGAATTCCCCTATTTCGATCACATGAGGACTGAGTTGCCGGGGCGCCCGGCAGCCTTCTGCGCCAACTGCAACCATATGCTGGATGGGGTGGACAGCCTTCACGGCAGGTTCACCGGTAATCCGACCGACGAAAACTGGATTCCCTAATGGCAGAGGTAGAGCGAATCAATATCGACGACCCTGAGGTCGACATGGACCTGGAACAGCGTTTGCTGTATCGAGGTCGGCCGTTTACGGGCGAAGTCGAGGAATATCTGGGCGGTGCTCGCGTCAGTCTGGAATCCTATGTCGATGGGCTGCCGGACGGTCCGAGCTGGGAGTGGTACAAAGACGGAACGCTCGAGTCGGAGGCAAGGGTGCGCCAGGGGCGTGCTGTCGGGGTCGCGAAGAGGTGGCATCAGAACGGCGTGCTTGCCTCCGAGCGAGTGTTTTCCGAGGACAACGGGGCGATGCTCTCCATCCGGGAGTGGGACGAGAACGGCCAGCCGACGAAGACCTGGCGCAAGGAGGACAACTGACTTCTCTGTGTCATCACGGCGCCGTGATCGGCTCTCGGGGTTTCCGACCTTCAAGTCTGACCATCCCGCCTGGCGGCAAGTTCATGCCGGAGGGAACACTGTGATGCTCAGCATGCGGGCGGTCTTTGCGGCCACGTCGTCCGTCTCGATGTCGACGTGGAAGCGCGGGGCGTCGTCGACCGCCTGAATCGCGGTGACCAGGCCGGGAATTGCCTCGTGCAGCACCGTGAACTGCTCCTCCGAGGCGACCGGTCGGGCGGCCGACCAGAAGGCCGCCGCCTGAGCGGCCTCCTGCTCGGGCGTGTCGATCAGGAGCGCGTACACGCGGCTTCTATGCATGCGGCGGACTGTCCTCCAGGTCCTCCACGCCCTCCACAAAGTGGTCGAACTCGCCTGCCTGTACGCCGAGTACGAAGGCGTCCCACTTGCGGCGGTTGGTGGTGACCACGTTGTCCGGGTCGCTGGTCTCGCGGATGTAGACGGGGGCGTCCCCGTCGTCACCCTCGCCGAAGGCGACCTCGATCCAGGGGCCGGGGCCGGTTGCCTCCGGCGGGGCGGCGCGGGTCCAGGTGAGGTCGGTGGGGATGTCGCTCAACGGTGGGTTTCCTTCTTCAGTACGGCGAGGAGGGCGTCGAAGGCGGCCGGGTGGGCGTCGAGTATGACGCCGTCGGGGTCGGCGCTTTCGGTGAGATGGATCGTTTCGGTGGTGGCGGTGACGTGCACGCACGAGTCGCCCTGAGCGCAGTAGGACGACTTCTGCCAGGTGAGTCGGGTCATCGCGGGTTGCCTCACAGGTCCTGGGCGATCTTGTGGATGAAGTTGCGTGATTCCACGGCCGGCAGCGCGCAGGCTTCCATGCGGTCGAGGAGTACGCGGTACTTGTCGAGCTGAGCCTCAGAGTCGAGGAAGGCCGGGCCATGGGACTGGTCCAGGTGCACGGTGTCGAGTTGAGGCACCGGCCCCTTGGAGTAGTAGAAGGACTGGCCCGAGCCGGGGAGCGTGGCGGCGTCGAACGGGATCACGCGGAGGGTGATGTGGTCGCGCTCGCTCATGTCCAGCAGGTACTGAAGCTGCGCCCCGGTCACAGAGGGGCCGCCGAACCTCATGCGCAGAGCAGCCTCGTGGACGATTGCCTGGTGAGGTGTCGGGGAGTCCCGGTAGAGCACGGCTTGCCGCTTGATGCGGAAGGAGATCCGGTGCTCGATGTCGGGGGGTGACATCTCTGGCACGTCCTGGCGGAAGATCTCGCGGGCGTAGTCCGTGGTCTGGAACAGGCCGGGGATGTGCACGGTAACGGCGGCGCGCAGCCGCGTTGCGTGATACTCGACTTCGGCGAGGTCCAGCAGGGCGGCGGGCAGGATCTCGCGGTACTCCTCCCACCAGCCGCGCGTCCGCTCGGTTGCCATCTCGCTGAGCGCCTCGACGAGGGCCTTGTCCCCGCAGTCGTAGTGACAGGCAAGGGTGCGTACTCGCTCGGGGCTCACTCCCGCACGTCCGGCTTCCACATTGCTGATCTGGTTCTGCTGAACGCCGAGCAGTCGACTCGCCTGGGTGGAGGTCAGGCCCGCGCGCTCCCGGAGTTTGCGCAGCTCAGCGCCCAGGCGAAGTTGGCGCCCCGTTGGGTTGCTTCGCACGGGTGTCTGTCCTCCTTGTCACTCACACGAGTGGTAAAGCAGTGCTTTCTCGGAATTCGTATAAGACCTTAGATGAACCCCGCTACCTTACAACTGGGCCCCTCGCTCAGGAGCACACCGTGCGACGGGGCGGCATCGTCACTGGGCAACCACCATCCGCACGCCCCCAACTCCCCTCAGTGATCGGAGACTTCCATGGCAACCGTATCCCCGCCCTGGGCCTACACCCTCCACCTCCCGCACGATCCACACGCGCCGGGGATCGCCCGCGCAACCCTCCGTACCGTCCTCGCGGCCCACGGTCTCACCGAACTCGCCCCTACCGCCGAACTGTTGGCCTCCGAACTCCTCAGCAACGCCCACCGCCACACCGCCGGCCCCTATGCCCTGCGGCTCCGCGCGATGGAACCCGGCCGCCTCCGGGTCGCCGTATGGGACACGGACCCGAGGGTCCCTCCCGGATTCGGCACCGACGGAGCCGCCGTACCCCCGCTCGACGCCGAGGACGGCCGCGGCCTGCACCTCGTGCGGGCGTGTGCGGACGCGGTCGGCGTCTCCGTGCTGCGGGAGCTGGGGGCGTCGAAGGGCGGGAAGCTGCTGTGGGCGGAGTGTCAGTGGGGTGGCCTAACGTAATGGAGAGGATTCGGAGCGTGAAGGGGTGGTCCCGTGGCGAAGCTTGAGCAGCGACTCAGGAAGGCCGCAGGCGCGTGTTTGGAGCGTGACGCGGAGGCAGGAGAGGAACCCGCACAGTACGGTGGATTCGACGCCGAGCGGGACGTCGGACCTCCCAACGACCCCGCTCGCGCAGCCGGCGAGGTGGAGGGACGGAGGCAGCAGACCATGTCCGTGTCGCCCGGCGCCTGGATGCATCCGCGGCCCCGTCCGGGAAATCTGCGTGAGATCGCCGAGAAGATCGAGGCTGCGACGGGTCTGCGGGTGCAGATCGTGGGAGGAAAGCTCGTGATGTCCCCGACTCCGCGTGGCAAGCACGCGGGCGTGGTCTGGCGGATCCGTGAACAACTCGGCCCGGTACTGCCCGAGGGGCTGCAAGCGTTCGAGGTGTCTTCGATCGCTCTGCCGGAGGACCCGGATGACTATGTGACCCCGGATCTGATCGTCCTTCCCACGGAGTGGATGGAGGACGACGACTGGCTGGCGGCGCCGGAAGACGCGGCGCTCGCCGTCGAAGTCATCTCCCAGTCCGAGAAGTCCCGCGAGATCAGGGACAAGGCCGACTGGTACGCCGTCGCGCGTGTCCCCGTCCTCTTCGTCATCGACCCGCGCAAGGGCACCTGGGCCCTGCACACCTACCCGGACAACGGCGCCTACAGGGACGTTCTGCTGGGGAAGTTCGGCGAGTCCGTGCGGCTGCCCGAACCCCTGGGCATCGAGATCGTCACGGACGCCTTCCCGGTGTACGGGGTCTCCTCCCCCGGAGGCCACCCACGGGAGCAGTGAGCTGGTCGGGGCGGGAACGAATTCTCACCTTCATGCGGCACGCTCGGCTCTGATGAAGCGCCACGCTCTTCCCTTCCTCTACGCCGTGCTCCTCCTGCTCGCCTTCACCTCGTCCTCCGAGGCGGCCGCCGACGACGGTTCAGGTCCTCTCGGTGTGACCGCCCTCGCGGTGGCGGGTGTGCGGACCGCACGGGTCGGGGCCCTGTTCGCCGCAGGCCGACACTTCTGTACCGCGTCCGTCGTGCACAGCCCGCACCTGGATCTCCTCGTCACCGCTGCACACTGTCTCGACGGGGGTGCCGGAGATGTCGAGTTCGTGCCCGGGTACCGGGACGGCCGCGCGCCGTACGGGGTGTGGCGGGTGGAGCGGCGGTTTCTGCCCGACGGGTGGGCCAAGGGGCAGGACGAGGACAGCGATGTCGCCTTCGCGGTCGTCGCCGATCGGGGCCGCGAGGGTGTCGAGGACGTCGTCGGCGGCGGGGGTCGGTTCGTCGCGGGGATGGCCACCGGGGCGACCGCAGTGACCGTCACCGGGTATCCCGACTCCCGCGATTCCCCGATCAGTTGCACCAACAAGCCCACCGCACACAGCCGTAGGCAGCAGCGCATCGAGTGTCCCGGCTTCAGCGGTGGGACCAGCGGCAGTCCGTGGGTGAACGGGGACGGGGAGGTCGTCGGGGTGCTGGGCGGGCACGAGCAGGGCGGGGCCACTGCTGACATTTCGTACAGCGTTGTTCTCGGAACCGAGGCCGCCTCGTTGTACCGGACCGCGGAAAGAGGGACTGCGTTCAACCGATAGAGCACCGGTTGCACCGGTTCCCGGGTGGGAAGCTCCTAGACTGACCCGGGCGGACTACCAGCGGTCGAGGGGCGGTTGACGGTGCGTAAGGCATGGATCGTGGCGGGTGCCGCTGTCGCGGCGGGGCTCAGCTTCGTGATGCTGCTCGTCGTCGGGGTGTACGTCGTCGCCGGGAACCTCGTCAACGGGGCGAGCGGAGGCGCCAAGTCGCTGGCCAAGGGGGCCGTGCCCGCCGCCTACCAGCCCCTCGTGCAGAAGTGGGGCAACCTCTGCTCCGCCATCAACCCGGCGCTGCTCGCCGCCCAGCTCTACCAGGAGAGCGGATTCAACCCGAAGGCCCAGAGCCCGGCGGCGGCCCAGGGGATAGCGCAGTTCATCCCCGGGACCTGGGCCACGCACGGAATCGACGGCGACGGGGACGGCGACAAGGACGTATGGGATCCGAATGACGCGATTCCGTCGGCCGCGCAGTACGACTGCACGCTCGCGTCCTATGTGAAGGACGTCCCCGGGAACCCGACCGAAAACATGCTGGCCTCGTACAACGCGGGGGCCTATGCGGTCATCAAGTACGGGGGCGTGCCGCCGTACAAGGAGACCCAGAACTACGTGAAGACGATCACGACCCTGGAGGACAGCTTCGCGGCGCCCGTCAGTCGGGTCGATCCCTCGAAGCAGGCGGCCGGCGCCATCTACTACGCGCAGAAGAAGCTGGGCACGCCCTATCTGTGGGGCGGTGACGGTACCGCCGCCGACAACGGGCGGTTCGACTGTTCCGGGTTGACGAAGGCCGCGTACGAGAGTGTCGGGATCACGCTGCCGCGCGTAGCCAATGACCAGTACAACGCGGGACCGCATCCGGCCAGGGACGAGCTGCTGCCCGGGGATCTGGTGTTCTTCTCGGACGATCTCACCAACTCGCGGGCCATCCGGCATGTCGGGATTTATGTGGGCGGGGGGTACATGATCGACGCGCCGAGAACGGGTGCTGTGATCCGGTTCGACCCGATCGACACCCCCGACTACTTCGGGGCCACCCGGGTCACCGAAGATGGCGCGAAAGCGCTCCCCACGACGGTGTGAACCGAGCATGAACCCACCCCCTGAGCTGCGGGAACGGGTCTCTCTTCGATAACGTCTGCGTGATCATTCGGTGGAGTGTGGAACGTATCAACAGGAGCCGTGCGTTCCTGATGACGTAGCCGAGCGGACGAGCGGACGTCACAGTCAACGTAAGCGGATCTACACACCACGGGGGTGGGTAACAGCGGCGCGCGCAAAGGTGTGCCGGGAGAGACGACGAAGGGGCCGTGCGCCATGGCTGGACTCGCAGAATCCGGGTCGAACCCTGACGTCGATCTGCTGTACGACATCAATGGCCTGGCCAAGGACGCGCCGGCCTGGTTCGACCGGGGCATGGAATACGTCGGTGAGTACGGGCTGCTGCTCGCCATGGTGCTGCTGGTGGTGGGCTGCTGGTGGTCCGTGCGGCGGCGCGGTGGTGAGGACGCGGCGTCGTCGGTGGCCGCTCTGGTCTGGGCGCCGCTGGCCGCCGGTGTTGCGGTGCTCGTGAATGTGCCGATACGGGGCTTTGTCGAGCGGCCCCGGCCCTTCCTCACCCACGAAGGGCTCGAGGTCCTCGTCTCCGGCAAGACCGACTACTCCTTCGTGAGCGACCACGCCACCATCACCATGGCCATGGGCGTCGGGCTCTTCGTCGCCAACCGGAAGTTCGGGCTCTTCGGGCTCGGGCTCGCGCTGCTCGAAGGGTTCTGCCGGATCTACATGGGGGTGCACTACCCGACCGACGTGGTGGGCGGGTTCGCACTCGGTACGGCGGTCGCGCTGCTGCTCTCGCCCGTGGCCATGGCGTTGCTGACGCCCGTGGTCAAGGCCGTCGAGCGGTCTCCCCGGGCCGGGTGGCTGGTCCGGGCGCGGGGGCGGTCGTACGACGGGCAGGACGCGTTGATTCCGGGGGCGCGGCACGAGGCTGCGGGGACCGAGGAGCGGGATCTCGCCGCGTAGGTGTTCTCCTCTGGTGCGGGGTGTCCGGTGTCCGGTGTCCGGTGTCCTCTGTCCTCTGTCCTCTGTCCTACAGGGCCTGGGGGTAGGTGAAGAAGCGGTTCGGGTCGTACCGCTTCTTCAGCTTTGCCAGGCGGGTCGCCGCGTCGCCGTAGTACGCCTTGCGCCAGTCCTTCAGGGTCGGGTCCGTGTAGTTCTGGTAGGCCGCGCCCGACGCGTACGGCTTCATCGCCGCGTGGGCTCCGGTCAGCCAGGACTCGGCTGTCGAGCCGCTGGTGCCGGCGCGCCAGGAGGCGATGTACTGGGCCAGCATGCGGGAACGGCGGTGGACGAAGGCCGTTGCCGTGGGGGAGACGCGGTTGACGGCTCCGCCGAGGGCCGTGAACGCGATGCTGCCGGAGCCGCCGCGGACCGACGTCAGCTGCTTGAGGAGGGCCTGGATCGCGGCGGGGGAGAGGGAGCGGTCGAAGAAGTCCGACCGTGCCGCGTACGTCTCCCTGCCGAGTGCGCCCTGCGGGGAGCGGCCGGGGGTCACGCCGGGCAGGTGGCACTGGGCGTCGGAGGAGAACGACGAGCAGCCAGCGTAGATCTCCATCGCCTCCTCGTAGCCCCGGCGGCGGAGGGACACGCTGCTCGCGGGGGCGCCCACCTTGTCCGCGAGGCGGTCCACCGCGTTCTGGAGTTCGCCGTAGGTGCCGAGGGAGAAGGCGGCCACGGAGACGGTGGCCCTGCCGCCGGAGGTGCCCGCCAGGTGCAGGGACGACCAGATCTCGTCCGGCTGGGCCGGGCCCCACTCCTGCCATGCCTTGACGACCGCCGCGGCCCTCGGCCACGGCCAGGACAGGTACGCCGTCACTGCCTGCGGGGCCGGGTGGGTCTTGAAGTGCAGTTCCGTCACCACGCCGAAGTTGCCGTTGCCCGCGCCGCGTAGGGCCCAGAAGAGGTCCTGGTTCTCACGGGCGTTCGCCGTCAGTTGCTTGCCGTCCGCCGTGATCAGGGTGGCCTGGGTGAGGCTGTCGCAGGTCAGGCCGTAGGCGCGGGAGACGACTCCGTGGCCGCCGCCGAGGGTGAGGCCGGAGACGCCGACGGTCGGGCAGGAGCCGGCGGGGATCGTGACGCCCTTCGCGGCGAGGGCGCGGTAGACGTCGATCAGTTTGGCGCCGGCGCCGACGACCGCCGTGTTGCCGCTCGCTCGGACCCGGTTGAGTTTCGAGACGTCGATGACGAGACGGCCGTTGCCGGAGGACCAGCCCGCGTAGGAGTGGCCGCCGTTGCGGATCGCCACGCGGAGGGCGTGGGCTCGGGCGTAGGCGAGGGCCGTACGGATGTCTTCGGGGTGTGCGACGTAGGCGACCGCTGCCGGTTTGAGGGAGTCGAAGCGGGTGTTGTAGAGCTGGCGGGCTGTCGGCCAGTCTGTGTCGCCGGGGCGGACGAGGGGGCCGTCGAGGGTGCGGGCGAGGGCGGACCAGGTGGCGGGGGTGGTGGCGGCGGTTGATGTGAACGCGGGGTGCGAGGGGGAGGGCGAGATGGAGGGCGAGGGGGACCGGGGCGTCGCCGGGGAGCCGTTGGCCGACCCGGAATCGCCGGCCTTGCAGGCTGTGGCTGCGGCCGTGAGGGTGGCTGCGCCGGCGGCGATGAGTGTGCGCCGTTCCATGTCCTTGCCTCTGCCTTTCGTCGGCCTCGCGCGTCGCCTGTCGTGGAACGAGACGGGGCTGTGGGGGGAGAGGTTCCATAGTGCGCGGGGTTGGGGCCGGGGGTGCCTTTTTGCGGGGCGGCGTTGGGCAGGTGTCCGGGGCCGGGTGGGTTGGGTGTCCGGCGTTGGGGCTGGGGTGGGGGTGGGTTCGCGGTCCGGCGCTGCGGGGTGCTGTCCGCGCCCGCCCGTGCCGCTGCAGCGGCACGATTGCCTGCGGGTTGACGGCGTCGGCTGTCCGGGGAGTGGCGGGAGTGGGTGACCGTGGGCCGGGTGGGTTGGGTGTCCGGCGTTGGGGCTGGGGTGGGGGTGGGTTGTGCGGTCCGGCGCTGCGGGGTGCTGTCCGCGCCCGCCCGTGCCGCCGCAGCGGCACGATTGCCCGCGGGTTGACGGCGCGGTCCGGCGCTGCGGGGTGCTGTCCGTGCCCGCCCGTGCCGCCGCAGCGGCACGATTGCCTGCGGGTTGACGGCGTCGGCTGCCCGCGGAATGGCGGGGGTGACTGCCAGCGGGTTGCGGGGGCGATGCCCGCGGATTGGCGGCGGGCGGCTGTCCCCGGGGTGGCGGGGCGGAGGTGCGTGATCGCCAGCTGGGGGGGTGGGGTGACCGCGGGGTGGCTGGGGCCGGTGGTTGTTGGATGGGGGGAGTGGGGGGTGTGGTGGGGCGGTCAGTTGGCTGTGTGGGTTTCTGCGTCTGTTCTTGCCAGGCTTCTTGCTCTGCGGGCCGGGCCGCGCCAGCCGCAGGTGCAGTGGGCCGTGCAGAAGCGGCCCTGTTCGACGGTCGTTGTGCGGTGGGCCTGTTGGTCGGGGGGTGGGGGAATCCTGTCCTGCTGCGCCACAGCGACAACGTTACCCAGGCCATGTAAAGGAGGCGTACGGGGGCGTACACGCGTGACGGCGCCACCTACTTGTCGTTAACCGGAACGACAGGGGGCCCGTGACGGACGTACCGGCTGGGGGTAGGCAGGCGATGGCGGAGCGGCAGCGCAGGCGGGCGGGTGGCGGGGTCGTCGCCGTGGGGGTCCTGGTGTGTTCGTGCTTCGGGGCGGTGGGGTGTTCCGGGAGTGGGACGGCCGTCGGCGAGGACGCGCGGGGCGGGGATCCGGTCGAGATCCTGCACCGGGCCGCCGACACCCTGGTGGAAGCCGGAAGTTCGAAGGCCCGTACGTCCATGGAGATGGCGACCGGGGGGACCCGGGTGACCATTCGAGGCCGAGGTGTGTACGACTACCGGCGGCAGCTGGGGCAGTTGAAGGTGATGCTGCCGCAGGACCCGGCGGGGACGAGCGTCCGACGGCCGATCACCGAACTCCTCGCTCCCGGGGCCCTGTTCATGAAGAACCGGGGAGCCGGCGTGCCCGTCGACAAGTGGGTGCGGGTCGACACCGCCACGCTGACCGACGGGAACCTCGTGACCGGCGGGGCCACCGATCCGTTCGCCGCGGCCGAGGTGCTGCGGGGGACGCGGACGGCGACGTACGTGGGAAGGACCGAGGTCGCGGGGACCGCCGTACGGCATTACCGGGGGACCGCGGACCTCGGGCAGGCGGCTCGTGACGCGTCCGCGGGGAACAAGGGGCCGCTCGCGGCGGCGGCGAAAGGGTTCGCCACGGCCCGCGTGCCGTTCGACGTCTACCTCGACGACGAGGGCCGCATCCGCAAGGTCCGGCACCGGTTCAGCTTTGTGAACGGGCAGCAGGAAGGGACCGTCGCGGTCGCTTCGACCACGCTGTTGTACGACTTCGGGGTCCTCGCCGACGTGCGGTTGCCGGCCGCCGGTGACATCTACGCGGGCCGGATCGCTGAGGAGTGAGAGACGACAGGCGCCGGGCGCGGACTCGTGACGGGCGTCAAGAACTAGCCCTTCCGTGCCATGCGCGGTCTGTAGCCGCTCCCTACTCTAGGAAGCCGGTGACGGCAGAGAAGAGGTGATGCGCGTGGCTCCGGTCGGCGGTACCGCAGTTCAGGACCACGTGGCCCTCGCCGAGATCGAGCTGTGCGGAGAGCTGATCATCGCGGCCTCGGCCGCCGACGAGGACCGGCTCAGCCTGGAGAGCATCGACGAGGTGCTGAAAGTGGCCGAAGAACGCGCGGACGCCTCCGGCTACTAGCCGGGGGCTGCCCCACGGCCCCCACCTTTACTCGGGGCGAGCTCGGCTCACGTCCGCAGCAGGCGGCCGATCGCCTTCGTCGCCTCCTCCACCTTCGCGTCGATCTCGGCGCCGCCCTTGACGGCCGCGTCGGCGACGCAGTGGCGCAGGTGTTCCTCCAGGAGCTGCAGGGCGAAGGACTGCAGGGCCTTGGTGGAGGCGGAGACCTGCGTGAGTATGTCGATGCAGTAGACGTCCTCGTCGACCATGCGCTGCAGGCCGCGGATCTGGCCCTCGATGCGGCGCAGGCGCTTGAGGTGTTCGTCCTTCTGCTTGTGGTACCCGTGCACGCCACGGTCGTGATCCGTCACGACCTCGTCCGTCACGACCTCGTCCGTCACAACCTCGCCCGTCACGGCTTCCGGCCCCGCGGCGGCGGAGGGCGCTTGCGCGCCGGCCTCGGTGGTCGTCATCGCGTCCTCCACATCATGGGCAGTCTTATACCCCTACTGGGTATATGGTACCGAACTTTGCGGGGTATGTGGCCTGCGAGCGGCCCCCGTGCCGAACACTCTGCCCGATGGGCGACACTGGGGGACGGCCCATTAGCCGTGGCCGGATGATGCGCCTAGCATCAGCCTGACCGAAACCGATGCACCCCGAGGACCCCTTGTGCGCTTTCGTCTGACCCCCAGGGAGACGAGCTTCTACGACATGTTCGCCGCGTCCGCGGACAACATCGTCACGGGCTCGAAACTCCTCATGGAACTGCTCGGGGCGGACACCGCCGGCCGGGCCGAGATCGCAGAGCGTATGCGGGCCGCGGAACACGCAGGTGACGATGCCACGCACGCGATCTTCCATCAGCTGAACTCCTCGTTCATCACGCCGTTCGACCGTGAGGACATCTACAACCTCGCATCGTCCCTCGACGACATCATGGACTTCATGGAGGAGGCCGTCGACCTGGTCGTCCTCTACAACGTGGAGGAACTGCCCAAGGGCGTCGAGCAGCAGATCGAGGTGCTGGCCCGGGCCGCCGAGCTGACCGCCGAGGCGATGCCGAACCTGCGGACGATGGACAACCTCACCGAGTACTGGATCGAGGTCAACCGGCTGGAGAACCAGGCCGACCAGATCCACCGCAAGCTGCTCGCCATGCTCTTCAACGGCAAGTACGAGGCCATCGAGGTGCTGAAGCTCAAGCAGATCGTGGATGTGCTGGAGGAAGCGGCCGACGCGTTCGAGCACGTGGCGAACACGGTGGAGACCATCGCCGTCAAGGAGTCCTGAGCTCTTCATGGACACCTTTGCGTTGATCGTGACCATCGGGGTCGCGCTCGGATTCACGTACACCAACGGCTTTCACGACTCGGCGAACGCCATCGCCACGTCCGTCTCGACGCGCGCGCTGACGCCTCGCGCCGCGCTGGCGATGGCCGCGGTGATGAACCTCGCCGGTGCGTTTCTCGGCTCCGGGGTCGCCAAGACCGTCAGCGAGGGGCTGATCGAGACGCCCGAGGGGTCGAAGGGGATGGGCATCCTCTTCGCGGCGCTGATCGGTGCGATCACGTGGAACCTCATCACGTGGTACTTCGGGCTGCCGTCCTCCTCCTCGCACGCGTTGTTCGGCGGGATGGTCGGGGCCGCGCTGGCCGGCGGTACGACCGTGTACTGGCACGGGGTGCTGGAGAAGGTCGTCATCCCGATGTTCATCTCGCCGGTGGTGGGTCTGCTGGCCGGTTATCTGGTGATGACGGCGATCATGTGGATCTTCCGGCGGGCGAACCCGCACAAGGCCAAGCGAGGGTTCCGTATAGCGCAGACCGTCTCGGCTGCCGGTATGGCGCTCGGTCATGGTCTTCAGGACGCGCAGAAGACCATGGGCATCGTGGTGATGGCGCTGGTCATCGCCGACGTCGAGGACTACGGCGATCCGATTCCGGTGTGGGTGAAGATCGCGTGTGCCGTGATGCTGTCGCTGGGTACGTACGCCGGTGGGTGGCGGATCATGCGGACGCTGGGGCGGAAGATCATCGAGTTGGATCCGCCGCAGGGGTTCGCCGCGGAGACGACCGGTGCGTCGATCATGTTCACGACGGCGTTCCTGTTCAAGGCGCCGATCTCCACGACCCATGTCATCACGTCCGCGATCATGGGTGTGGGGGCGACGAAGCGGGTGAACGCCGTGCGGTGGGGCGTCGCCAAGAACATCATCCTGGGCTGGTTCATTACGATGCCGGCGGCGGGGGCCGTGGCCGCGGTGAGCTTCTGGATCGTGAACCTGGCGTTCCTGTAGGCGCCGGCGTTCCTGGGGGCTCCGCCCCCAGACCCCCGGGCCTGTGCCCACCCACCACCCGACTCGGTCGGTCGAAAGGTGGACGCAGACAGACGACGGGCCCGCTCCCCGGAACCGGGGAGCGGGCCCTTTTTGTCCTCGCGGTGGCACCGCCATGCAGCACCGCGAGGGGTTCGGGGGTGTCGGATCAGCCGAAGCGGCCGGAGATGTAGTCCTCCGTGGCCTGGACCGACGGGTTGGAGAAGATGCGCTCCGTGTCGTCTATCTCGATCAGCTTGCCGGGCTGGCCGACCGCCGACAGGTTGAAGAAGGCCGTACGGTCGGAGACGCGCGCCGCCTGCTGCATGTTGTGCGTCACGATGACGATCGTGAAGCGCTCCTTCAGCTCGCCGATCAGGTCCTCGATGGCGAGGGTGGAGATCGGGTCCAGGGCCGAGCAGGGCTCGTCCATCAGGAGCACGTTCGGCTCGACC
Source organism: Streptomyces sp. a15 (assembly GCF_059026085.1). NCBI lineage: Bacteria > Bacillati > Actinomycetota > Actinomycetes > Kitasatosporales > Streptomycetaceae > Streptomyces > Streptomyces sp. A15. Next base: position 28,791 of record NZ_JBWLKM010000055.1, on the reverse strand, counting down.
GCGATCGCCCGCGCGATGCACAGGCGCTGCTGCTGACCACCCGACAGGCCCGAACCGGGCTTGTTGAGGCGGTCCTTGACCTCGTTCCAGAGGTTCGCGCCCTTGAGGGACTTCTCGACGACGTCCTGGAGCTCGGTCTTCTTGTAGCTGCCGTTCAGGCGCAGCCCCGCCGCCACGTTGTCGAAGATCGACATCGTGGGGAAGGGGTTGGGCCGCTGGAACACCATGCCGACCTCGCGGCGCACGGACACCGGGTCGATGCCGTGACCGTAGAGGTCCTCGTCGTCCAGGAGCACCTTGCCCTCGACGCGGCCACCGGGGGTGACCTCGTGCATACGGTTCAGGGTGCGCAGGAACGTCGACTTGCCGCAGCCGGAGGGGCCGATGAAGGCCGTCACCGAGCGCGGCTCGACCGTCATCGAGATGTCCTCGATCGCCTTGTGGGCGCTGTAGTAGGCGGTGAGTCCGCTTACGTCGATTCGCTTGGCCATGTCTCTACTTCACTTCCGGTGTCAGTCGCCGATGGCCGCGTCAGCGACCGGTCTTGGGGGCCTTCCAGCGGGCGATGCCGCGGGCCCCCAGGTTGAGGATCATCACGAAGGCGATCAGTGTCAGCGACGCCGCCCAGGCCCGGTCGTACGCCGCACCGGAGCCCGCGCTGTTCGCGTACTGCTGGTAGATGTACAGCGGCAGCGACGCCTGCGCACCCTCGAACGGGTTCGAGTTGATGAACGGGTTTCCCCATACCAGGAGCAGTACGGGAGCCGTCTCGCCCGCGATACGGGCGATCGCCAGCATGATGCCGGTGGTGATGCCGCCGATGGAGGTCGGCAGGACCACCTTCAGAATTGTGCGCCACTTCGGGATGCCGAGCGCAAGGGAAGCCTCGCGCAGCTCGTTCGGGACGAGCTTGAGCATCTCCTCCGTGGAGCGGACGACGACCGGCATCATCAGGATCGCGAGCGCGAGCGAGCCGGCGAAGCCGAAGGGCTCCAGGTCGAGCATAAGCATCAGGCTGAGGATGAACAGACCGGCGACGATCGACGGGATACCGGTCATCACGTCGACGAAGAACGTGATGGCCCGGGAGAGGTTGCCGCGCCCGTACTCCACGAGGTAGATCGCGGTGAGCACACCGAGCGGGGCACCGATCAGGGTGGCGAGGCCGACCTGCTCCAGGCTGCCGAGGACGGCGGCGTAGATGCCGCCGCCCGGCTCGGTGTCGGCGACGACACCCATGGAGTGGGTCAGGAAGTAGACGTCGAGGACCTTCACGCCGCGGGCGACGGTCACCCAGACCAGGGAGACCAGCGGGATCACGGCGAGCAGGAAGGCCACCCAGACCAGCGAGGTCGCGAGGCGGTCCTTGGCCTGGCGGGTGCCCTCGACGCGGGCGGCGATGACGTACGAACCGCCGACGAAGAGGATCGCGGCGATCAGGCCCCACTGGATACGGCTGTCGAGGCCGGCGGCCAGGCCGACGCCGATCGCGACGGCGGCCGAGCCGGCCGCGATCGCGTACGGGGACCACTTCGGGAGGCGGGCGCCCTGCAGCGTGCTGGGGCGCTTGATGACGGCGTTGCTCATGCGTTGGCCCCCGAGTACTCCTTGCGGCGGGCGATGATCGCGCGGGCCGCGCCGTTGACCAGCAGGGTGATGACGAACAGCACCAGACCGGAGGCGATGAGCGCGTCACGGCCCTGTTCGGTGGCCTCACCGAACTTGCTGGCGATGTTCTGGGCGAAGGTGCCGCCGCCCGGGTCGAGCAGGCTGGTCTGGATGTCGAAGGTCGGGGAGAGCACGGTGGCGACGGCCATCGTCTCGCCGAGGGCGCGGCCGAGGCCGAGCATCGAGGCGGAGATCACGCCGGAGCGGCCGAACGGCAGGACGGCCATGCGGATGACCTCCCAGCGGGTGGCGCCGAGGGCCAGGGCCGCCTCTTCGATCATCTGCGGGGCCTGGCGGAAGACCTCGCGGCTCACGTTGGTCACGATCGGCAGGATCATGATCGCGAGCAGGATGCCGACCGTGAGCATCGACCGGGGGGCGCCGCCCTCCCAGGAGAAGATGCCGGTCCAGCCGAAGTACGTGTCCAGCCAGCCGAAGAGACCGACCATGTTCGGTACGAGGATCAGCGCGCCCCACAGGCCGTACACGATGGACGGCACGGCGGCGAGCAGGTCGATCACGTAGGCGATGGGACCGCTCAGCCTGCGCGGGGCGTAGTGCGTGAGGAACAGCGCGATGGCGACCGCGATCGGGACCGCGATGACCATGGCGATGATCGAGGAGACCACCGTGCCGAAGGCCAGGACCGCGATGCCGAACTTCGGCGGGAGGGCGGTGGCGTTCCACTCGAAGGTGGTGAGGAAGTTGGCCTCGTCCTTGCTGATCGCGAGGGAGGCGCGATAGGTGAGGAAGACCGCGATCGCGGCCATGATCGCCAACAGCAGAATGCCCGAGCCGCGGGAGAGACCGAGGAAGATCCGGTCGCCGGGTCGGGTGGCACCGCGCGCCGCGCGCTTCTGTTCGGTCGCGGTCGGTGGTTCGGTCGGTGGGGGAGCTTGGGTGTTCTTCGTGGTTATGTCCATCGGGTTCTCCGGTCTGCGGGCCGTACGCGCCGTACGGCCCTGTGGAGCCGTACGCGATGTGCGGTGGCTCCTGGCGGCGGTGCACCGGACGATGCGGTCCGGTCCCGGGTTCGAAGGCCCGGGACCGGACCGCATTCGGATCAGCTAAGGCTCTCGATGGTGGTGCGAACCTTGGCGATGATGTCGTCGGGGATGGGGGCGTAGTCGTTCTCGGCGAGGATCTGCTGACCCTCCTCGGAGGCGATGTAGCGCAGGAACGCCTTGGTGGCGGGCAGGGTGTCCGACTTGTTGCCCTTGTCGCAGACGATCTCGTACGTGACCAGGACCATCGGGTAGGCACCCTCGGCCTTGGTCGCGTAGTTCAGCTCGAGCGCGTAGTCGTTGCCGGTGCCGACGACCTTGGCCTCCGAGATCGCCTTGGTGGCGTTCTCGACGGTGGCCTCGACCGGGGCGGCGGCACCGGTGTCGAGGGAGACCGTCTTGATGCCGTCCTTGGCGTACGACAGCTCGAAGTAGCCGATGGCGCCGTTGGTCTGCTTCACCTGCTGGGCGACACCGGAGGACTGCGGAGCGGACTGGCCGCCCTTGGCCTGCCAGGCCTTGCCGCCCTCGTAGGGGAAGTCGCTCTTGGCGGTGGCGATCAGGTACTTGGTGAAGTTGTCCGTGGTGCCGGACTCGTCCGAGCGGTGGAACGCCTGGATCTTCAGGTTGGGCAGGTCGACGTCGGGGTTCAGCTTCTTGATCGCCGCGTCGTTCCAGTTGGTGATCTTGTTGTCGAAGATCTTGGCGAGGGTCGGGGCGTCCAGGACGAGCTTGTCGACGCCGGACACGTTGAAGCCGACCGCGATCGGGCCGCCGACCATCGGGAGGTCGATGCCCTGGCCGCCGGAGCAGACCTGCTTGGAGGCCTCGACCTCTTCGGGCTTCAGTGCGGAGTCGGAACCGGCGAAGGGCACCTGGCCCTGGGTGAACGCGGTGACGCCGGCGCCCGAGCCGCCGCCCTTGTAGTTGATCTGCACGCCGCAGGCGGCGGAGAACTGCTTGACCCAGGCGTCGATCGCGTTCTTCTGCGCGGAGGATCCGTCGGCGAGGAGCTGGCCCTTGGCGTCGTCACACTTGATGCTGCCGGCCTGGGCGGTGGACGAGGCGCTGCTGTCGCCGTTGCCGCCGGTGTCGTCGGAGCCGCACGCCGTGAGGGCCAGGGCGCCGGAGACGGCGAGAGCACCGAGGGTGAGGGCCCGCCGGTTCATGCGCTGAAGCTTCACTTGAGGGAGTTCCTTCCAGGAGCCGCCGTCCTGAACCGGCGGCGTGCGAAGTCTGTGCGATGTGGCCACGAGATCGAGGCGTCTGTGCGAATCACCTGTTCGAGGTGAATCACCGCTTCGAGATACGTGCCGCATCGCGTAAGGCCGAAATTAGGCAGAACAGGTGAAGGCGCCGAAGGCCATACATGAACGGGGGGTGAACCCCTGAGGACGGTGCGGTGAGGTCACGGAACGCTTACGTCGAGGACACGGAGTGATTCCGGCCGACTATGCCAGCCGGAGGGCCTGGAGCAGGGCGTCTACAAGGGTGCGGTCCCTCGGTTGGGTGAGGCGGTTTCGAGCTGCCGGCGGGGTGAGCCAGAGGATGCGGTCCACCTCGTCGTTCGGCGTGAAGGCGCCGGTCGTGGCCTCGGCCGCCCAGTAGCGGACCTCCTTGGCGCGACCGTTCGCCATGTACATGACGGTGGGCAGCCGGGCGCCGGGTGCGGCCCGGTGGCCCGTCTCCTCCTCGACCTCGCGCAGGGCGCCGGCCAGGTGCTCCTCGCCGCGTTTCAGCTTGCCCTTGGGATGCGACCAGTCGTCGTACTTCGGCCGGTGGACGAGACAGACCTCCAGCTCGCCGTCGACCGGGGAGCGGCGCCACAGGACGCAGCCGGCCGCCTGGACGGGAGGTTCTGTGGCTTCGTTCGCCTGGGTCATCGGTGTCACCGCCTGCACGAGGAGAACACGAGGAGATGGGTCAGGATGTGCCGACCGCCTGCTTCTGCCACGACTGCTGGAACGTGAAACGGGCCGCCTCCACCTCGTGCCGCTGGTCGGCGTGGAGCACGCCGAGGGCGTACGCCGTCGCCGGGGCGATACGGGGGGTACGGGCCGCCTGGGCCGCCGCTGCCGCCGCCTCCGAGGCGTCCCGGTGCCGGTCCAGGGCCTGGCCGGCGGTGAGCAGCCGGACGTCGACGGGCGCTCCCCCACTCTCGGCTGCGCTCGAGCGGGAGGTGCCCCCACTGCCGTCGAGGACCTCGCGGGCGTAGCGGTGCAGGCGCAGGAGCAGGCGGACCTGGTGCCAGGGGGCGTCCTGGGCGTGCGGGGACGGATCCGGGGAGAGGCCGTGGATCAGCGCCTCCGCGTTGTAGGGGCTGCCGGCGGTCACGAGGGGGAGGACGGCGATCGCGTCCGTGAGGCGCTCCTTGGCGGCGGCAGCGAAGGGGTGCAGGGCGGAGGCGGCCGCGGTGCTGGTGAGCGGGACCTCGCTGGCGAGTACGGCGACGCTGTCGGCGACCGCATGGAAGCGGGAGGAGCCGAGGCACTGGAGGGCGGTGCTGTGCGCCCGGGTCCGGGCCAGGGTGAGCTGGCGGTCGAGCAGGGCGCCGGCCTTCGCCGCGCCCACGGTCAGGGTGCCGCGGTCCGGTGCGGGCAGGTCGGTCGGCGGCCCGGCGTTCTCAGGTGCCGCTTTCCGTGGGTCGGGAGCCGCCCCGGCGGAACGACTGCCCACGGCCCCGGAGGAGGAACTGCCGGCGCCTGCGTGAGCCGACTGGGCCGGGAACACCGCCCCCGACAGCCGGTGCAGCGCCAGCAGCAGGCGCTCCAGCCGGGCCCCGTACGCGTGCTCCATCGCCAGCGTCCCCGACAGCCACGCCAGTTCGGGGCGCATCGCGTCCGACCACTCGGCGTCGAGCAGGGGCCGGAAGGTGTGCAGGCTGCCGCTGATGCGGCGGACCGAGCGGCGCAGCGCCCGGGCCGCGTCGACGGTGTCCTCCGCGCCGTTCGCGCCGGCTGTCGTACCGCCGGTTTCCCGGTGCAGCCGCAGCGCGCGGAGGAACTCGGTGGCCTGGGCCCGCAGGTAGCCGGCGAGGGCGTCCCCGGTGACCGGCCCGACGTGATCGGACTGGGGATCCGTCGGGTCAAGGTGTTGCTGTGCCACGCCGGCGCCTCCGGGCGTCTATGAGCATCTCCTGGACGTTGCGCAGGGGTTGGCCGTCCGCGTCGGTCGCATGCCGGGTCCACTCGCCGTCCGGGCCGAGATGCCAGGACGCGGTGGTGTCGGACATGCCCGTCTCCAACATCCTGTTGAGGGCGGCCCGGTGGGCCGGGTCGGTGACCCTCACCAGTGCCTCGATACGGCGGTCGAGGTTGCGGTGCATCATGTCGGCGCTGCCGATCCACATCTCGGGCTCGCCGCCGTTGCCGAAGCCGAACACCCGGGAGTGTTCGAGGAAGCGGCCGAGGATCGAGCGGACCCGGATGTTCTCCGACAGGCCCGCGACGCCGGGGCGGACCGCGCAGATGCCGCGCACCCAGATGTCGCACGGCACGCCCGCCTGGGACGCGCGGTACATGGCGTCGATGATCGCCTCGTCCACCATCGAGTTGACCTTGATGCGGACGAAGGCGGGGCGTCCGGCACGGTGGTGCTGGACTTCCTTGTTGATCCGCGCGATCAGGCCGTCCCGCAGGGACTTGGGGGCGACCAGGAGGCGACGGTAGGTCTCCCGGCGCGAGTAGCCCGACAGGCGGTTGAAGAGGTCCGAGAGGTCCGCGCCGACCTGCGGGTCCGCGGTGAGCAGGCCCAGGTCCTCGTACAGCCTCGCCGTCTTCGGGTGGTAGTTGCCCGTGCCGACGTGGCTGTAGCGCCGTAGCGTGTCGCCCTCCTGACGGACCACCAGGGACAGCTTGCAGTGGGTCTTCAGGCCGACGAGGCCGTAGACGACATGGCAGCCCGCCTCCTCCAGCTTGCGCGCCCACTTGATGTTGGCGTGCTCGTCGAAGCGGGCCTTGATCTCCACCAGGACGAGGACCTGCTTGCCGGCTTCGGCGGCGTCGATGAGCGCGTCGACTATGGGGGAGTCGCCCGAGGTCCGGTACAGGGTCTGCTTGATGGCGAGGACGTCCGGGTCGTCGGCCGCCTGCTGCAGGAACGCCTGCACGGACGTCGAGAAGGAGTCGTACGGGTGGTGCAGCAGCACGTCCCGGGTGCGCAGCGCGGCGAAGATGTCGGCCGCGGACGCCGACTCGACCTCGGCCAGGTCGCGGTGGACACCGGCGATGAACTTCTTGTACTTCAGCTCGGGCCGGTCCAGGGAGGCGATACGGAAGAGGCCCGTGAGGTCCAGGGGACCGGGCAGCGGGTAGACCTCGGCCTCGCTGATCTTCAGCTCGCGGACGAGGAGGTCGAGCACCTCGCGGTCGATGGACTCCTCCACCTCCAGGCGCACCGGCGGCCCGAAGCGGCGCCGCATGAGCTCCTTCTCCAGAGCCTGGAGGAGGTTCTCGGCGTCGTCCTCCTCGACCTCGAGGTCCTCGTTGCGGGTGAGGCGGAAGGCGTGGTGCTCCAGGACCTCCATGCCCGGGAACAGCTCCTCCAGGTGGGCGGCGATGACGTCCTCGATGGGGACGTAACGGCCCGGGGAGCTCTCCAGGAAGCGGGACAGCAGCGGCGGCACCTTGACGCGGGCGAAGTGGCGGTGGCCGGTGACGGGGTTGCGGACGATGACGGCCAGGTTGAGAGACAGCCCCGAGATGTACGGGAAGGGGTGCGCCGGGTCGACCGCCAGCGGGGTCAGCACCGGGAAGATCTGGTGCCGGAAGAGGGTGAACAGGCGGGCCTGTTCCTTCTCCTGGAGCTCGTTCCAGCGGACTAGGTGGACGCCCTCCTCGGCCAGGGCGGGGGCGATGTCCTCGTGGTAGCAGGCGGCGTGCCGGGCCATGAGCTCACGCGAGCGGGCCCAGATCATCTCCAGGACCTCGCGGGGCTGGAGGCCGGACGCGGACCGGGTGGCGACACCGGTGGCGATACGGCGCTTCAGACCGGCCACCCGGACCATGAAGAACTCGTCCAGGTTGCTGGCGAAGATCGCGAGGAAGTTGGCGCGCTCGAGGAGGGGCGTGTTCGGGTCCTCGGCGAGTTCGAGGACGCGCTCGTTGAACGCGAGCCAGCTGCGCTCCCGGTCGAGGAATCGCCCCTGGGGCAGCTGCGGGCCGTCGAACGGCGCCTCTTCGTACGCGTCGAGGTCGGCGTCGATGTCGGGTTCCAGGTCGGAGACGGCAGCCGACACGGTGTGCGGGCGGTGCGCGGCTATGGAACCGACGGAGGGCTGGGCGTGCTGGATCTGTACCGGGGCGTTTGGCTGGCTCATGGACCCATTCTTCCGCGCCACGAGCGATACAGGCGCGTCGGACAGGGCGGGCGGGAGCGTGGCGGCAACGCCGGCGTCCCCGTTCCGCGCGGATCCCTCGGGGGGCGGCGAAGGCTCTGGCACGACGGGCTTCATTCAGTGAGCGTCGCAAGCCCGTCTGAACCAATGGTTACGGCGACATGGCGTGTGGGACACCGGGGGGCGGCTCGCGGGCGTCTACATGCGGCGATGCATGCCGCAACCGTACGTCCCTCCCCCCGTGGAGAGACGTACGGCCCGGTTTCAGCGGATGCGGCGGCTTTCAGCGGGTGCGGCGGCTTTCAGCGGGTGCGGCGGCGCAGCAGCCGGAACGCGGCGGCGGTGGCCGCGGCGGTGACGGCGAGGAGGATGCCGGTCTCGATCAGGTGCATGGGCCAGAAGTGCGACGGGGGGTGATAGCGGCCGTCACCCGCCTGCCACCAGGTGTTGGGCACCTCGGACCGGCCGGCGGAGGCCAGGGTCACCGTCGGCCAGAAGTCGTCGCGGTACCGCTCCAGGACCTGGTTGAGCAGCACCATCACGGTGACGGTGACGCCGAGCGCGGGCAGTGAGCGGCGCAGTACGAGCCCGGTGAGCGTGCCGACCGCGAGGGCGCACAGGCCGTACGCCACGACCGCCGGGCCGTGGGCGGCGAACACGTCGGGGAAGCTCCAGTCGTCGCCCATCAGATCCCGGTTCGCCGACCAGGCCCACCGGTACACCGGGACGAAGATCGCGCCGCCGAGGACGATCACCAGCGCGGGCACCGCGAGTTTGACGGCCAGCCAGCGGGTGGGCGTCACGCCCTGCGTCCAGGCGAGCTGCGCGGTGCCGCTCTCCAGCTCGCGACCGATCAGCGAGCCGCCCGCCCAGGCGGCGACGGCCCAGAAGCTGTAGTACACGAGCGTGCTGATCCAGCCCGTCGGCTCGCTGTAGTTGAGGCTCGCCCAGACCGCGTCGCAGATGACGGTGTCGCTGGGGCAGCTGCTCACCGCGGCGCGCGCCGCGTCCGCGGTGACCTCGTTCAGCCACACCAGCCAGGCGACGGCACCGAGGACGAAGACGACCCACACGATCCCCGCCGTGCGGTGCAGGCGCAGCACCGTGCGCGGCAGTCCCGCGGCGGCGGTCATACGGCGGCCCCCTGGCGGTCGGCGGTCCGGTGGCGCAGCACGCGGAACGCCACGACGGTCAGCAGGACGGCGACGGCGAGGAGGATGCCGGTCGCCACGAGGAGCAGGGGCCAGTAGTGGGACTGGGGGTGGTAGTCCCGGTAGAAGCTGACGGCGTCGAGGCGGTCGAAGAGCGTGCCGCAGGCGGGGTCGATGCTGCTGCCGCAGTACCGGGGGATGGCGAGGCGGTCGCCGTCGGCGGTGAGCAGGCCCTCCGCGACGGTGATGCCGGAGCCCGACGGGCCGTCCCGCAGGCTGCTGACGCGGGTGACGGCCGGCCAGAGGTGGGGCAGGGCCAGGAAGATCCCGATCCACAGGACGCCCGTGACGCAGGCCGAGCCGACCAGTGCGGCGAGGGACCGGCGCAGCAGCAGGCCCAGGAGGGCGCCGGCGGCCAGCCCCGCCAGGGCGAGGGCGACGACCATGGGGCCGCTCGCGTAGAGGGTCTCCATGCTGTTCCAGGCCTTGCCGTTGTCGACGCGGCCCTGGCCCGCCGACCATGCCAGGCGGTGCAGCAGGGCCAGCAGGGACGTTCCGGCGGTGACCAGGGCGGCCGGGAGGGCGAGCTTGGCGGCGAGCCAGCGGGTCGGGGAGACGCCCTGGGTCCAGGCGAGCTGTGCGGTGCCGGTTTCCAGCTCGCGGCCGATCAGCGAGGCGCCCGCCCAGGCGGCGACCAGGAACGGCAGCGCGAGGACGGCGGTGCTCGTGTACCGGGCGACGTCTTTATAGAGGAGGATCGCGTCCTGGTCGTAGGTGCAGGCGGCCATTCCGCAGGCGTTGTACTGCTTCCAGGCGGCCTCCGACGCGTCGGTGAGCGGGCCCGCGAGCCACAGCAGCAGGGCGCCGAGTACGACGACCAGGCCCGTCCAGGCGTACAGGGCCGGGCGGTGCAGGCGCAGCAGCCAGCGGAGCTGGCGCGGGGGCGGCGCGGAGGAGGGCGGCGCCGGGGCGGCGAGGGTCAGGGCGCTCACGCGGCGTTCTCCTCGGGCTTGTCGGTGTCGGCCGGGGGCAGGGTGGGCGCTTCGGGGCTGCGCAGATGGGCGAGGACCAGCTCCTCCAGGGAGAGGCGGCCGCCGGTGCGCCAGTCGCCGGGGAGCGGGCCCGCCGGGCGGATCAGCGCGGTGAGCTGACGGCCGGTGGTGCGGGACTCGACGACGGTGTGCGGGGCGAGGTCGGTCTCCGCGGGGGCGGACACGCGCGCGTGGGCGGCGAGCAGGTCGTCGATCTCGCCGGACAGGCGGACCCGGCCGCCGCCGACCAGCAGCAGGTGGTCGCAGGATTCCTCCAGTTCGGCGACCACGTGCGAGGACATCACGATGGTGGTGCCGTGCTCGGCGGCCCGGGCCATCAGGACGCCCATCAGCTCGTGCCGGGCCAGCGGGTCGAGGTCGGCCATCGGCTCGTCCAGGAGCAGCAGTTCGGGCCGCTTGGCGAGGGCCAGGGCGAGGGCGACACGGGTGCGCTGGCCGCCGGAGAGGGTGCGGATGCGGGACTTGGGGTTCAGTTCGCCCGCGGCCACGATCCGCTCGCCGGTGGCCGCGTCCCAGCGGCCCGGGTTGAGGTCGGCGCCCATGCGCAGCGTCTCGGCGACGGTGAGCTGCGGGTACAGCGGCTTGTCCTGGCCGACGAAGCCCACGCGCGTGCGTGCCTCGCCCGGGGTGGTCCCGAGGACGGTCACCGTGCCCTCGCTGGGGGCGAGCAGGCCGGCGGCGAGGGCGAGCAGGGTGGACTTGCCCGCGCCGTTCGGGCCGACGACGGCGCAGACCCGGCCGGCCGGCAGGCGGAAGGTGCACTCACGCAGCGCCCAGCCTCCTCGGCGGCCGAAGCGCTTGCCGAGCGCGGCCGCGGCTATCGCCGTGTCGGTCATGAGGAGTCTCCTTGGAAGTGTTTCTCGAGTACGGCGGTGAACAGTGCGGCCACGTCCTCGCGGGCCATGCCGGCCTCGCGGGCCTTCGCCGCCCAGGTGTCCAGCTCGCCGTGCAGGGGGGAGTCGGCCGGTGCGGTGCCCAGCGTGCGCCGTACGAAGGTGCCCAGGCCCCGCCGTGCCTCGACCAGGCCCTCGCGCTCCAGCTCGCGGTAGGCCTTGAGCACGGTGTTCGGGTTGATGGCGGTGGCCTCGACGACCTCGCGGGCCGTCGGCAGCTTGTCGCCGGGTTCGAGGAGGCCGAGGCGGAGCGCCTGCTTGGTCTGCTGGACGATCTGGACGTAGGTGGCCACGCCGCTGTGCCGGTCGATGCGGTACTCGACCACACGCCCACCACCCTTTCACTAATTGAGTAGTGAAAGGGTGGTGGAAGAGGTGTCGGAAAGTCAAGCGTGATTGCGTGAACCGATCGATCGGGCTCGTGCGATGAGGAGATGTGAGCGAAACGAGAAGCGACGGGGAGCTGCTGCGGGCCATCGCGGCGGACGGGGACCGGCGCGCCTTCGAAGAGCTGTACCGGCGCTTCGCGCCGTGGCTCACCGCACGCCTGCGCGGCCGGTGCTCGGACACCGGGGTCGTCGACGACGTCGTACAGGAGACGTTCCTGGCCGTCTGGCGGGGGACCGCCCGCTACCGCGAGGAGGGGGACGTCGCCGGATGGCTGTGGCGCATCGGCTCGCGGCGGCTGGTCGACGCACTGCGCGGCGACGGGGCGCGGGGGCGGCTGCGGCAGGCGCTGGCACGGCTGCGGCACCGGGACGAGGCGTCCGCGGAGGAACGCGTGCTCGCGGGGGTGGAGCACGGAGACCTCGCGGGCGCCCTGGTGAGCCTCTCACCGGAGTTGCGCGCCGTGCTCCAGGCCACGGTCATCGACGGGCTGACCACCCGGGAGGCGGCCGTCCTCCTCGGCATCCCGCCGGGCACGGTCAAGACACGGGCGATGCGGGCCCGCAAGCAGCTGCGGGAGGCGCTGGCATGAGTACGTATCCACGAGCGCGGGAGGTGGCGGCATGACCTGGCATGTGTCCGAGGAGGATCTACGGGCCTACGCCCGGGGCGAGTTGGCGCCCCCGGTGCTGTGGTCCGCCGACGCGCATCTCACCGCCTGTGCGCAGTGCCGGGGCGTGCTGGCCGACGTCAGCGATCCCGTCGCCCTCGACGCGGGGTGGGAGCGGCTCGACGCCGAACTCGACGCACCCCGGCTCGGGCTGTTCGAGTCCCTGCTGGTCCGGCTCGGCGTCGCCGACCACACCGCGCGGCTCCTCGCGGCCACACCGGTGCTGCGCGGCTCCTGGCTCGGTTCCGTCGTCGCCGTCCTCGTGATGACCGTCGTCGTGGCCAACTCGCGCCCGGACGCCGGCACACCCACGCTGTTCCTCGCACTCGCGCCGCTGCTGCCGCTCGCCGGGGTCGCGCTGTCGTACGGACCCGCGCTGGACCCGACGTACGAGATGGCCGTCGTCTCGCCGACGCACGGCTTCCGGCTGCTGATGATCCGCACGATCGCCGTACTCGTCGCCGGACTCGGCCTCAACGGACTCGCGACGCTCGCGCTCCCCGAGTACGGCCTGCGCGCCCTCGCCTGGCTGCTGCCCGCCCTCGCCCTCACCGCGACCGGCCTCGCGCTCACGCCACGGCTCGGACCGGTGCTCGCGCCGGCCCTGGTCGGCGGGTCCTGGGTCGCGCTGCTGCTGACGGCTGACGCACTGCGGGCGGCCGACGGCGATCCGCTCGCACCGTTCACCGCGGCCGGGCAGGGCGTGGCCGCGGCGGTCGCCGCGCTCGCCGCCGGGCTGCTCTTCCTTCTTCGTGACCGTTTCGACCTCTTCAACGGGAGTGCCGCATGACCCCCACCGTCTCCGCCTCCGGGCTGAGCCTCCGCTACGGCGGTACCCGCGCCCTCGACGACGTGTCGCTGCGGCTGACGCGGGGCGTCACCGGGCTGCTCGGGCCCAACGGGGCCGGCAAGACGACCCTGTTGCGGGTGCTGGCGACGGCCGTGCCGCCGGACCGGGGGGCGTTCACCGTGCTGGGCCACGACCCGGCGACCTCGCGCGGACGCCAGGACGTACGGCGCTCGCTCGGCTATCTGCCGCAGACCCCCGGCTTCCACCCGGACTTCACGGCCTTCGAGTTCGTCGACTACGTGGCGATCCTGAAGGAGCTGACCGACCGGGGCGCCCGCCACCGCGAGGTCCGGCGCGTCCTGGAAGAGGTCGACCTGGGTGATGTCCGGGGCAGGCGCATCAAGCGGCTGTCCGGCGGTATGCGGCAGCGGGTCGCGCTGGCGGCCGCGCTCGTCGGCGACCCCGGCTTCCTCGTCCTGGACGAGCCGACCGTCGGCCTCGACCCCGAACAGCGCATGCGCTTCCGGGAGTTGATCGCGCAGGCGGGAGAGGGGCGGACGGTGCTGCTGTCCACCCACCAGACGGAGGACGTGGCGATGCTCTGCAACCGGGTCGTGGTGCTGGCCGTCGGCCAGGTCCGCTTCGACGGCACCCCGGCCGAGCTGACCGCGCGGGCCGCGGGCCAGGTGTGGAGCAGTACGGAACGCGACCCCGGCGCGCTGGCCGGCTGGCGCACCGGCACCGGCTCCTTCCGCAACGTGGGTGATCCGCCGCCCGGCGCCGACCTCCTCGAACCCACCCTGGAGGACGGCTATCTGCTCACGCTCGACGGCGCGGGCGCGGAGGTGGCGGCAGCGTGAACACGGTCATGGAAGCGACGGCCCCGCCCGTCGTGCACAGCGAGCCACGCCGGCCGTGGGCGGCCGTGTTCGCCCTCGCCCGTTTCGAGGCCCGCGACCTGCTGTGGTACATCCCGGTGCTGGTCGCCCTCGTCGTGTACATCGGCTACACCCTCTGGGGGCTGCTGTCCGAGCGCGAGGGCATGGACGCCTTCCCGGCGCTCCAGGACGTCGACCGGGGCACCCAGAGCGCGCCCTTCCTCCTCGGCATCGCCCTGCTCGTCTGCGTCAACCGGGCCGCGCTGCGGTCCCGCCGGCGCGGCACCGACCGGCACTTCGACGTGCTGGTGATGGAGCCGTGGCGGCGTACGGTCGCGCACGTCCTGTCGGTCGTGCCGTTCGCCGTGCTCACCGCACTGGTCGTGCTGGGCGAGTTCACCTGGGAGGCGCTCAAGCCCGGCGCGGTGGGCCACGGCTCGGTGGCCGAACTCGCCGTCGGGCCCCTCTACGTGATGCTGTGCGGCGCCCTCGGTGTGCTGTTCGCCCGCCTTGTGCCGACCGTGTTCGCCGCGCCCCTCCTCGTGCTCGGCCTCTTCACCTTCTCCGTGTTCGTCTCCGCCGGCACGAGCGACGCCGAGTGGAGCCGCTGGTTGTCCCCGGTCGTCGGCGAGAACAGCACCGAGACACTGCCGTCCGACCTGCTCGGGCGGCCGGCCGCCTGGCACGCGCTCTATCTCGTCGGGCTCGTCCTGCTGGCGGCCACGGTTTCCGTGCTGGCCGGCGGCGGCCGGACCTGGCACGTCAAGGCGGGGGTGGCGGGCGCCCTCGCCCTGACGCTGACCGGCGCGGTCGCACAGTCCGGAGGCGTCTCGCCGGAGCTGACCGCGGCCCGCGAGCGGGCCACCGCCACTCCGGAGAAGGAGCAGTCCTGCATCCGGCACGGCGCCTCGACGTACTGCGCGTTCCCGGAGTGGACCGGCCGGACGGGCACCTGGGCGGGAGTCGTGGACCGCGTCCAGGCCCTCGCGGCCGGCTCGGCGGCCAAGGAGCAGCTGCTCGTACGACAGCGGTTCGACGCCACCTTCGGGCTCGCCGGTGACACCACAATCGCCCCGCTGACCGCCCCCCACCAGGTCACCGTCGGCACCCGCTGGGGCGGCAACCGCGTCCCCGAGTTCGCGGCCGCCGTCGCCTCCGTGCTGGTTGCGAGCAACGAGGCCAAGGGCGGCGAACTGTGCGACGGGCGCATGGTGACGGTGATGTGGCTGGCCCTGGGCGGCGCCGCCGACCCGATCGGCGACCTCAAGAACGTCCGCCTCGACGACAGCCTCAGCGGCTCGGCGATCGTCCTGGCCCCCACCAACTCGCTGTCCATGTCCGCCGGACAGACCTCGGTGACGGTGGAACTGCTCAAGCGTCCGCGGGCCGAGGTCACGGCCGCGGTGAAGGAGCACTGGGGGGAGCTGACGGCTCCTGGGGTGAGTACGGCTCAGGTGGCTCGCGTGCTGGGGACCGAGGCGCCCAAGGGAGCCGACGAGTGTGAGGAGTGAGAGGGCGTGGCGGTGCGGGGCCGGGGTCTGAGGGGCTGGAGATGAGGGGGCGTGGCGATGAAGGGCGTTGAGGGGGACCGTCGAGTGCCAGGTGTGAGCGGGGCCCTGGTGTGGAGTGTCGGGCGAACGGTCCCCTGGCGGGCGCTCGGCGCGGGGGCCGTCGTAGGGCTACTGCTCGTCTGGCTGCCGCGGCTGGCCGACGGCCCGCCGGACCCGTGGCTGGCGCTCAACCTGCTGCGGGGCGCCGCCCTCGCCTTCGCCCTCGGCCTGGCGTTCCTGCTGGACGACCCCGCCCGGCACCTCACCGTGCCCGTCACCACCCGGCGCTGGGTGCGGACGGGGCTGCGGGTGGCGTGGGTCGTGCCGGTGGCGGTGCTGTGGTGGACGGCAATACTGGCCCTCGTACCGGAGGAGGTACGGCCCCCGGTCGGCGCCCTCACCCTGGAGGCCGGCGCGACCGCCGCCCTCGCACTGGCCGCCGCCGCGACGGCTGTGAGGTTCGCGGACGAGCCCGAGCCGGGCCCGTCGGTCGCGGCGAGCGTCCTGACCACGGCGATCCTGGCCGGGCTGCTCCTGCCGCACCGCTGGTCCCTGTTCGTCTCGCCCGACGACCCGCGGTGGGAGGCCGCCCACGAACGGTGGGCGGTGGTGCTGGCGGCGGCGGTGCTGGTGTGGGGGGTGTGCGGGCCGGAGCCGGTACGGCGGGGGCACGTGCTGCGGCGCCACCCGCGGGGTGCCGTGCCAGGATCGCCCTAGGCATGTCCGGCGGATCATGCCGCAGACGCGGGGCAGCAGTGACATCAGCCGCTCCGCGGCGGGCGCCGATCTGCGGCGGGCGCCGATCTGGGGCGTCGATCAGGCAGCGCCGATTTCCTGCGACCTGATCCGCCGGACATTGCCCTAGCGATAGCCGGGCGGGATCCGGTCCTGGGGCGCGGCAGCCGCTTGGGCTGCCGCGCCCTCCGCCTGCACCGCCTTGGCCAGGGCCGGATCGGCCGAGTCCAAGACCAGCTCCGCCACCCGCAGGGTGCAGTGCCACAGAGTCACCGACCCCTTGATCATCACCACATACGACTCGCGGTCGGCGAGCCGGTACACCCGGCGCCACTTCTCGTTGATCCCGGACCGCGGCAGATACGTGTGGATGAGGCCGTGGAGTACCTCAAGCGCCTGGTACTTCGTGCTCCCCGCGTCGAGGAACTCGCTCTCGTCGTAGTCACCGCTGCGGTACTCCGCGATCACGACCCACTTGCCCATGCCTGATACGCCCCCCATGCCTGTCACGGCCTGTCACGTCTCCGTGCGGTACATCAGATCCGTCTCGTACGTCACGAACCCCAGCCGCTCGTACACCGACACCGCCGCCTTGTTGTCGGCGTCGACGTACAGCATCGCCGTAGGCAACCCCTGTCCGGCAAGGTGCCGAAGCCCGATCGTCGTGAGGGCCTTGCCCAGTCCCCCGCCCTGGGCGCCCGGCCGTACACCGACCACGTACACCTCGCCGAGCCGCTCCTGCGCGTGGACCTTCGTCCAGTGGAAGCCGATCAGTTCGTCGCCGCGGAAGGCGAGGAAGAAGCCGGCGGGGTCGAACCACGGCTCGGCCTTGCGGTCGTCGAGGTCCCGCTGGGTGAGCGACCCCTGTTCGGGGTGGTGGGCGAAGGCCGCCGCGTTGGCCGCGAGCCAGGCGGCGTCGTCGGTGCCGGGGACGAAGGTGCGGACGGTCACGCCCTCGGGGAGCACCGGGTCGGGCAGGTCCAGCCCCGCCAACGGGCGCCGCATCTGCCGTAGTTCGCGGAAGAGCGTCAGGCCGAGGACCTGCGCCAGGTGCCGCGCGGCGGAGTGGCCGCCGTGCGCCCACACCCGCAGCCGCTTGCCGGACGCGGCGAGGAGGGCCGAGCCGAGGGCGCGTCCATGGCCGTGGCCGCGGTGCGCGGGGTGGACGACCAGTTCGGCGGCCGGCGCCTCCACCGGGTCGGTGTCCTCCAACTGGGCGTAGCCGACCAGTTCGGGACCCACAGACAGGAGCAAATGGGACACGCCTTCGCGTGGGCCGCCCCGCAACTGCAACCGCCCCTGTTCGGACACCGCCTGTTGCCCGTCGTTCCGGGCCGCCTCCGCGAGCAGCTCCAGCACTGCCTCGGTCCGGTCCGGGGCGAGTGCGGAGTGCGTTTCGATCGAGCGGGAGATGCCGGGCTGTGCGGTGTCATCGCTGGTCATGCGTACGAGGGTAAGGGGAGGCCGCGGCAAAGTGGCGGCAAAGAAGCAACCAGGATGTAACCACGAAACCTCTGTCGCGCTACGCGCGTTGACCCTAGGCTGCGCCGGGACGGGGCCACTTCCTCACCCACTTCCTCACCAGAAACACAGGGGGGCGTATGCCAGCCACATCTCAGTCGCAGCAGCACCGCAGACGTCGTACGTACCGGCTGGTGGCCGCGGCCGCCGGTCTCGCCACGGCCGGGGCGCTGGCGGCCGCGCTGCCTTCGGCGGCGAACGCGGGCGAGACCAAGGGCAAGCCCGGCGGTCAGACGTCGGGCCGCTACCAGGACGTGCAGCTGCTGTCGTTCAACGACCTGCACGGCAACCTGGAGCCGCCGTCCGGCTCCTCCGGCCGGGTCACCGAGGTGCACGAGGACGGGACGACGAAGACCATCGACGCCGGCGGTGTCGAGTACCTCGCCACCCATCTGCGCCAGGCCCGCGCGGGCAACAAGTACTCCATCACGGCGGCCGGCGGCGACATGGTCGGTGCCTCCCCGCTGATCTCGGGCCTTTTCCACGACGAGCCCACCATCGAGGCGCTGAACAAGCTCGACCTGGACGTCACCTCCGTCGGCAACCACGAGTTCGACGAGGGCGCCAAGGAGCTGGCCCGTATGCAGAACGGCGGCTGCCACCCGACCGCCGGCTGCTACACGGACGAGGAGTTCGAGGGCGCCGACTTCCCGTACCTCGCGGCGAACGTCCTGGACGAGAAGACCGGCAAGCCGATCCTCAAGCCCTACTGGGTGTGGAAGAAGAACGGCGTCAAGGTCGGCTTCATCGGCGTGACCCTGGAGGACACCCCGGGCGTCGTCTCCGCCGAGGGCGTCAAGGGCCTCAAGTTCAAGGACGAGGTCGAGACGATCAACAAGTACGCCAAGGTGCTGCAGAGGCAGGGCGTCAAGTCGATCGTCGCGCTGATCCACGAGGGCGGCCTGCCCGCCTCGACCGCGTACAACTACGACTGCGACTCCCCGGGCGCCGGCGACGGCATCTCCGGCCCGATCGTCGACATCGCCAAGAACATCACCCCGCAGGTGGACGCGCTGGTCACCGGCCACACCCACGCCGCGTACGCGTGCACCATCAACGACCCGGCGGGCAAGCCGCGTACGGTCACCTCGGCCGCGTCCTTCGGCCGCCTCTACACGGACACCACGCTGACGTACGACCGTTGGACGGGTGACATCGCCCGTACGGCCGTGCCGTCCGCGAACCACGTGGTCACCCGGACCGTCCCCAAGGCGACGGACATGACCGAGCTGATCGCCAAGTGGAACACCCTCGCGGCGCCCATCGGCAACCGCCCGATCGGCTACATCACCGCCGACATACCCAGCACCGGCACCGAGTCCCCGATGGGCGACCTCATCGCCGACGCGCAACTCGCGTACGGCAAGGAGCTCGACCCGGAGACGGACCTCGCGCTGATGAACCCGGGCGGAGTCCGGGCGGGCCTCACCTACGCGGCCAAGGGGACCGAGGGCGACGGCGTGGTGACGTACGCCGAGGGCTTCACGGTGCAGCCGTTCTCCAACACCGTGAACCTCCAGGACTTCACCGGCGCCCAGCTGATCCAGATCCTCAAGGAGCAGGTGAGCGGCTCGAACGCGGCGGCGCCGAAGATCCTGCTGCCGTCGACCGGTCTGACGTACACGCTCGACATGACGAAGACCGGCGCGGACCGCGTCCTCGCCGACACCGTCAAGCTGAACGGCACGGCCATCGACCCGGCGGCCACCTACCGCGTCGCGACGAACAGCTTCCTCGCGGGCGGCGGCGACGGCATCACGACGCTGGGCCTGGGCACGAACGACCTGGTCGGCGGGGACGACCTGGCGGCTCTGGAGCAGTACCTGACGGCCAACTCGTCGGCGACCAGCCCGATCGCGCCGCCGGTGACTAACCGGATCACGGTCGTGCAGTAGAGCAGTAGAGCATTAGCAAGTAGATCGTGAGCTGAGTCGCATACCTCGGGTTGAGGTTGCGGGTGGGGGGCACACGCGTGGTCGGATGGATCGATGCGCGCCCCCCACCACATATCGACGCATCCCTACGCAGACCTGCCTGAAGTATCCGAAGTATCCGAAGTATCTGATGTACCTGAAGTGCCGGGCGGGGACGAACCCTGGTCCCCGCCCCAGCACCGCCGGGGCGGCCGGCGTCGTAGGCGCGGTCGCTTCGCCGGACTGCCGTTCGCGCTGAAGGCGGTGGCGGGCCTGCTGGTGCTCGCCGCGTTCCTCACCCTCGCCGACCGCTGGGCCGTGCTCTACGCCGAGCACCGGGCGGCGGACGCCCTCAAGGACCGCCTGAAACTGACCGCGGCACCCGAGGTGAAGATCGACGGCTTCCCCTTCCTGCCCCAACTCGTCGACGGGCGCCTGGACTCGGTGAAGGTGACCGTTCCGGACGTGTCGGCCGACCGGATCACGCTGGCCTCGGTGTCGGCGACGGCCCGGGACATCACCCTCGACGGCGACGGGCCGACCTCCGTGCGCGGGGCCCGGGTGCCGGAGTTGAACGGCGACGTGCTGCTCTCCTTCGCCGACCTGAACCGTGAACTCGGCGCGTCCCAGGTGACGTTCACGGGACAGGGCCGGGACCGGATCCTGGCGCGCGGCACGCTGCCGGTCGCCGGACACGACCTGCGGCTGCGGGCCGACGTACGCATCGGGCGCGCAGGCGACCAGGGCATTGCCACGACGATCGGCGGTATGCGTCTGGACGTGGGGGACCTGGCGACGTACCGGCCCGGTGTTCGTGCCTCGGAGGGTCTGCATCTGACGCCGAAGTCGGTGAGCCGGCTGGCCCGGGAGACGCGCAAGGTGCGGGCGCTGCTGGGGGTGCCGTCGGTCGTACGGCGCATGGGGGTGCCGGACGCGACCGTCCGCGAGGCGCTGCGCAACGACGACAAGCTCGCCGCGCTGACCGGTTCCCGCGACTTCGTCCACCAGGCCATGCGGGTCAACCTCCTCGACCTGACCCTGGCCCACCCCGAGGTACTCGACCGCCTCGGCCTCGACCCGGCGCTCCTCGACGCCCTCTCCAGGCTCACCCGCCCGGTCCTCGCCGACCAGCTCTCCCTCGGCTTCCGGCTGCCCGAGCCGGAACGCGGGGAGCTGTGGCTGCGGGACGTGCGGGTGGAGAAGGACGGGATCCGGGTTCGACTGGCGGGACAGGGGCTGGCCTTCGGCCAGTAAAGGCTGCCCGGGCGCGACCGACGCGGACATCGAACGGGCCGCCGGCTCCGCAGCCGCGCACGACTTCATCACCGCGCTCCCCGACGGCTACGACACCCGGATCGCCCCCGGCACGGCAGCCCTCTCCGGCGGCCGACTCAAGCGCATCACCATCGCCCGCGCGATGCTCCGCGCCGCCCCCGTCCTGGTCCTCGACGAACCGACGGCAGGCCTCGACTCGGTAGCGGCCCGCCAGATCGTCCGACCGCTGCGCCGCCTCATGTCCGGCGGTACGACCATCATGATCACCCACGACCTGAGCCTCGCCCCCGACGCCGACCGCATCCTGGTCGTCGACGAGGGACGCCTGGTGGAGGTTGGCACGCACGCCGAGTTGGTGGCCCGGGGTGGGACGTATGCGCGACTGGCGGGGCCTGTGCCGGGGGTGCTGGAGGGGAGGGCGGAGGACACGCTGATGATGCGGCGGTGAGCGGGCGCCGGCCATGCAGAGCCCCCGCACGGGTGAGCGCGGGGTGCGGGGAGTTGCCTCAGTCCAGCCGGCGCCGTCTCCGGCGGAGAAGAAGTGAGCAGCCCGGCGAGCAGGCCCCAGAAGGCGGAGCCGACGTCGAGCAGAGCGATTCCGGAGGGCCGTTGCCAAGAACGTGACATCGGCCGGCTCGCGCCAGTCGCCGTCTGCGAGGGCAGCGGTGAGCGAGGTGGAGACGGTGGCGAGCAGTCCGATCCCGGAGCGATGCCGAAAACGGGGGCGGCGGGCAGGGCTGTCCACAGGGAACTGACGGCGCCGCCGAGCAGGCCCAAGCAGATGTAGAACGCGCCGGTCCGTATCCCGGCCGCCGCTGCGGCATGCTCGTCATGGCCCGCGCCACCAGCCGCGCCGAGCGGGCCTGGCTGCACGAGATCCTGGCCTGACACACCAGGAAGCGTGTGGGCGGCCGACGGCTCCTGCCGACCGCCCACACAGCGACTTGAGGCGTCAGAGCTGAGGCAGCACGCGGTCGAAGAACACGCGGTCGGCCGCAAAGACGGGCTGAAGCCGGGCGAACTCTTGCGGCGTGACCCAGCGCACGTCGCTCACCTCGCCCGGCTGCATCACGACCTCGTCTTCCTCTGCCTCGGCGGTCCACCAGTGCAGGCGGAAGGCGCCGTCCTCGGTCTGCGACTCCCAGACCTTGGCCACGGGTGTGACCCTCAGGCCGACCTCCTCATGCACCTCCCGGACCACGGCTTCCTCCTGCGTCTCACTGGGTTCCAACTTCCCGCTGAGGGGCGCCCAGTACCCCGGCAGCCGGGCCAGCGGGCCCCGCTGGATGACGAGCACCCGCGCGCCTCGCCGCACCACGGCGACGATCGCCTCTCGCTGCTCCATCACGCACCTGCCTTGCCCGCGTCCAGGGCGTTGAAGACGGTGAGTGCGTCGCGGACGGCGGCAACGTCGTGGGTGCGGATGTAGTCCGCCCCGTGGCAGGCCGCGTAGAGCTCCGCCGCCAGACTTGCCGGACCGATACCCGAGAGACTGCTCCCGGTGAGCTCCCGAAGAAACGACTTCCGGGAGGGGGAAACCAGGACCGGCACGTCGAACCGCGCCTTCAACTGCTCAAGATGTGCCAGGACTCTCAGCGACGGTTCCGGACTTGTGCCCAGGAAGTAGCCCAGCCCTGGATCGATGACCAGCCGTTCCCGGCCGATGCCGGCCGCTTCCAGCGCAGCCAGCCGCTCGGCGAAAAACTCCTCGATCCCCGCCCACACCACGGCGGGATCGGTCTTGACCTGGGTGGCGGGTCCCATGCGCTGCACAGAGTGCATGACGATGAGTCGGCAGTCGGTGTCGGCGAGTTCTTCGTACCGGGCCGGGTCGGGGAAGCCTTGGATGTCGTTCACGTACGCGGCCCCACGAGCCGCTGCGAAGCGTTGGGTCTCCGGCAGGAAGGAGTCGACCGACACCGGCACACCCTCGGCGACCAGCCGGTCGATGACGACGGTCAGCCGCCGCATTTCCTCAGCGGCAGTCACTTGCTGGGCGCCCGGGTGGCTGGCCGCAGGGCCCAGCTCGACGATGTCGGCCCCTTCCGACCAAAGCCGCCGCGCATGCGGCACCGCATCCTCGGCGGCCAGGAACCTGCCGCCGTCCGAGAACGAGTCGGCAGTGATGTTGACGATCCCGACCAACAAGGGCCGACCGATGCCCAAGGGTGAGGGGTATAAGTGCCGAACCACGACGGTGCCTCCCAGGTTGCTCCCAAGAAGCCCAGGCGCGCGGCACACGTCCATGTGACGAAGCCGCTCCCCGATGGTTACGCCCATCTCGACACGCCAGTCACGGCTCGCCCCCACTCTATCCGGGCCACGCAGCCGATGTCCGTGCCGTGCGACTTCTGCTGTGGCGGCCCGGATGCCCTCGGGAGCCGGGCGGCCAAGCCCCTACAGCCACAGACGGCAGCCAATGCGTACGCATGGCTCGGCTGGACCGTCTGTCGAACGTGAGGCCAACCATCGCGACGCGGTGACGGCAACCGGCTCCTCGCTCCTCCTCGCGGCGGCGACGGGCGACGACAAGGAGATCATGGAGCTCGACACCACCACGGGCAAGGAACTCCACCGAGCCCGGATCAAGGGCGTGGCGGCCTCCCTCGACATCACCGTCACCTCGGCGGGCTGGCATTTCTACACCGAGAAGACGGTGACCCGCGTCGACACGGGGACGGGCCGCACGAAGACCTTCGACCTGCCAGGAACGCTGCCGGACAGCTGAGCGGCCCCAGCTCTCCTGGTCAGACGGCCACCAGGTCGATGACGTTGATGACGACGTGGCGGTTGGACACCACGTAGGTGATGAAGCCGCCCTGGAAGGCGGCCGACCAGCTGTTGTCCCGGTTGCTGATCGCGGGCGGACCGAACGGATTGAGGCTGAGCCTCTTTTCCAGATCCTCCAAGGAAGCGCGTCGGGGCAGGCTCAACACGGCCTTTCGCTGAGCCGCGCGGTCGACGTATCTGATCGCGTACGCACTCACCCCGACCTGCCCGCGTCGATCGGCCGGTTCTCGGCGTCGTAGGCGTTGCCGTCCGAGTCCCGGAAGACCATGCCCTCGGTGTCGCCCTCGGTCATCCGCTTGACCGTCTGCTCGACCTCCTCCAGGTAGCCGGGCGTCGCGCAGGCCAGGGCGAAGGGGAACCACTTGTCGGTCACGGCGTCGAGCGCGGCCTGATCGAACTCGGCCGCCGCGCTGAGCCAGTCCTGTTCGAAGCCCTGCAGCCAGTCGGGTCGCCGCTGCAGAGCGGCTCGGATCGCCTCGGGAGTTCTCTCGCAGGAGTGGGGATCCACCTCGTGAGCCATGATCGGTTTCTCTTCTCCGGCAGGGACGGCGTGTGATGACCGGACGTCCACGGTAGAGCTTGCCGGGTGCGGAGTGCTGGAGGATGCGGGCGATGACACGGTGAGACTGAGGTTCACGGTTCCCTCCGGGGGATGCGTTCGCCACGGCTGACCGCGATACGGAGGAGGTCCGCCAGGCATTCCGCCGCCCTGGTGAGCGCGAAGCGCACGGCTCGCTCGCCGGCCTTGGGGTCGGCCAGCACGGCCCTGGCTCCCGCGAGTACCTGTTCGCCCGAGTCGATCTGGGCCTCTTCCAGGTCGTCGGCGAGCTGGGAGAGCCTGCTGTGGTCGCTGTCGGTGCTGAGGTAGCAGGGGTTGCCTTCGGGGGTGCTCCAGGGCAGCAGACGGAGGACGTCGGCGGTGCGGGGGTGCTCGGAGGTGCTCACGCGGAGACCTCCATGCCGTGGATGTGGCGCGGGCCTACGTCGATGCCGTGGACGGCGAGCCACAGGGCGCGACGCCGCTGCCGCTGGAGTCTGCGCTCGTGGCGTTCTTCCGCGGTGAGGAGGTACGGGCGTACGAGCGGCGTGTCCTGCTCAAAGGACTGGGCGTCGAGAGGGGGCGCCAACATCACTTCCCGGAGGGGCGATTGGGTGGGAGCGGTTCGGTGGCGGCCCCTGGCGGGCAGTAGCGCACGGATGATCGCCAGCAGCAGTGATGCGCAGAGGCCCGCGATGCGTTCCCTCATGTCGGTGCTCCTCTCAGTGACTTGACGAGCGGTGATTACCGTTCGTGGCTCGATCGTCACTGGTCGCACGTACGCTGCGGAAGGGGGTCGGTGTTGTCTGCGGCCCCAGGCAACGGTGAGGGGTGACGTGAGCGAATCGGCTGACGGACAGCGGGAGTCGGGGCGGGCCGTACTGGGCCGGACGCTGAAATTCCTGCGGGAGAAGGCGGGGAAGTCGCTGGGGCAGCTGGCCGACGAGACCGGGTACGACAAGAGCTACCTCAGCCGTTTGGAGACGGGTGAGCGGCTTTCCAAGGTGACCGTCATGGAGGACCTGGACGGGTACTACGGGGCCGGTGACCTGCTGGTTCGGCACTGGCACGCGGCGCGGCTGGATGCGTTCAAGGACCAGTACAAGCGGTTCATGGAGCTGGAGGCGACGGCGCGGATCATGTGGAAGTTCACGCTGGGAGTCCCGGGCCTTTTACAGACCGAGGAGTTCGCCCGCGAGGTGTTGTCTGGAGCCCAGACAACACCTGAGGACGGCGAGTTGGTTGAGGAACAGGTGGCGGCGCGTATCGGACGGCAGTACTTGCTGCGGCAGAAACCGGAGCCCAACGTCAGGATCGTCGTGGACGAGTTCGCGTTCCGCCGTCCTGCTGCAAACGCCAAGGTCTGGCATGACCAGCTGCTTCATCTCAAGACCGCTGCGATGTGGCCCAACGTGACGCTTCAGGTATTGCCCTTCGCTGCGGGGCTGCACCACCACATGAGCGCGTCACTGACGCTGCTCTGGCAGGAGGACGGAAGCGCCGTTGCCTACACGGAAGGCAACGCAGGAGGCCAGTTGACCGAGGATCCGACGGGGGTTCTGCGGCACCGACTGTCCTACGATCGGCTCAGGGACCTGGCGCTGTCCCCGCCGGAATCACTCGCGTTCGTCAGGGACGTAGTGGAGGAGCACAGACCATGAAGCACACCCTCGACCTCACCACCGTTGAATGGCGCAAGTCGTCCTACAGCGACGGGGGAGACAACAACTGCGTCGAGGTCGCCCACGGCTACACGCACCTCGTCCCCGTCCGCGACAGCAAGGCCCCCCAGGGCCCCGTGCTCGTCTTCGGCGCGACCTCCTGGTCGTCCTTCCTGGCGAAGGTCAAGAGCGAGACGGCGTGACCCGGACCGACCGCCTGAGCAGGTACACGCCCGCGGTCGACACCAGGACGGTCATGCACGCGATGAAGACCAACCCCGCTCCCTCCAGGCCGATCGATTCCGTCAGTACGCCCACACCGATCACCGGCACCGAGATGCCCGCGTACGCCACCACGAACAGGGTCGAGATCACGGATGCGCGACGATCCGGGGGAGCCGCCTCGGCCACCGCCGACAGCGCCCCTCTGAAGGCCAGCCCCTGACCCCCACCGCCGACGAGCGCGCTCAGGATCACCAGCGCAAGCAGGTCCCAGTGCAGGGCGCCGGCGAGCAGGGCCAGTCCGGCGAAGAGGCCGGCGCAGCCGAGCGGCAGCGAGCGTTCCACGCCGACCCGGCCGACCGCCAGTTGCCCTGCGGTCGAGGCGAAGAAGGCGAGCGCGACGACGAGCCCGCTCACCGCGTGGTTGTCGACGTCCAGGGACTGCGCGAGGAACGCCGGGCTGACCGACGTGAATACCCCGAACAGCGCGAACCCCACGAACGAGGCGGTCGCCGCGGGCGCGAACACGGCACGTACCTGCGGAGGCAGGCCGGGCCGTCGCGGCCGTACGGTACTCAGCGGGCGTCGCTCGCGTACGGTCTCCGGCAGCCACAGCAGGACGGCGGCCGAGCCGGCCACCAGCGCGAGGTGGACGACGAACGGCAGGTACAGCGGCCGGGCGGCGTACTGTGCCAGCACTCCGGCGAGCAGCGGACCGCAGCCGAGTCCGCCCATGTTGGCGGCGGTCGCCACGAAGGTGGCCCGGGAGGCGCCGCCGTACGGTGCCAGCTCCATCACGTACACCGTGGCGGCCCCGGTGAACAGGCCGGCGGACAGCCCCGACAGCAGCCGGCCCGCGTACAGCCAGTCCAGCCCGGTGGCGAGGAGGAAGCAGACGGCGCTCGCCGCCGCGAACCCGAGGCCGGCCAGCAGCACCGGACGCCTGCCCACGGCGTCCGAGGCGTTGCCCGCCAGTAGCAGCACGCCGATGACCCCGAAGGCGTACACGGCGTACACGACGGTCACCGTCAGTTCGGAGAAGCCGAGCTTCTCCTGGTAGAGGCCGTAGAGCGGAGTCGGCAGCGTGGTGCCGGCCATGCACACGGCAAACACCGCGCCGCCGAGCAAGCACTGGCGCCATCCTCGGCGGTCACCGTCCATGCCGCCGACGGTAATCCCACGGGGCGCCCGCACCGCTGCGGCGGGCCGCGACGCGCCACCGGCTCCGAACGAGTGGACTCGCTGGACGCCGTACGGAAAGGAGACCTCCGGCCGTGGGACGGATGGTGACCTTGCCGTCTGAGCCGTCCGAGCCCCTGATCAGGAAGAGACGCCCTGACATGCGACGCACCCCCTCCCGCAGACTCTTCGCCGCGGCGCTGCTCGCGGCATCCGTGCTGGCCCCGATGGCAGCGACTCCCGCCACGGCCGTCCACACCGCGGCCGCCGACCGGTACGTCAAGGACAAGGACGAGTGCCCGCCGGACGTCCGCGACGGTCTCGGCTCCGAACTGACCGCCCGGCTGGACCGGGCCATCGCGGACGTCCGCCGGGAGGCCGGCATCCCCGGTCTCGTCGTCGGACTGTGGATGCCGGGCAAGGGGAACTACGTCCGCGCGACCGGTGTCGCCGACAAGGTCACCCGCGAGCCGATGTCCACCGACCTGTTCATGCGGATCGGCAGCGAGACCAAGACCTTCACAGTCACCGCGCTGCTCAAGCTCGTCGACGACCGGCGCATCCGGCTGGACGACCCGATCTCCGCCTACGTCAAGGGCGTGCCGAACGGTCACCGGATCACGCTGCGTCATCTCGCCGAGATGCGCAGCGGGCTGTTCCCGTACACCGAGGACCCGGACTTCGTGCAGGACCTGCTGAGCGACCCGAGCCGCTCGTTCACCCCGCGGGAGGTGCTCGCGTACGGCTTCAAGCACCCGAACACCTTCGCGCCGGGCGAGGAGTTCCAGTACTCCAACAGCAACCTCGTCCTGCTCGGTCTGGTGATCGAGAAGGTCAGCGGCATCAGCGCCGTCGACTTCATCGACAAGCGGGTGCTCCGCCCGGCCCGCCTGCGCCACACGCTGTTCCCCACCGGCCCCGAGTTCCCCGAGCCGCACGCGCGCGGCTACACCAACCAGACGCTGAGCGGCGAGGTCGAGGACTCCACGGACTGGAACCCCAGCTGGGCCTGGACCGCCGGGGCGATGATCTCGAACCTGCACGACCTGCGCCGCTGGGCCCGGATCGTCGCCACCGGGACGCTGCTCAGCCCCGAGACCCAGCGGCAGCGCCTCAGGATGCTGCCGACCGGCTACCCCGGCACGAGCTACGGACTCGGCATCTTCAAGAGCGGCGGCTGGATCGGCCACAACGGCTCCATCCCGGGATACGAGAGCGTGACCGTCTACCTGCCCTCGAAGAAGGCCACCCTGGTGCTTCTGCTCAACACCGACATCACGCACGAGGGCCAGGAACCCTCCTCGCTCGTCGCCCGCGCGATCACCGAGATCGTGACCCCGAACAACGTCTACGACCGCCCGGTCCCCCCGCGCTAGGAGGGGTGCTCGGATCGGGTGCACACCTTCGGGGCCGGTCGGCACTCTCGCCGCACCGGCCCCTCGCCCGCCTCAGGAAGCCGTAGGCGTCCAGTCCCCCAGCCAGTCCGCGACTTCCTGGCCGGCGGCCTGCGCGTCCGTCAGCTGAGGCCGGTCCGAGCTCGCGGAACCCGCGCCCGCGCCGGTGTTCTTGTACTCGGCGA
>NZ_JBWLKM010000054.1:0-63545 GCF_059026085.1 Streptomyces sp. a15 | reverse complement strand
ACGAACCGCCGGATGCGAGGCCCGCATGTCCGGTGGTGTGGGGGGAGGGTCGGGCAAACCGGCCCTCCTACCCGATCCTCATCCAGGAGCGCGGCGAGTTCGCCGATCTGCGCCCCTCGGCGCAGCCCGCCGATGATCTACATGCGCCTTGCTCCTCCTCCCCCCACTGAGCGAGCAACTGCCGACCACGGCCGTCGGCAACCAAAGCGCGCTGGAACTGTATGCGGTATATGTACGACCCGAAGCCGCGGAAGCGTCCAAGCCGCGCTCAGTCCCGGTACTCGGCCTGCCCCTCCCCCAGGACAACCGCACTGGTGCGGTTGGTGTTGGCGTCCTCGATGCAGCCGCGCAGGCGCATTACGTCGTGCGGAGGGAGGGCCGGACGGACGACGCCGGCATAGACGCCGTCCTGCATGTGGTTCAGGGTGGCGTTGTCGTTCTGGGCGGCGGTGGAGCGGCGGCAGGTCTCCCACAGGTCCTGCGCGGCCAGTTGGACAGCCTGGGTGCTCCGGTCGCCGCGGGTATCGACGCGGAAGACCATGGTCGTGCTCGCCGAAGCGGGGGCCTCCTCGGCCCGTGTCTGGGTGGCATCCGCCAGCGCGGACCACAGCAGCGGCACCAGGAGCAGGCCGCCCACGGCCGTCGCGACGGCGAGCACCTTGCGCCCGGTACGGGCGGGTGGTACGGCAGGCCGGTTGTCCAGGGCGGCCGTACCGGCGGCCGGCGGGGCGGTGAGGTCCGCCAGCCGTCCGGCCAGGCGGCGCTCCGCGCCGGGCCGTGCGGTGGCTCCGGCCACCTTCTGGATGACCAGGGCGAGACCTGACAGGGCTGCACCGGCCACCATGAGGACGGGGACGAAGACGAACGTGCGGTTGGTGCCGTTCAGTTCCGTCAGGTCGGTCGAGGCAAGCCAGTTGAAGCGGTTCGACGCCGGGGTCCGGGTCTGTTCGAGGCGCTGGCGCACCTCTTCCACACGGGCGTCGGACTGCTCGATGCGGCTCTCCAACCGGGTCAGCCGGGTGAGCAGCAGGACGGTGGCGAGGAAGACCTCGACCACGATCAGCAGGGCAGCGGAGATCAGGGCCCGTTGCCATTCCCAGCGGGTCAGGTAGAGAACGGTGTAGTAGCCGGCGTAGACGGCGGACAGACCGCCGAAGGTGTAGCCGACCAGTCTGATGGCCTTCATGCCGCCGGCTCCTCTCGTCTCGTGGTGGCGCGGGGCGCCACATCGGTGGTGTCGTCGTCTGTGTCGTCGGCGGTGACCGCTCCGGTCCCGCCGTCGACGCTCAGGGGTGTTCCGGCCGGGAAGCGGTCCACCGCGGCGGGTACGCCCACCGCGGTGGGCACCCGGTACTCGCGGGCGAGTACCGCGAGGTGGGACAGGGCGCTGCCGGTCTCCGCGACCAGTCCGGACAGGCCGGGAAGCAGCGGGGCCAGGGCGGGGTCCAGGGACCGGACCACCAGCACCGGATGGTCGGGGCGTGGTCCATGGCCGTCCCAGGCCGTGCCGGTGCCGAAGCCGCCGCCTGCCCCCTGTCCCTCGCCGGATGTGCGGTGTCCGGGCGGCAGTTGGGCCACGGGATGGCCGTCTGCCAGGCGGAACGCGGCGGGCAGCGGGCCGGTGTCCGGCCGGGGCAGCCGTTCGGCGAGGTCGGCCGGCAGTCCCGCGCCGTCCGCCGCCCGCACGAGTTCCTCCCAGCGCAGCAACACCAGGCGGGACAGCCCGAGTGCGCATTCGCCAGGTCCGATCCGGTGCCCCATCTCCCGCACCATCTGGGCCTGCATCTCCTGCACCCAGCGGATACGCAGCCGCAGCCCTTCACGCACCGGCAGCGCGCCCACACCGCGCGGTACAGTCGTCCACCCGGTGGTCGCCGGGAGCGGTGCACGGTCGCCGAGGGTGGGCGGCAGCAGGGCGAGAAGCACGGGGTGACGTTCGATCAGTTGCTCGTCGCTCAGGCCCCGGGACCGTCCCTCCGCCAGCTCGGCCAGCGCCTCCCCCGCGGCCGTCGCGCCGGTGCCCAGGCCGAGCAGCGCGCCCGCCAGGGATTCCTGGGCGTGCAGGGAGGACAGCACCTGCCGGCCCCAGGCGACGGCGTCCAGCAACTGGCCGCTGAGCAGCTCCCGAGGCGGCGGGAAGTCGGCCAGCTGCCGGTCCACGTCGGCCATCAGGTCGACCGCCAGCAGCGGGAGCGCCGAGCGCAGCCGCCCGACACGCCAGGCCGCTCCCGCCTTGCGGGCGCCGGGCGCCGGGTTGACGAAGTCCAGGACCGGGTGGGCGGACGGTACGGCACCCAGCAGGTGCAGATCGGCGGCGACCCGTCCCTGCACGGTCGTCACCATCGGCAGCTTGCGCAGCCGGCGGCGGGAGGCCGCACCGGCGATGTCGAGGGCGAGGGTGAGGCCGCGGGACATGGGGGCCATCCACAGGTCCTCCTCGAGCGGCTGGAGGACCCCGGGCAGCGTCTCGGCGACCGGACCGGGGCCCAGCAGCCGGGCGCCACGCGCGGGACGTGCGGCCATCGCGGTGATGGGGCGCGCCTGGAACAGCCACAGCTTGCCGTCGGCGTCGAAGCCGAACTCCATGTCCTGCGGTCCGCCGAAGATTCGCTCGGTCTTCTTGGCCAGCCGCACCAGCCGGGCCTGCTGTCCGTGCGACAGCAACCGGTCGCCGCGGTGTTCGGCAGGGTCGGTGCGCACCAGCCGCGCCATGCGGGTCAGCTGGTAGCGCACGCCCTGGGTGCTGCCGTCGACCAGTTGGTCCGGTCCGCCGCGCACCGCGCTGACCAGGATGCGGTCGGTGCGGCCCTCGACCGGATCGGCGCCGAACATCACCCCGCCGACGGCCGACACCAGCATCGGCTGTACCAGCACCGACATCCCGTCACCGTCCGAGGTGCCCTCCGGTGGCCGCAGAGGCAGTACCCGCCGGGCGGAGTCCAGCACGGTCTGTACGGCGGTCGTGAACTCCTCCCACCCCCGCACGTCCAGCACCGACTCGAAACGCCCCGCCATGGAGGAGTCCTCGGTGTCCTCGTGCGCGGAGGAGGAACGCACGACCAGCGATCTCTCCTGCCCCGCCGCACCCACCAGCGCCCGCCAGGCGGAACGCACCGCGTCTTCCCCGACCGGCGCCCCGGGAGTCAGTTGCGCGGGCACCAGCACGAACCCCGGCAGGGTAGGCAGCCCCGCTGTGGCGCCGCGCGCCAGGTTGGCCGCTTTCGCGCCGGTGACGGTCGCGTCCGTGGCCTGTTCCGAGTCCAGCGGCACCACCGCCAGCTCTGCACCTTCGAATCCCATGAGTCAGCCTTCCTGTGAATACGTGAAAATCGGCTTTCCGTCCCGCGCGGGGCCCTGGAGAGCCCCGCCCGACGCCACGACCAAGGACGTGGCACGCCTGGTGCGACGACGGCGGGCGAGGAGCCGTACGGCGACGAAGGCCACGACGGCGACGGCGGCCAGCGCGGCCGCGGCGATCAGGCCCGCCGAGTGCAGGAGCTCGATGACGGCCGCACCGGCGTAGTAGCCCAGGAGCACATTGCCGATGCCCCAGACGAGCGACGCGAGTGTGCTGTAGAGGAAGAAGCGGCGGTACGGCATGCCGGACGCTCCGGCGGCGAAGGGCAGGAAGGTCCGTACGAATCCGATGAACCGGCCCGTCAGCACCGCCATGCCGCCATGCCGCAGCAGAAAGTCCTGGGCCCGTCCCATCCGGTCTTCGGGCCGGAAGCGGCGTGCCAGTCGCGAGTTCGGGCGCCGCTTGCACCGGCGCCCCAGCGCATAGCCGAGATTGTCACCGGTCACGCCCCCGGCCACCACGACGACGGCGAGCGCCACCACGTTCAGATCACCCCGGCCCGCGATCGCGGACGCGAGAAGGATGGCTGTCTCGCCGGGCAGCAGCAGACCGATGAAAGCGCTGGTCTCCCCCGCCGTGAGGGCGAACACCACCAGGTACGACCACCATCCGGCCGCCTCGATCAGAGCATCGACGTCCATGGTTCGTCAGCCCGCCTTCAGCACGGGTACGGGATCCGCGCCGGCCCAAACCTCGGGCACGTCGGCACTGGATGAGAGCGGAACCATCTCTCCCGACGGCTCCACGGCATGGGAGGCATCCGCGGGCGTACCGCGCCGGGTCCCGTTCCGGGCCTGAAGCCGCTCCACGGCGAACCACGCTGTCAACGGGGCGCCTGCGGCCGCCAGCGCAGCGAGCAGAGGGCGATCCGCGCCCAGTACCGTTGCCGCGACCACGACCGGCGCGATCAGCATGGCGGCAGCCCGTACCCGGAGGTTCGTGACGCCCGCGAGCACCGCCAACGCCATCAGCAGATACCAGCTCGCACCCACACCCGGCAGCGCCAGGTAGTCACGGACAAGGGACGTCTCGCTCGCCGGCAGACCGTGATACACGGCGAAGACCGCCAGGCCGGCCCCGCTGGACAGCAGCAGCGCAATGGCGGCGCGCGCGTAAACGGCCTGATTTCGGTGGGCCAGCCAGCCCAGGGTCACTGCGATCAAGGGCCACTGGGCCAGGGCCTGGAGCCGGGCGAGAACATGCGCCACGTCCTGCCCGAACGCCACCACACTGTCCGCCACGGCAGCCGTATGCGGGCCGACGCGCTCGGCGCCGGAAGACATCAGGCCGTCGACGAGGAAGGACTCCCGACCTCCAAGCATCAGGAGGAGGACGACGTACGCGAGCACGGTCACCGCCACGCCCACTGCTCCACATCGAACGCTCCGCGGCAAGGTCACTCCTCGCGACGCGATGCGGGTGGAGACGGGCGCGTGTCGGGTACGGCGGGCACGATGGGCGCAAGCGGTCACAGAGCTCACCGGACAGCTCCGCGAGCAAGAGGTGCGCCACGTTCACTCGAACCACAACGCGTCGGGGTGGGGTTGAGGCCGTACGTCTCGGCCGCCTGCCACAGCGGCATGACGCCCTTGGCGTGCTGCGTCCTGCTCTGCGACGGGGACACGACATCCCTTATGGATACGGCTGGGTTCATGACAGCCTCCTGATCGGCCGGGATGCATCACGCGATTGACGCATCAACCATCACCATCTTGAACACATCAAGTTGATGCGTCAACGATGAGCGGGAAATATGTCGATGCGCCAACCGTCACGTCCCGCTGGACGATCACCCAGCGGAGCGTCGCCATATGGTTGACGCATCATCTCTTGCTGGTCTTCCCTTCCGTGACCCCACACCCTCTACAAGATGGAGTCCACGCAATGTCTCTCGCAGTGCAGTTCTCCGAGTACGGGACCAGCGAAGAGCTGCGTGTCGTGGACGTAGCACCCCTGGTTCCAGGCCCGGGACAAGTGCGGCTGGCCGTGCGCTCAGCCGGTGTCAATCCTTTCGACTGGAAGATCCTCCAGGGCTCGATGCGCGACCGGATTCCTCTGGACCTACCCGCCGGCCTCGGGGCCGATGTGGCCGGCGTGGTGGACGCGGTCGGTGACGGGGTGGCCGGGTTCAGCGTCGGCGACGAGGTACTCGGGTCCTCGCTGACCCCGGCCTACGCCCAGTTCGCGCTGGCCGATCCCAGCGCACTGGTGGCCAAGCCCGCGGCGGTGCCGTGGGCCGTGGCGGGCGCTCTCGCCGGAGCGGGCGGCACCGCCTGGACCGTCCTCGACCGGCTCAAGGTCACCGAGGGCGAGACGGTACTGATCCACGCTGCCGCCGGCGGAGTGGGAACCTTCGCGGTTCAGCTGGCAGTGGCCAGGGGCGCGCGCGTGATCGGCACCGCCGGCGAGCGCAACCACGGCATGCTCCGCGGCTACGGCGCCATACCGGTCACCTACGGCGAGGGATTGGCCGAACGCGTGCTGGCTCTTGCTCCCAACGGAGTCGACGCGGTCATCGACGCCTCCGGCCGCGGCGAGATCCCGGACTCGATCCGGCTCGCCGGAGGGCCGGACCGTGTCCTCACCCTCGTTGCCTTCGACGCCGCCGGGACAGGCATCCAGATCCACACCAACGGCGCGGACGGCAACGGCGCCCAGGCGCTGCGCGAGATCCTGGCCCTCATCAAGGAGGGACGCCTGCACGTTCCGGTTTCACGTACCTACGGCCTCACGGAAGCGGCCGCCGCGCTCGACGAAAGCCGTACCGGCCACGCGACTGGCAAGCTCGTCATTCTGCCCGGGTAAGGCCAGAGCACGGCCTCCGGTCGCCTCCGTCGCCCACGGCCCGCGCAATTCGGATGCACCTCGGACCGAAGGGATGACGAACGCCCGGGCGGCGGGCACCGGTTGACCGGTGCCCGCCGCCTTCTCATTCACGGCCCGCGCCGCTCAGGCGTCGTCCGGGAACTCGCCGGAGAAGGCGGCGGCCATGCGCACCCAGGGCTGCGCCTCGTCGTGGCGCCCCTGGCGTTGCAGGGTGCGGCCCAGCATCAGGTGGGCGTAGTGCTCCACGGGATCGCGGTCGATGATCTTGCGCAACTGCTCCTCGGCGCGCCGCAGTTGTGCCGAGTGGTAGTAGGCACGCGCCAGCAGCAGCCGAGGCCCGGTCTGCTCCGGGACCTCCTCGACGACGACGGCCAGCAGCCGTGCGGCGCCGATGTAGTCCTTGGCCTCGAAGAGCAGCCGGGCGCGTTCCCAGCGTTCGAGGGTCGTCTCCTCGTGCGGGCCCCCGGCGCCGTTGTCGAACAGGTGCAGGGCACTTGCCCAACGGTCGGGCGCGACGCCGTCGGTCGCCGGGTAGTCGTTGAAGTTGTCAGTCATCGGTCCTCGGTCCTCCCTTCCGGCTACGGCGTGCTCAGCACGCGTCTTCACGCGGACTTGAGTGCGGCCAGCTGTTGTTCGAACGGCACGATGGTCTCGGGGGTCGCGGCAACGGCCGGGCGGCCGGCCATGAGCCCCGCCAGTTCACCGCCGGCCCGGCCGATCCGGGCGGCGAGACCGTCGCTGCGCCCGTCCCCGGCCATGCCCCAGTCCTCGGACGCCCCGTACACGGCGGTGGGTACGACGATCGCGCGCAGGTACGCGAAGAGCGGACGCAGCGCATGCTCCAGGACGAGCGAGTGCCGGGAGCTGCCGCCGGTGGCCGCGATCAGTACGGGCTTGCCGACAAGCGCGGTGTTGTCCAGCACGTCGAAGAACGACTTGAACAGACCGCTGTACGAGGCGGAGAAGACCGGCGTGACGGCGATGACGCCATCGGCCCCTTCCACGGCCTCCAGCACTCCGCGCACGGCGGGCCCCGGAAAGCCGTTGACCAGGTTGTGGGCGATGTCCGTGGCGAGGTCGCGCAGTTCGACCACCTGGACGTCCACCTCGCGCCCCGCGTCCGCAAGGTTCTGACGGGTGGCGTCGGCGAGCCGGTCCGCGAGGAGCCGGGTGGAGGAGGGCAGGCTCAGCCCGGCCGAGACGGCCACCAGCTTCAGGGGCTTCATGGTCAAGTCCTTTCGGTCGGTCTCAGGCCGCCGGTTCGGCGGTCGCCGCGCGCTCTGTGTCTCGCGCGGCGAGCAGGGAGGCGTGGGTGGGGGCTTCGGGCACGTCGGCCGGCCGGTTCCTGGCGAACTCCTTGCGGAGCACCGGTACGACCTCCTGGCCGAGCATCTCGATCTGCTCCAGCGCGGTCTCCAGCGGGACTCCGCCGCCGTCCACGATGAACAGCTGGCGCTGGTAGTCACCGGCGTACTCGCGGAAGGTGAGTGTCTTCTCGATGACCTGCTCGGGGGTGCCGACGGTCAGCGGGGTCTGCTCCATGTACTCCTCCATGGAGAGCCCGCCGCCCATCACCGGCGATTGGTCGAAGCGGGGCCGGAACTCGCGTATGGCGTCCTGGGAGTTGCGGCGCATGTAGACGTGGCCGCCGAGGCCGACAATGGCCTGCTCGGGGGTGCCGTGACCGTAGTGCGCGTACCGCTCCCGGTACAGGTCGATCATCTGCTTGGTGTGTTCCTTGGGCCAGAAGATGTTGTTGTGGAAGAAGCCGTCGCCGTAGTAGGCGGCCTGTTCGGCTATCTCCGGGGAACGGATGGAGCCGTGCCAGACGAACGGCGGTACGTCGTCCAGGGGCCGCGGCGTGGAGGTGAAGCCCTGCAGCGGCGTGCGGAACTTCCCCTCCCAGTCGACGACGTCCTCGCGCCACAGCCTGCGCAGCAGGGCGTAGTTCTCGACGGCGAGGTTGATGCCCTGCCGGATGTCCTTGCCGAACCACGGATAGACCGGGCCGGTGTTGCCACGGCCCATCATCAGGTCGACGCGGCCGTCGGCCAGGTGCTGAAGCATCGCGTAGTCCTCGGCGATCTTCACCGGGTCGTTGGTGGTGATCAGGGTGGTCGCCGTAGACAGGATGATCCGCTCGGTGCGTGCGGCGATCCAGCCCAGCATCGTGGTCGGCGACGACGGCACGAACGGCCGGTTGTGGTGCTCGCCGGTGGCGAAGACGTCCAGCCCGACCTCTTCGGCCTTCTGTGCGATGGTGACCATCGCCTTGATCCGCTCGTGCTCGGTCGGGGTGCGACCCGTGGTCGGGTCGGTGGCCACATCACCGATGGTGAAGATACCGAACTGCATTGCCTTCAGCCTTTCCAAAGAGGTTGACATATCAACTACGACTCTACAACGAGTCCCCACACACCTCTATTCCGACCCCTAGGTCTGCTCCTCGATGCGCTCGACCACCCGGTTAGCCACACCGGCGTACAGGCGAAGCTCCTCCGGCGTCAGGAGGTCGATGAACAGTCGGCGGACGGCCTCCACGTGGCGGGGCGCGG
This sequence comes from Streptomyces sp. a15, assembly GCF_059026085.1. NCBI lineage: Bacteria > Bacillati > Actinomycetota > Actinomycetes > Kitasatosporales > Streptomycetaceae > Streptomyces > Streptomyces sp. A15. The sequence goes on along the minus strand of NZ_JBWLKM010000054.1, from coordinate 54,806 downwards.
CCGTCCCGATCGTTTCCAGGCCCGTCGGGGTGATGACCACGAAAGCGCCGCGCCTGTCCTCAGGACACTCCCGCCGGACTACCAGTCCACGCTTCGCCATACGGGAGATCTGATGAGACATCCTGCTCTTCTCCCACTCCAAGCACTTCGCGAGATCCACGTGGCGCTTGCGGCCACCCGGGGCCTCACTGAGGTCGACGAGCACCGAGAAGTCGGCGGCGGACAGATTGGATTCCGACTGCAGGTAGCGGCTCAGCCGGCCGCCGAGCTTCTCCTGCATGCGAATGAAGCTGCGCCAGGCGTCCTGCTCCTCGGGGGTGAGCCATTGGGGTTGCTGAGTCATACAACGAGTGTAGCCGGTGGTTGATTCATCACCTACCCTCCGGGATGTGACCTCGCCGACCCGGAGTTCCGCCTCCACGGTCCAGTTCGGTTCCGAGTCCTGCCCCTCGCAGGGCATCAGGCGTCACAGGGTCGGTCATGTCGGCGAACTCGTCACCCCGGTGAGGTCTACTGGGCAGGTGACAGCGTGACCGGTGAGCCGCAGCGGCTATCAGCCGGCGTTCCTCGTGGTTCTGTCGGTAGTTGGTGACGTCAGTTGTTCGTGAAAGCTGACGGCACCAGGTGATGGCCCAGAAAGATGTTCGCGAATTCTGACGTCACCATCAGGGTTGCGGTGTCAAGCTGGATGTGCTCAGTAAAGGAGCACCCCCGATGCCGCCTGGCCAGTCGAAGGTCGAGTTGTACGCCGCGCTGCGGCGCGACTCCCGCGATGGCATGTCGAACCGGGCGTTGCAGTGCAAGTACGGCGTCACCTGGAGCACGGTCAACAAGGCCCTGACCTCGGCTTGGCCGCAGCCACGCACGACAACCGCTTCGGCGCGGCCGTCGAAGCTGGATCCGTTCACGCTGCTGATCGACGAGATCCTGCTCATTGATCTGGACGCGACCAGGAAACAGCACCACACCGTCACACCGGATCTACCGCCGTCTGATCGACGAGCACTCCTCGTCCGAGGCGTTGCGTTGACCACTTGAACCCGCACCGATGAGAGGGCGCAAGCGTCCTGCGAGCAACCGCGCGGTCCGGCCAGGGACTGAGAGTCCGGTGTTTATACCTTGCTCGCGACCACCATGTAGTTCTCGGCCTCAAGATCGAACGTGCTCAGTTCCGTTTGGAGTCCGACCCGGTGCAGCTCGACTTCGAGTTCCTCGTACCGGTAGGGCCAGCAGGACAGCAGTTCCGAGCGGACAAGAACCAACCCGGTCGCATCAACTTGCGCGATCGCAATCTCGATGTGGTGCTCCTCCTCCCAATGCGGCGCAATCTCCCAGCGGTAGACCACGACGGCATCGCGACCGTTCCGGCGGACGAGTCGGTCACTGATCTCCAGCCGGGAACCTCTGGCCCTCACGAGTTCCCAAGTGCGGGATGTGAGTACCAAGCGCCCGCCGGGGCGCAGAAGCCGTGACATCGACTCCAGAGCAGCACCCCTGCCTGTCGCGCCCGCGGCATGGTGAAGCGAGTTGCCAACGCAGAACACCATGTCGAACGTGTTGTCCTGGAAATGGTCGGGCAACTCTTCCCAGTTCGCCCGTACGGCCCGGACGGATGCCCCGAACTCCTCAGACAACTCTGCAGTCCGACGAACCATCGCCTCGCTGGCGTCAGTTGCGACAACCTGCATGCCACGACCGGCGAGGCCAACCGCCAACTGTCCGGTTCCGCACGAACAGTCGAGGACGTGAGCGTTCGACGGCAGGAGATTGAGGACGTCGTCGAACGACGCAGCGAACTCGGCTGGAGGCAACTTTGCATCCGAGATGAGCCATTCGTACACCTCGGCAAGCACGTCATAGCCTGTCACAACCACTACCTCCGTCACGCGGCAGACTCACGGTAGGACGTCAGTCCATCAGCGGAGCAAGCCGGGCACCAATGGTTTTCGCAAGGATGGCTCTGACGGTGTTTGTGGGTTGTCAGTTGTCCGTCTGAGTGGATGTCACCGGCTGGTTACTGAGGTTGTCAGGGTGGGGTCGGTGGTGCGAGGGTCAGGCCGGTGGCGGTGAGGCAGCCGTCGATCAGGTGTGGCCGGAGCTGGATCCTGCGTAACTCCCGGCGGAGGACATGGTCGAGGTCACCAGGTGTGCCGAAGGCGGTGTTGGCCATGGCCCGGCGTACCAGTGACCAGACGGCCTCGACGGGGTTCAGGTCGGGTGCGTATGGCGGGAGGCGGACGGTGCTGAGCCAGTCGTGCTCGGCCTCGTACCGTTTCAGCCCGGCCGCCAGGTGGGTGTTGAGATTGTCCCAGACGACCACGATGGGGCCGCTGAGCTGGATGTGTGCACGGACGAGCAGGTCGCGGTAGTCCTGCCAGGAGAAGCTCTTGCGTGCGCCTGTGAGGAGCAGGTGGTTGCGGGGCCGGTGGATGAGACGGCTTTTCACGCCCGGCTTGTAGCAGCACAGGGCGGCGACCGAGGTCCTGCGGCGGGAGCGGCCTCTCACTCGGATGACGGGGGTGTGTCCGCGCCGGCCCCAGGTGCGGGCGCGAGGCGGCGTCATGGAGAATCCGGACTCGTCCTCGAAGACGATCCAGGCCCCGTGGGCCGCCGCGAGGCTTTTACCCTCGGCCACACCTCCTTCTTCCACAGTTCGACGGCGTGCTCATCGCGTTCGAGTGCTCTGCGGGCGGGCGCCTGCCATGACCAGCCGTGCCGTTTCAACAGCCGCCACACCGTCGCCACCGACAGGCTCAGCCTCAGACGCCGGCGGATCACCGTCTGGACCCGGGCCACAGTCCACCGCTCGTCGTCGAAGCCGTGCGCTGACGGACCTTTGCCGAGTTCCTCCTCGAGCACGGCGAACTGGGCATCGGTGACGGTCGGAGAGTTGGCCGGGCCCGCAGAACGCAGGGCCTTCATGCCGCCTTCGCGCCAGGCACGGCGCCAGCGTTCCACCGACCGCACACTCACCCGCAGGTCCTTCGCGATCACCGCGGTCTTCTCGCCCGCCGCGAACCTCTCACCGGCCCGGAGCCGGATCTTCTCCCGAAACGCCCGACGCTCAGCGGTCAGGCCCCACCCTCCGGATAACGCATACCACCGGCATACCGCAGGGATCATGAACCGTCACTCCCCGACGACAACCCGAAAACCTCAGTAGCTGGGAAGTTGTTCGTGAGAAGTAGTGTCACTCGCGGGGTTGCGGTGGCAAGGTGAATGTGCTCAGTGAAGGAGCACCGCCGATGCCGCCTGGTCAGTCGAAGGTCGAGTTGTATGCCGCGCTGCGGCGTGACGCTCGCGAGGGCATGTCGAACCGGGCGCTGGAGCGCAAGTACCGGGTGGGCTGGCGGACTGTTCAGAAGGCGCTGAGTTCGGCGTGGCCGCAACCTCGGGAACCGTACGCGCCTCGCCGTTCCAAGCTGGATCCGTTCAAGCCGGTGATCGACCAGATGCTGCTGGCTGATCTGGATGCGCCGAGGAAGCAGCGTCACACGGTGGTCCGGATCTATCGCCGGTTGATCAACGAGCACGCGATGGACGACGTGTCCTACCAGGTCGTGCGCGCCTACGTCGCCAAGCGGAAGCCGGAGATTCGGGTCGAGGCCGGCCGTGGCCCGGCGCAGGTGTTCATCGAGCAGTCGCACCTGGCCGGCGCCGAAGCCGAGGTCGACTTCGGCGAGGTCGCGGTCCGTTTGCGGGGCGAGCTGGTGAAGTGCCATTTGTTCTGCCTGCGGTTGTCGTTCTCCGGGAAGGCGGTGCACCGACCCGTTGACCGCACTATCGGCGTGTCTTGCTAGTTGGCGTGGTGAGGGCGAGGAGTCTCCGTTCGGGACGTTCCCGATGAGACGGAGACGCGATGGACCACGAAGCGGCAATACCCGAGCACGACATGTCCGGTCTGGTGGTGGCGCGGGTCGGCAGTGTGGAGGCGACCACCGGCGCGACGCTGCCCTGGGTGGTGCTCGATGGTGCAGGGCGGCCGATCGCACCGGTCAGCGGGTACCTTCGGGAACTGCTGGCCTGTGGTAACACCCCAGCCTCCTGCCGGTCCTACGCCTTTGACCTGCTGCGCTGGTTCCGGTTCCTGGCCGCGGCGGACGTTGACTGGAGCCGCGCGAAGCGTGTGGACGTACGCGACTTCGTTCTGTGGCTGCGGACGTGCCACAACCCCGCGCGGGACCGGCGGCGCCCGGACGCACCCACGCCCGGATCCCTGAACGCACGCACCGGCAAGCCGTACCTGAAGACGGGCTATGCCCCGGCGACGATCAACCACGCAGTGTCGGTGCTGGCGGCGTTCTACGACCATCATCTGCAGACCGGTCAGGGGCCGCTGGTCTCGCCGGTGCCGCCGCAGTCGCGCAACGGGCGTCGGCTGGAGGCGCATCACAATCCGCTGGAGCCGTTCCGGCTGCACCGCCGGGGCGCCTACCGGCAAAAGCAGGCCGACCGCGAGCCCCGCGCGGTTCCCGATGATGTCGTCGAGGACCTGTTCCACTCGCTGGGCTGCCACCGGGACCGGGCACTGTTCTCCATGTTCCTGTCCAGCGGCGCGCGAGCCGCCGAGATGCTGGGCATGACGATCAGTGACGTCCACCCGGGCGAGGGCCGGATCTACGTGCAGACCAAGGGCCTGGGCGGAGCCAAAGAGGCGTGCCCCGCCTCCCCGGAAGCCTTCGCCTGGCTGGCGCTCTACCTCGGCGAGCTGGCCCAGGACGGCCACCGGCCCGCTCCCGAGGAGGCGGTGTGGTGGACCCTTCGCGGCCCGACGCGTCCGTTGACTTACACCGCGCTTCGGGCGGTGCTCAACCGGATCAACGCCCGAATCGGGGCGAACATCACGCTGCATGACCTGCGCCACACCCTGTGTCTGCGCTTGATCGACGACCCGGGCATCACCCTTGTTGACGCCCAGCAGGTGATGCGCCACCGGCGGATCACCACGACGAGCGGCTACCTGCGGCCGAGGATCGACGAGGTCATCACCAAGGTCCACGAGCACTACACACGCCCCAAGCAGCCACCGCAGCCGCTCACCGGCTGGACCTACGACCCGGACGACCTCGCCGACGTGTTCGGCAACAACTGATGGCCGCCCGGCACGGCCGCACTGCGCGCACACCGATCAGCCCCCGCGACCCCGCCACGCTCTCCGGAACCCGGCTGCCGGAGCCAAGGCCAGCGGCCACCGCCGACGGGCGCGCGAGTACGCCACGCGACGAACTCGCGCGGCTGGCCGGGGATCTCCTCGACCAGCCGACTTCCCGTGATGTGTGGCGGCAGCAGCTCTCGCTGACCCGGGTGCTCGACTGGCTGGAGGGATTCCCCGCTGACACCTGGCAGGACCGATGGCTGCTGAGCGGTTCCGACGACCAGGGCTCGGCCTGGGGGCCGCAGGGCCTGAGCGCCGGAATGCGCTCGCGATTCACCACGGGTCTGGGCATCCTGATCGTCCTTCAGGTGGTCCGGCCGACCTACGGGTGGCTGTTCGGCAGTCGGCTGCTGGGTGTCTACGACGCCTACCGGCGCCACAACCAGACCCCCCTGTTCACCGAGCTTCGGGAGCGTGCCGGCGGACGCGAGGGCTGCGACGAGCACGCGAGCGAGGCCCTGAACGTGCTGACCCGCATGAGCATCGTGACCGGCAAGGACCTGCTGGACTTCGACCTGGAGGACCTGACCGAGTACGCCCGGGTTCGTCGGGCGACCGGCCGCACGGTGGCGTCGCTGCCGTTTGCCTACGAGATCCTGCACGCTGTCGGCGGCCTGAAGGACTCACCACCGACGCTGCGGCAGGCCCAGGCTCGCGGTCAGCTCACCCCTGCCGAGTTGGTCGACCGCCACCCGATCGTCAACCGTGCGGTCCGTGACGTGCTCGTGCACTACGTCGCCGAGCGGTCCGCCGTCCTGGACTATGGCTCCCTGGTCAACCAGGCTCAGATGCTGGCCGACCTGTTCTGGGGCGACCTGGAACGCCACCATCCAGGAATCTCCTCGCTGAACCTGCTCGACGAGGTGGCCCAGGAATGGAAGCAACGTGTCCGGGTCCTGCCCGACGGCCGTCCCCGCCACACTTCCCACGGCGTGTTCCTGGCCGTGCGCTCCTTCTACCTGGACCTGTTGCAGTGGTCGATGGAAGACCCGGCCCGCTGGGCGCAATGGGCCGCGCCCTGCCCGATCAGCGAAGCCGACATCCGCGGCTACCTCAAGGAGACGCGGCACCGGAAAGCGCGGATGCAGCAGCGCACCCGCACCCTGGTCCCCGTCCTCCCGCAGCTCCTCCGCGCCGCCGAGGGCCGGCTGCACCGCGCAACGCTCCTCCTGGAGGCGGCCCGATCCGCGAAGCCGGGCGAGGAATTCACCATCGAGGACCGGCGGTATCGACGCACCGGCCGGGAGCGCAGCCACTGGCGGCCCACCGCGCTGTTCATCACCCCGACCGACGAGCCCGGCCCGCGGTTTGACGCCGAATGCGAGGAGAGCAACGCCTTCTGGACCTGGGCCGGCATCGAGGTCCTGCGCCGCACCGGGGCCAGGATCGAGGAACTGCTGGAGCTCACCCACCTGAGCCTGCGCCAGTACCAGGCGCCCACCGGCGAGACGGTGCCGCTGCTGCAGATCAGCCCGTCCAAGACCGACCGCGAACGCGTCATCCCCGCCGACCCGGACCTGGTCGCGGTGCTCGCCCGGATCATCCGCCGCATCAAAGGCACAGGCGAGCGGGTGCCGCTGCTGAACCGGTACGACGGTTACGAGCGGGTCTTCGGCCCGCCGCTGCCGCATCTGTTCCAGTGCCCCTCCCAGCACCGGCTGCAGGTCATCTCCGCCAACCGCATCCGCGAGCTTCTCACCGATCTCGCCCTGCGGTCCGGCATCGTCGATGTCGACGGGACACCGCTCAGGTTCACGCCCCACGACTTCCGCAGAATCTTCTCCACGGAGACCGTCAACGGCGGCCTGCCGATCCACATCGCCGCGAAGCTACTGGGCCACCTCGATCTCAACACGACTCAGTCATACGTCGCGGTCTATCCCGAGGAGGTCATCCGTCACTACCGGCAGTTCGTCGACCAGCGCCGGACCCACCGCCCCAGCGAGGAGTACCGCGAGCCGAGTGACACCGAGTGGCAGGAATTCCGCGACCACTTCAGCCACCGCAAGGTTGCCCTCGGCACCTGCGACTGCCCCTACGGAACCCCCTGCCAGCATGAAAACGCCTGCGTCAGATGCCCCATGCTCCGCCTGGACCTGGCTCAAGAACCCCGTCTGCTGGAGATCGAGACCAACACCCGGAAGCGTCTGGGAGAAGCCCAACGCATGCAGTGGCTCGGCGAAGTCGCTGGCCTGCAAGAGAGTCTTCGGCACATCGCCACCAAGAAACAGCAGGCCGAACGCTTACGGACCCAAGCCGGTCATGGTGAGGCTGGAGCCGGAGCCCTTGGCTAGGTGTGAGGCCCCACCTGGGGAATTCTATGATCGCTCACAATGACCAATTGGGCCGATGGTCGCCTACTCCGGCAGCCGCTCCGCCGGCGGCGGTTCGACGCCGACATCGTGCAGGACCCGCTCGACGAAGTCGAGCTTGGCGTTGGTATAGCCGTTCCGACTACTCCGATGCCGCACCACCAGCTGGGCCTTCAGCTCTCCGTACTCACTGCGCAGGTCCGCATCCGCCCGCAGTGCATCACGGAAGGCGGTCAGTGCCTGAGCTTGCGGGTGGTCGCGCTCGATCACATGGAGATGGTGGGTCCGAGCCTCCGGCTGCGGACGGAGGAACCACAGCCGATAGTGGCTGCACGGATCATCCTCCCAGAACAGCCAACCCTCCGACGACAGCGGCCCAACGGCCTGCTGCACATCCTCGAGTGACCTCACCGGAGCCAGTATGTCGATGACGGGCTTCGCCCGCAGACCAGGCACCGAGGTGGAGCCGATGTGCTCGACTTCTCCTGCCAGCCAGGGACTCATAGCGGCTGTGACCCGGGCTTGCTGCTCAACAAATAGATCGGGCCATGCCGGGTCATAGTCGACGATTTCCATGAGTTGATCAGCCACGCGCTCACCCTACAAGCCGAGTCCGCCATGCAACCGGAGTCCCGCACGGCAATGATCCCTCAGCTTGGCATGGTGCAGAGAAGGGTGTTCGCCTCCGGCGGTCAGGAGGCGTTCTTCGAGGGCCACGAGCACGCTTTCAGAGTGCTGGGCGGCGTGCCGTTCGGCAAGATCCGGTATGACAACCTGAAGGCCGCGGTCGCGTCGGTGCTCGGCTTCACGCGGCGCCGGGTCGAGACCGACCGGTGGACCGCATTTCGGTCCCACTACGGCATCGAGCCGTTCTACTGCACGCCGGGAATCGAGGGCGCCCACGAGAAAGGCGGCGTCGAGGGCCAGATCGGCTGGTTTCGCCGCAACCACTTCGTTCCCGTCCCCGAGATCAACTCGCTGGCGCACTTGAACATGCTGATCGACGAGTGGGATCTGGCCGACGAGGCCCGGCGGATCGGGACCCGTCCCCGCACGATCGGCGAGCTGTTCGCCGTCGAACGGCCGTCGTTGAAGCCGTTGCCCGTCGAGACGTTCGAGACCGGCCGCTGGTTCACCCCACGGGTCGACCGGTTCTCCCAGATCACCGTCCGCACCAACCGTTACTCGGTCCCGACCCGGTTCATCGGCCGCCAGGTCCGGGTCTTGCTGCACGCCTCCGAGCTCGTGGTGTTCGACGGCCGCACCGAGATCGCCCAGCACGAACGGCTGCTGACCAAGGGCGGATCACGGCTCGAGCTCGATCACCATCTCGAAGCGCTGCTGCGCAAACCGGGCGCGCTGCCCGGCGCCACGGTCCTCGAACAGGCCCGGGCCGCGGGCCAGTTCACCCCGATCCACGAAGACTGGTGGACAGCCGCCTGCAACGCCCACGGCGACACCGCCGGCACCCGCGCTCTGATCGAGGTTCTGCTGCTGCACCGGCACATGCAGCACGACCACGTCGTCGCCGGCCTGGCCGCCGCGCTCCAGGTCGGAGCGCTCACCGCGGACGCGGCCGCGCTGGAAGCCCGCCGCATCGCCGACAACGACGAACCGACCTCGGCCAAGCCACGACGCCGAGCCACTACCGAGGCAGACCGGGCCGTCGCAGCGACCGTCACCTCGCTGACCCAGCGGCGCCTGGCGCAACTACCCAAAGACACCCGCCCCATGCCTGACGTGTCGATCTACGACCAGCTGCTTCCCAGCCGGCGAGCCGCCGTGGCCGCCGCTGGGCGCGCGCCGGCCCCGAGACCTACCCAGAAGCCGAGCAGGAAGAAGCCGCCGCCATGAGCCCTCGCCGCCGGATGAGTGAACAAGCCGCCGAAGCCGCCGTCGACCAGGCATGCCGGGTCCTGCGACTGCCCACGATCCACAACCAGTTTCCCGACCTGGCGGCCAAGGCCGGCAACGACCAGATGTCCTACCTGGTGTTCCTGGCCGAACTGCTGCTGGCCGAGTGCGACGACCGCGCCAGGCGCCGCTCCGAACGCCGGATCAAGGCCGCCCAGTTCCCCCGGGAGAAATCGCTGCGCGAGTTCGACTTCGATGCCAATCCGAACATCGACTCCGCCGTCGTCGGCTCGCTGGCCACCTGCGAGTGGGTGAAGAAGGGCCTGCCGCTCTGCCTGATCGGTGACTCCGGCACCGGCAAGTCTCACCTGCTCATCGCGCTCGGCACCGAAGCCGCGATGGCAGGTTTCCGGGTGAAATACACCCTGGCATCGAAGCTGGCCAACGAGCTGGTCGAGGCCGCCGACGAGAAGATCCTGACCGAGACCATCGCCCGCTACGGCCGCGTCGACCTGCTCTGCATCGACGAACTCGGCTACATGCAACTCGACCGCCGCGGCGCCGAACTCCTCTTCCAGGTCCTCACCGAACGCGAGGAGAAGAACTCCGTCGCCATCGCCTCCAACGACTCCTTCGCCGGCTGGGGCAAGACCTTCACCGACCCCAGACTCTGCGCCGCCATCGTCGACCGGCTCACCTTCGGCGGCAACATCCTCGAGACCGGCACCGAGTCCTACCGCCTCGCTCACAGCCGCGAACTCGCCCGCTAAGCCATCCCCACACCATCCGGACTGCCGTCAGAATTCACCAACATCCAGCCGGCCCGAGGCCACGAACCGCCGTCAACTTTCACGGCCAAACGACGTCAGCATTCACGGTCAAAGCCATCCTCGGTCGGTGAAGCTTGTCCACGCCGTACTTACGCGCGCGCTCCACGAACTGCCGCGGTGCCCGCTGGATGTGCTCGGTGAGAACGTCGACGGCGGTGTCGGCATCGCGGGCGAGTGCAAGTTCCTTCAGTTGCCGGTGTTCTGCGGCGATGCCGCCTTATTGTTGATCCACGTCGTGAAGACCAAGGGCGACACAGCCATGGTCGCCGACGACATCACCGTTCGGGTCGGCGAGACCGAGATACCGAGTTCCTACAAGTACGCGTGGACCGCGGCAGCCTGAAAGCCACCGACGCGCCGGCCGGCTGGGGCCGCGTCGAACCGGCCGAGGGTCTGACCGTGTCCTTTCCGATCGAGCCCGAGGCCAACGACAGTTACCGGTACTACGACCCCCTGACGCAGTCCACGGCGCGGGTGTTCTTCAAGGGCAAGGGGCATGTGCACGGGCGCGACGTCAACCGCTACACGGTCACCGTCTCGGGAGCGCTGAAGAACCGGGCCACGCTCGCCACCCTGCCGCCCGCCCTGCCCAAGGCGCTCGCCACGTCGCTCCTGCCGCAGTTGCCCCCCGCCTCCGCCGCGGCGATCGGTCGTGACGCGGCCACCCTGCCGGAGCCGATCCCGCTGTCCTACACGGCCGACACCACGGCCGACAGCGCAGTGGACCAGGACAGCGGCTTCGTGATCGACGCGACATTCAAGCAGCAGGTGACGGCCAACGTGACGGTCGGCAAGGCGCTGACCCCGCTCCTGCCGGTGTTCGCCCTGAACATAGCCAGCCTTCCGGCCAGCCAGAAGGACGCTGCCGACAAGGCGAACTCCCTCGGGAACCTACTCCTGGTGCTCAAGATCATCGCACCCCTGACACTGGTCGTCTTGGGGCTGCTGCTGCTCACAGTCGCCGTGCTGCGCCGACGGCGCCCGGCCGCCCCGGACACCGTGGCGATGGAGCCCGCGGAAACGATGGCCGACTGAGAAGCCGGCCAGGCAAGCACTGACTGAGCGGTCCCGGGAGCAGTGAGGCCCGCCTCCGGGACCGCTTCAGACGATCCGCTCCGGGGGTGACGTGCCCCTGGTAGCGGCGCAGACGAGTACGTTCCTCCACGCTGTGGCCGCACGGTTTGTACTCCAGCACCGTGCCGGGCCGCCGTCGGAAGGCAGCCACCGGCCGCACCACATGACCATCGAGAGGTAGGTCGGGTAGAGCACGGGGCCCTTCCCGGTGAACACGTACTCGTGCCGCGGCGAACTGGTCCGGTAGGTGCGCCGTGTGAGCACGCCGAGCTCGATCAGCCGGCCGAGCCGCTGGGAGAGGATGCTTTCCGCGATTCCCAGGTCGGTGTGGAAGTCGTCGAACCGCTGAACGCCGTTAAGGCTGGAGCGGAGGACCCAGCGAGGTCCACCGGTCGCCGATGACCTGGAGAGTGCGGGCGATCGAGCACCGTCGACGGCGTTCCAGCAGGGAGAGCTCGGGTGTGCGGACCCGTGACCGCGCGGCGGCCGGAGGAACCTGCTGGTCCGCTGAGTGACCGCGCCCTCGTGTCCAGGTCAGGACGCGTCCTCGTCCAGTTTCGCAACCACTCGCTCGGAAATCTGTCCCAGCGTTCGCAGCTCCGCCGGAGTGACGTGGTCGAGGAACAACGCACGCACGGCCTCCACATGGAGCGGAGCCGCCGCCTCGATCGCCGCACGTCCCTGCTCCGTGATCACCACGAACGCACCGCGCCCGTCCTCGAGGCACTCCTCCCGCACCACCAACGCCCGCCCGGCCATCCGCGCGATGTGATGGGACATCCGGCTCTTCTCCCACTCCAGTGTCCGGGCCAGATCCTGATAACGCTGCCGTCCCTCCGGCACGTCCGTCAGATTGACCAACACCGCGAAGTCGGCAGCCGACAGGTTCGACTCGGACTGCAACAAGCGTGACAGATTGGGCCAGCAGCAACGCGATGTCCTCGCGAGCCGCCCGGTCCCCGAGGTCGGAGCCCTCCGCCTCGTCCAGCGGAACACCGGGTTGCAGCGAGCGGCGATGTTGTCCCTCAGCCGGCGCAGGCCAGCGTCGACGTCGGGGTCCCCACAATGCATCAGGCCTTGGTCTACGGGGCGGACCGCACGACGACTGGCGCCGGATGACCACATTCAGTCTGACTGCCCAGTCGGCCAGCGGGCCCGTCAAGGCTCGCGCCGCTCCTCGATACAGGCCCGGAGCGTCGCCGCGAGTTGGTCGGCCGCGGCGAGTTGGGCCGGAGTGAGGGGACCGATGAACAGCTCCCGGACGGCACGCAGGTGGGGAAGCGATGCACGCCGGAACGCTCCAGCGCCTTCGGAGGTGAGTATCACTTCGGCGCCTCGACTGTCGGTGGCGCACTCTTCGCGCCGGATGAGCGCGCGGCGTTCCATGCGGCCGAGGTGATGCGAGAGGCGGCTGCGCTGCCAGCCGATGACCACGGCAAGCTCTGAGGAGCGCAGCCGCCCCCCTGCCGCCTCCCGCAGCGCGAGGAGCACGGCGTAGTCGCCCGGCGACAGGGAGGACTCGCTCTGCAGTCGTGACGTGAGCTCTGCGCGGAGCGCCTCCGTCGTCTCGATGAAGTCGCGCCAGATCCGCAGCTCTTCCGTGGTGGGCAGTGCCTTGCGTCGCTCTTCCATGTGGTTCCCCTCTCTGGTTGACACGTCAATTAAATTGGGCGACGATTGACGTGTCAACCACAGGTGGCGCCCGGCCACCTACTAGCTCGGCAGGAGGGCCCATGACGGCCACAGGTTTCGAACTGGGACTGAACTCGTTCGGAGAGGTTGCGACCGACGGCGACCGCCTGCTGAGCGACGCCGAGACCGTTCGACTGCTCATCCAGGAGGCCCGTCTCGCGGAGGATGTGGGGATCGACGTGTTCAGCGTCGGCGAGCACTACCGCCGCGGCCACAACGACAGCGCCACCCCCGTACTGCTCGGCGCGATCGCCACAGCGACGGAACGCATCCGGCTCGGCACCTCCGTGACCGTACTGAGTACGAACGATCCGGTGCGGCTGTACCACGAGTTCTCCACCCTGGACGCCGTCTCGAACGGGCGTGCCCAGCTCGTGCTCGGGCGGGCATCGGCCACTGATTCGTTCCCGCTGTTCGGCTATGACCTCGCGGACTACGAGGAGCTGTTCGAGGAGAAGCTCGACCTGTTCATGCGTCTCCAGCAGGAGGGGACGGTGACCTGGTCGGGGAAGTTCCGTCCGCCGCTCGTCGAGCAAGAGCTGCATCCCCGCATGCCGCCTGGTGGCATCCCCACCTGGATCGGTGTGGGCGGCAGCCCGAACTCCGTGGTCCGCGCGGCCCGCCACAGCCTGCCGCTCATGCTGGCCATCATCGGCGGACGCCCCCAACGCTTCACCCCCCTCGTCGAGCTCTACCACCGCTCCCTCGACCAGCTCGGACACCCCCGCCAACCAGTCGCCCAGCACTCGCTCGGCCTCATAGCGGACACCGACGAGGAGGCGATCGAGACCTGGTGGCGGTACTGGCAGCCGGTCGTGACCCGGCTCGCCGAGGAACGCGGGTTCTACAAGCCGACCCGCGAACGCTACGAGGCGGAGATCGAGACGGGCGCGCTCTTCGTCGGCTCCCCCGAGACCGTCGCCCGCAAGATCGCCACGATGGCCCGCGACCTGCATCTCAACCGCTTCGACCTCAAGTACGACGTCATGCACCTCCCCCGTGAAGCCCGTGCCCGCACGATCGAGCTGCTGGGCCGCGAAGTCGCCCCGCGGGTGAAGCAACTGCTCATGAAGGAGCCCACCCATGTCTGATCTCGTCTTCGGCCTGGACACGTTCGGCGATGTACCTGAGGACGACTCCGGCACCCCCGTCTCCGACGCGCGGGCCATCCGGCAGGTCGTCGAGGAGGCCGTCCTCGCCGAGGAGACCGGCGTCGACGTCCTCGCCCTCGGTGAGCACCACCGCCCCGAGTTCGCCATCTCGACTCCGGAGACCGTCCTCGCGGGCATCGCCACCCGTACCAGTCGTATCCGCCTGTCTTCCGGCGTGACTGTGCTGAGCTCCGATGATCCGGTCCGCGTGTTCCAGCGGTTCTCGACCGTGGACGCACTCTCCAACGGACGGGCCGAGGTCATCCTCGGGCGCGGTTCCTTCACCGAGTCGTTCCCCTTGTTCGGATACGACATGAGCGACTACGACGTGCTGTTCGAGGAGAAGATCGAGCTCTTCGCGAAGCTGCTCGAGGAGAAGCCCGTCACCTGGAGCGGTACCAAGCGGGCTCCGCTCCAGAATGCCGACGTCTTCCCCAAGACCGAGTCCGGACACCTGAGCACGTGGGTCGGCGTCGGCGGTTCACCTCAGTCGGTCATCCGCACCGCGCACTACGGGTTCCCGCTCATGATCGCCATCATCGGCGGCAGTCCGGAACGCTTCGCGCCCTACGTCGACCTCTACCAGCGCGCCACCGACAAGTTCGGGACGACCGCCCACCCCGTCGGGATGCACTCGCCGGGCTTCATCGCCGACACCGACGAGGAGGCCCGCAAGCTGCACTGGCCGCACTACAAGGTCATCCGTGACCGCATAGGCGCGCTGCGCGGCTGGCCGCCGGTCCGCAAGGAGGAGTACCAGGCGGAGATCGAGCACGGCTCCCTCTACGTGGGCTCGCCCGAGACGGTCGCCCGCAAGATGGCCCGCGCCATCCAGGCACTCGGCGTCGGCCGGTTCGACCTCATCTACACCACGGGGGCACAGCCGATCAGCGCCCGCCTACGCGCCGTAGAGCTGTACGGCACCAAGGTGCTCCCCATGGTCCGCGACATCCTCGCCGGCTGACACCGTGAACGGAGAAGAGATGAACAGCACGGACGTGCGCACGATCGGCATCCTCGGTGCGGGAAAGGTCGGCACCGTGCTCGCACGACTGGCCCTGACAGCCGGCTACCGCGTGCTCATCGCCGGATCGGGCGACCCAGACAAGATCGCTCTCACCATCGAAGTCCTCACCCCGGGCGCGGTCGCGGTCACCGCGGAGGAGGCCGCGACCAAGGCAGACGTCGTCATCCTGGCCCTCCCTCTCGGCAAGTACCGCAGCATTCCCGCCGAAGCACTGCGGGGCAAGCTGGTCATCGACGCCATGAACTACTGGTGGGAGGTCGACGGCATCCGCGACGACCTCACCGATCCACGCACCTCGTCCAGCGAGATCGTGCAGGAATTCCTGTTCGGAGCGCGCGTGGTCAAAGCGTTCAACCACATGGGCTACCACGACCTCCAAGACGAGGCCAGGACTGCGGGAACACCCGGCCGCAAGGCGATCGCGATCGCCGGTGCCGATCCGGACGACCTCGCCACCGTCGCGCGCCTCGTGAACTCTTTCGGCTTCGACCCCATCACGGCGGGCCCCCTTGCCGAGGGAGTCCGACTCGAACCGGGCACCGAGCCCTTCGGCGCCAACGTCGGCGCCGAGGAGCTGCGCGCCATGCTCAACCGCTTCACGACTTCGGAACGCGGACGAACCATCATCAGCGCACGAATCACTGCCGCACCGTCAGCCGCGCGCGCGGACTAGTGCCGCGCGCCTGCTTCCCGGTCTCACCACCTCACTGCGCCGCATCCAGGAGCCGAAGTGAATAATCTGCGCATCGCAGTGCTGGACGACTATCAGCACGTTGCCAGGAAGTATGCCGAATGGGACTCTCTCCGAGCCCACGTGGAGGTGTTCCACGGGGCTTTCCCGGACGCTGACACGGTCGTCTCTCAGCTGGCCGATTTCGATGTGGTGGTGGCGATGCGGGAGCGCACGCGTTTCCCTGCCGAGGTGCTGCGCGGACTCAAACGGCTCAGGTTGCTCGTCACCACAGCTCCGGTAAACGCCGCCATCGACGTCCCGGCCGCCAACGCACAGGGCATCGTGGTCTGCGGCACCGGATATCCCGACGCCTCCTCCACGTCGGAGCTCACCTGGGCACTTATCCTCGCCGCGGTCAGAAACCTGCCCGCCGAAACGCGGTACGTACGCGAGGGCGGATGGCAGATGAGCGTGGGCACCATGCTGGAGGGGAAGGTGCTCGGCCTACTGGGCCTCGGTCGGCTCGGTTCCCGAGTGGCCAAGGTGGGCCAGGCGTTCGGCATGGAGACCATCGCCTGGAGCCAGAACCTCGCCGCAGAGAAGGCGGCGGAACACGGTGTGGCCGCGGTGAGCAAGCAGGAGCTGTTCTCCAGGTCCGACGTACTGTCCGTTCATCTGTTGCTCAGCGACCGCAGCCGCGGCCTCGTCGGGGCGACCGAGCTTTCGTCCATGAAGCCGACCGCCCTGCTGGTCAACACCTCCCGGGGTCCCATCGTCGACGAAGGCGCGTTGGTGCGCGTTCTGCAGGAGCGGAAGATCGGCGGAGCGGCACTCGACGTGTTCGATGCCGAGCCCCTTCCGCAGGACCACCCACTCCGGAGGCTGGACAACGTCGTCGTCACCCCGCACATCGGCTATGTGACGGAAGGCAATTAGCGGGTCTTCTACCAAGAGGCCGTCGAGAACATCGCCGCATTCGTTGCCGGCAAGCCGATCCGGGTGATCGAGTGACTCGTGCCGCTGTGTCGCGTCACCATTCCCGCACGGGTCCTCTGGGGCGAGGAGGACGGCGTCACGCCGACCGAGTAGGGGCGCGGCTGCCGGACCATCACCAAGGCCGGGCACATCCCTCATGTTGATCAGCCTCCGCTCACCCTGGGCGCGACTCACGGTCCACTGAAGCTCACGGTGCCGAGCCCGGAGCATGTCGCGCTTCCGGCGCCCATGGGCAAGTCGTCGTGCCTGTCTCCGCCGACCACCCTTCCCTCCCTCATTTACTTGATGCATCACCCGTTCGCCCCTTATGGTGGCTGATGCATCAACTAAATCCGCCGCGGGCTCCCCCAGACGGGCCGCTGCTCCTACCTCAAGAGGTATCCATCAACGTCGCCCTGTGGGCTGTCGCAGCTCTGCTTGCTCTGGTCTTCCTTGGCGCCGGCGCCATGAAGCTCTCCAAGTCGAAGGAACAACTCCTCGCCTCGGGACCTTCCATGGCCTGGGCCGAGGACTTCTCGCCCGGACTGATCAAGACCATCGGTCTCCTGGAGGTTCTGGCCGCGATCGGGCTGATTCTGCCCGCGGCCGTGGACATCGCCCCGGTCTTCGTTCCCCTGGCCGCGACCGGCCTGGCGCTGGTCATGACCGGCGCCGCGATCACGCACGGCCGACGCGGGGAGTACCAGTCGATCGTCGTGAACGTGGTCCTGCTCGCCCTGGCCGTCTCCGTGGCCTGGGGCCGCTTCGGTCCGCACTCCTTCTGACAGCAGCAAAGAGAGCGGAGAAACACATGCCTGCGATCACCGTGGACGACGTCCTGGTCCTGCCGCGCCTGCCGGAGCTGGAGCCGGCCGGCACCGTCTACCGGCCCGTCCGCCGCCTGACCACCGCGCAGCACGGCTTCGAGGGTGAGGGCTTCCCAGTGCGCCGCGCCTTCGCCGGGGTGCCGTTGCCCGAACTGGATCCCTTCGTGCACATGGACCACCTGGGCGTCGTCGAGCAGGCGCCGGGCGAGGCCCAGGGCACCCCCTGGCATCCGCACCGCGGCTTCGAGACCGTCACCTACCTCATCGACGGCGCCGTGGAGCACCAGGACTCCAACGGCGGCGGCGGGCAGATCACGGACGGCGACACCCAGTGGATGACCGCGGGCGCCGGCATCCTGCACATCGAGAAGCCGCCGGAGCATTTGGTCAGGAGCGGCGGTGTGTTCCACGGTGTGCAGCTGTGGGTCAACCTGCCCCGGGCCAAGAAGATGAGCCCGCCCCGCTACCAGGACATCCGCGGCAAGCACACCGGACTGGTCACCACCCCCGACGGCGGCGCGCTGATCCGCGTGATCGCCGGGAACATCGCCGGCCACACCGGCCCGGGCGTGACCCACACCCCGATCACCGTCGCCCACCTCACCGTCGAACCCGGCGCCCAGGTCGACCTGCCCTGGGACCCCGCCTACAACGCGCTGGTCTACGCCCTGGCCGGCCAGGGAACGGTCGGCGGCGAGGCCCGCCCGATCCAGGAGGGCCGGCTCGCCGTCTTCGGAGCGGGTGACGCGCTGCGTCTGACCGCCGACCGTGTCCAGGAGTCCCGCTCCCCCAAGCTGGAGCTCTTCGTGCTGGGCGGCCTTCCTATCCGCGAACCCGTCGTCCAGTACGGCCCGTTCGTGATGAACACCCCCGAAGAGGTCCAGCAGGCCTTCGAGGACTACCAGGCGGGCCGTCTCGGCGTCATCCCCGCCCAGCACCTCCCGCACACCTCCTGAATCTGCGCTCAGGACAGCCCACCGCGCAACACACTCAGGGAAAAGTTCCATCACCAGGATCGGCATCATCCTCGGCAGCACCCGCCACAACCGCAACGGCGAGCAGGTGGCCAAGTGGGTCTACGACATCGCCTCCCGCCGCACCGACGCCGAGTTCGAGCTCGTCGACCTGCGCGACTACCCGCTGCCACACCTGGACGAGCCGCTGCCCCCGACGATGGGCCAGTACCAGAACGACCACACCAAGAAGTGGGCAGAGAGAATAGCCTCGTTCGACGGCTTCGTCTTTGTCACCCCCGAGTACAACCACAGCACCTCCGGCGTGCTCAAGAACGCCATCGACTACCTCTACAACGAGTGGAACAACAAGGCGGCCGGTTTCGTGTCGTACGGCGGCGTCGGCGGCGCCCGCGCCGTCGAACATCTGCGGCTGGTCGTCGGTGAGCTGCAGATGGCCGACGTACGCCAGCAGGTAGCGCTGTCCCTGATGACCGAGTTCGAGAACTTCAGCGTCCTCAAGCCCGGCGACTACAACGTCCAGGCCGTCGGCCCACTGCTCGACCAGGTCGTCGCCTGGAGCGGAGCCCTGGCACCGCTGCGCACCCCCCGCCGCCTGAACCACACATCTTCCCGACGCCGGGCCCGATGCCACCACCGGGCCTGGCATCCCATTTCCCGCTCTGCATGACCTGATGTGACCCTCCAGTGATGCCGCGCACATACGTGAGAGGGCCGCGCAACCACGTGTTAGCGTCCGGCCGTGAATTCCCCGGCTCTGGACGCGTCCGCACCCGGTGCGGACGACGCGGGCGATCCGCTCGGGCTGCTCGATCTCTTCGGCGACGCCTTTGTTCGCAACCCCTACCCTTCACTGGACGCACTGCGCGTGCAGACACCGGTACATCACGATCACGCCACCGGGCTCTGGTTGGTCAGCCGCCACCGGGACATACGCCAGGTGCTGCTCGACCCGGACGCCTTCCGTCCGGACAACGCCCAGAACGCCATCACCCCGCTGCCGGTCGACGTGCTGCGGGTATTCGCCCGGGCCGGCTTCAACCTCCCACCGGCGCTGGCCAACAACGGCACCCCGAGCCATCCCGGACTGCGCCGGGTGGTCACCCGGTTCTTCAACGCCCGGCGCGTCGCGGCCGCCGTACCGGTGATCGAGCGCATCGCCGACGAACTGCTCGCCGCGGCAAGGGAACGGATCGACACCTCGGGCGGCGGCGACCTGTTCACGTCCTTCGCCCAGGCCCTCCCGTGCCGTGTTCTGATGGAGCTCCTGGGCATCGACGGCGTCTCCCCGGCCACGCTGATCCGCTGGAGCGACGCCTCGCTGGAGCTGTTCTGGGGCCGGCCGACCCCGCAGCGCCAGCGGGAACTGGCGACGCTCGTGGTCGAGTTCCACCAGTGGCTGACCCGGACCATGACCAACGGCACGGCCTCGCCCGACTCCTTCGTCGGAGGCCTGGCGGACCATCGTCTGCCTGACGGCAAGCCGCTCGACGTGGGGATGGCGGTCGCGGCATGCTTCTTTGTCTTCGTCGCCGGGCAGTCCACCACCGGGCAGCTCATCGCTACCGTGCTGCGCCGGGCCCTGGCCGAGCCAGGTGTGTGGTCCCGCGTCGCCCATGAGGAGGGCCTGGCCCAGGCGTGGGTGGAGGAGGTACTGCGGCGTGAGCCGCCGGTGACCACTTGGCGAAGGGTCACCGCGCGCCCGGTCGAACTGGGTGGGGCGGACCTGCCCGCGGGTGCGCAGCTGCTTCTGATGCTCATGGGCAGCGGATCGGACCCGGAGGTCTTCACCTCTCCGGAGCGAATGTGCCCGCACCGGGCCAACGTCCGGCAGCACCTGGCTTTCGGTGCGGGCCGCCACCGCTGCCCGGGCGCGTCCCTGGCGCGGACGGAGGCGGCCGTGGCACTCCGGGCAGCCGCTCGCCACCTGCCACGGGTGCAGCTTGCGGTAGGAGAGGCGGGCGCCCCGATGCTCGGCCTGCTGTCCTTCCGGGCACCCATGCGGGTAGCAGTGGAACAGCCATAGTGGTGCCGCCGCAGCCGCGCCAGCCGCCAGTACCTCAGCCGCCTCGCCCGACGGCCATGCCGCCCACCCAGACCTGACAATACGTTCCGCGGCCGCAGCCCAGGGCACAGGAGACGGTCGGCACTACGCCGGCGGCGATGGCAGGCATCGAGGGGTGTCCGGCCACAGCAGCACGAGGTCGGCGCACTTGCCCGGGGTGATGGAGCCGATCCGGTTTGCCATGCCTCGCGCCTCCGCGAGAACCTCGAAACCAGCCTCCGCGAATTGGGCCGCAGACCTCGGGTAAGCGGCTCGTCTACGTTCTCGCTGCCCACTGCGGCTGATCGCACGGCTTCTCCGGGCGAGCGCGCCCCTTCTCGAGATCGCCTCCAGGCACCCTGAGGGCTCGTGTCCGCTCGCCGTTGTCAGCCCAGGCCCACTTCGTGGCAGCCCGTGGGGGTGGGTCCGCCGGTCAGCCGGTCGACGAGCCACTGCACACCACGCGGGTGTCCGAGGACGCCGGCGGAGAGGTGTTCGGCCCCGGTGAGCGCATCGAACTGCACGGACTGTCCGCGTGCGCACCAGTCGTGGTAGAGCTTGGAGCCCTGGCTGAATGGAACGACCGTGTCCGACGTGCCGTGGTAGACGTAGGCCGGGGCGCCGGGCTTCCTCGTGCCGAGCCTGGACGCCGCGAAGCGTTTCTGCCACTGGGGGTCGGCGAGGACGTCGGGCTGGGTGACGTCGCCGGTGGTGAGGGTGCCGAACGTCAGGAAGTCCTCGAAGCCGCAGCTGTTCTCGACGCGCTCGACGGCCCGCTCACCCTCGGGCGTGAGCCGGGAGGCGAGCTTGAGTTCCGGATTCGCGTGATCGAGACCGACGAGTGCGGCCAAGGCGAAGCCGGCGCCCGCGGTGGGATTGCCGTTGAGGTGGTTGATCTCGGTCAGCATGTCGGCGGGGACCCCGCCCGCGAGCACACCCTTGAGCCTGAGCTCGGGGGCGTAGTCGCGCTGGAGTTCGGCGGCCCAGCCCGCCCCTTGACCGCCCTGCGAGTAACCCGAGATCCCGACCGGCGACTGCTCGGACACGCCCGAGCCCTCGATGCGCTGAGCGGCGCGCAGCGCGTCCAGCACCGCGTACCCCTCGGGGCGCCCGACGAGATACGACGGCAGGCCGGGCGTGCCCTGACCCTCGTAGTCCGTGACGACCACGGAGACGCCGTGCACGAGGAGCTCCTCGTATTCCGGCAACGAGTATTCCGGGCTTGCGGGGTTCGCCTCCAGCAGGTCCGCCTGCCTGGAGGGCGCGCACTTCGGCGAGTCCCCGCGTCCCGGGCGCCTCCCCCACGAGGGGGTTGTCGTCGCCCGGGCCCTGGTCGAGCGGGGTGAGCAGAAGGCCCGTGACCGCGATCCGTCCGCCCTGGTTGTCTGTCGACAGGTACATGATCTGCTGGACGCGGGCGTCCGGAACGGACGACGTCAGGACGTCCCGGGTGCGGATGACGTCGCCCGGCTTACCGGGCGGCAGGGGAGACGGCGGCGAGTAGAACGCGTCCGCGCTCTCCTGGTCCTGGTTCTGGTTCCGGCAGTTGTCCTCGTCCTCGTCTGTGTTCGTATACGTCGTAGAGACATCGGCTCGCCCTTGTCCGTGCGGGTGGTTTGTGCGGACCGTGGCAATCCGCCGACCGTATCGACGGCAGCGCACTCCGCAGCCCGGGTCTGAACGTCGGCGTCGAACGTGCCTGCTCCGCCCTCGAGGTCGGCACCCGTGCAGAAACCGTGGCCCGCACCCGTCGTCAGCACGACGCGCACGTCGTCGTCAGCATCGGCCACTTCGAAGGCGGCCAAGAGCTCACGGGCCATCCTTCACGACGGGACGACCGGGAGGACGATGCGGGAGGGCCGTGCGGCGTCGTGCGCGATCTCCTGGCGGGCCGGGCGCAAGTCCTTTCCGCTGTCGAGGGGTTCGCCGGTGTTGAGGCTGCGGTCCCAGCGGGGGAAGTTGCTGGAGGTGACGTGGACGCGCAGGCAGTGGCCGGCGCGGAACACGTAGCTGGTGGACCATAGGTCGACGGCGTGTTCGGTGAACTCGCCCGGCGTGGTGTCCGCCCGCACGATCCCGTCGACGACGTTGACGGACACGCCCTTGGGGTCGACGTCGCAAAGGCGGACCACCCAGTCCGTCGTCGGGGCGTCGGTCGCGGCGTGGACGAAGGCGCGGACGCGCCCGCTGACCTCCAGGTCGTCGGCCGGGGGCTCGGTGGTGTAAACGAGGACGTCCGGCCGGGCCTCCACCCGGGCCTGGTCGAGCGGACCCGCCGTGAACTCACTGGACATCAGCAGCGCGCCGCCCGTCGTGGGCACTGGGTCGGCCGGGTCGTGGACGTACGTGTCGCTGCCCTCGTCATCCGGGGAGTCGAAGGTGAGCCCGCCGTCGGCGCGCAGGAACAGGTCCGTGTCGACGGCGCGGGCCAACGGGCACTCCTGCTCCTCGCGCCACTGGTTCGTCCCCATGACAAAGAGCAGCACGGGGGGCAGCTCCGGCCCCGACGAGGCGGCGTCCGGGGTGAGCCACTGCCGGAACCACGCGCTCTGGACGTCGGTGAGTGTGCCGCGGAAGCCCAGGAGGTCGGCGCTCGATGCCATCCCGAAGTACTGCAGCTCCAGCGCCGGATCCGCCGCTACAACGCGGACACCGACGGGCCACACGGAGACATCGTGGCTCTGGCCCTCGACACCTGGCTTCGGGCGCAGGGCTATCCGCCAGACCTCACCTCGCCACAGACCGACGGGTATCGCTCGCGCTGATTTGCACAGGGTCACACACTGATCGATGCGGGACCAGAGGCATGTCTCGGACCATCATCAGCACCACATAGGCAGTTCCAGGCCCACCCACCGGGCCGCCAAGTCGATGACCTTCGCCTCCTGCACCTGTTCGACAGCCCTCGCATCGTATGCCGCGTCAACTCGCCGCCTCGCCCTGCTCCCACGGTGTCAGAACCGCCACGTCGAGGCCACAGAGGCCTCTACGATGTCGGTTCAGCCCGACGGTCTTCTGGAGCACCATGCGCCTCGCACACATCAGAACCGACAACTAGCCACCGATCGCGTATCGAGCCGGAAGTGAGCGACGGTCGCCTCACCTTGGCCCGGACTTATGCCAGTCCAGGGAAGGGCTCCATGTGGGTGGTCAAGAGGGTGCCCAGTGATCATCGCGGAGACAAGCGGCGACGTGGCTCGGTTCACCTCCGCCAGACACCTCGCCGCCTCGGCCGGGGTCTGCCCCGGCCACCAAAGGAGCCCTCGGCCTGGCCGCCTTCGGAGCCGGTGAGAACCAACAACACCTACCTGCAGGCCCGTTACAAGCGGCTGACCGCCCGGCGCGGCCCGCTCAGGACCCTGGTCACCGTCGAGCACTCGATCATCACCGCGGTCTGGCACATGCTCACCGACAACGTCCATCAGGGCACGAGCATCTCGTGCGGTTCGTCGATGCGGCGGGGGAAGGCGACGGTGATGTCGAGTCCGCCCTCCGGTCCCTGCTCGGTGATGATCCGGGCCCGGTGGGCGCTGGCGATCGCCGCGACGATCGACAGCCCGAGGCCGTGGCCGTCGGCGCGCGCGGAGCGGTGGCCGAGCCGCTGGAAGGGCTGGTACAGCGAGGGGATGGCCTCCCGCGGGACCACCGGTCCGCTGTTCACGACTCGCACGGTGGGCACCCCGCCCTCAAGACCGGTGGTCACCCGGATCCAGCCGTCGTGATGGGTGTAGCGCTGGGCGTTGCCGACCAAGTTGGTCAGCAGCCGTTCCACGAGGCTGGTGCTGCCCTCGGTCGCGGCGGGGGCGAGCGTGACGTCCAGGGTGACGTCCTCGGGGCGGGTGGGCGCGAGGTTGTCGAGCACGTCGGTGACGACCTCGGCGAGGTCCAGCGGCTCGGTCCGGAAGACCCCGCTCTGGCTGCTCGCCAGGGTCAGCAGCGCGTCGATCAGCTGGTTCTGGTCCTCGCCGATGGCCAGGGTCCGCTCGCACACCGCCCGCAGAGCCTTCACGTCCGGGTCCGGCTTGCTGAGCGCGACCTCGATGACCGTACGTTGCAGGGTCAGCGGGGTGCGCAGTTCGTGCGAGGCGTTGGCGACGAACCGTCTCTGTGCGTCGAAGGCGGCGTCCAGGCGGGCGAGCAGCCCGTCGAAGGTGTCGCCGAGGTTCTTCAGTTCGTCGTCGGCGGGGCCGGGCATCGCGAGCCGCTCGTGCAGATTGTGCGCCGAGATGCGCCGGGCCCGTTCCGTCATCACGCGTACGGGCCGCAGCACTCGCCCTGCCATCAGCCAGCCCAGCCCACCGGAGACACCGGTCATGACGCCGAGCGCGATCCCGGATCGGGTGAGCAGCGTGCGCTGTGCCTCCTGACGCTGGCGGTCGGCGACGTACGAGATCTGGCCCGAGATCTCCTGCACCGCCGGGTTGCGCGAGGCGTCCAAGGTGGTGATCTTGGTGCCTTTGGAGGCGGGGCTCTGCACGACCAGGAGGTAGGTGACCGCGAGCAGCGTGGCGCCGGAGACGAGGAACAGCGTCCCGTAGAGGAGGGTGAGCCGGAGCCGGGCCGACCAGCGGATGCGGAACCGGCCGGCGGGCTCAGATGCGGTAGCCGACATGCGGCACCGTCTCGATCACGGGCGGGTCGCCGAGCTTGCGGCGCAGCCGGCTGATGGTCACCTTCACGGTGTTGGTGAACGGGTCGGTGGCGTCGTCCCAGGCCCGTTCGAGCAGTTCCTCCGCGGACACCACCGCGCCCCGCGCGGCCAGCAGCAGCTCCAGTACGGCCATCTCCTTGGGCGACAGGTCGAGTTGGCGTCCGCCGCGCCAGGCGGTGTGCTCGGCGGGCGACAGCGACAGATCGTCGTGGGTGAGCACCGGGGGCACGGCGGGGTGCGCGCGCCGAGCGAGGGCTCGGATCCGCGCCACCAGCTCGGCGAAGGCGAACGGCTTGGTCAGGTAGTCGTCGGCGCCCAGGCTCAGTCCGTCGACCCGGTCGGCGACGGTGGAGGAGGCCGTGAGCATGAGGATGCGGGCCCCGCAGCCGTGCTTGATCAGCGCACGGCAGACCTCGTCGCCGTGCATCACCGGCAGGTCCCGGTCGAGCACGATCACGTGGTAGTCGTACACCGTGGCCTGCTCCAGCGCCTGTTGGCCGTCCAGCGCCAGGTCGATGGCCATGCCTTCCTGCCGCAGTCCGGCGGCGATCGTCTCGGCGAGTTCGAGATGGTCGTCGACAATCAGCACTCTCATGCTGGTCAGGATGCCTTGGGTGGCATAACAGGGGAATAACGCGTGGGGAGGATGACAGCGGTGGACGCGGTGTTCCCCGCGTGTAACCGCGCCCGGCGTACAACTCCGAACATGTTCTCCACACACCGTCGCGCCCTGATCGGGCGCGCGCTTCTTCCCGTATCCCTGCTCCTCACGGGCGCGCTGATCAGCGGCTGTTCCGATGAGTCCAACGCGGCCTCCGGCGATGAGCCGAGCTCGAGCTCCTCCGGGTCGGCGAACAGCTCGTTCGACCAGGCTCTGGAATTCGCCGAGTGCATGCGCGCGGAGGGCGTGCCCGAATTCCCCGACCCGCAGCAGGCCGACGGCGGTGTCCGCATGGATGCGGGCGGCGTCGACACCAACTCACCCGAGTTCCAGGGCGCCATGGAGGCCTGTCGCGACAAGGCCCCGCAGGCCGAGGGCCAGGGCCAGGGCGGTGAGCCGCTCGATCCGACGAAGGTCGCCGCCTGGGCGGAGTGCATCCGCGAGAACGGCGTGCCGAACTTCCCGGATCCCGAGATCAACGGCGGCCAGATGGCTCTCGACTTCGCCGGCGCCGGCCTGAGCATGGGCGACCCCGCCTTCCAGAAGGCCCGTTCCGCGTGCCAGGACAAGTGGCCCGGCGGCAGCATGATGATTCAGGGCGGCGGAGGCCAGTGACCACGCAGGACGAGACGGAACACCTACCGGCCGTCGTGGAGCCCGGTGGTTCCCCGGCGGTTTCGGACGACGCGGAGCGGACACCGGACGTCGCCGAGAAGGCGGCACAGCCGGCGGAGACCGAGGAGGCGGCGGAGACCGAGAAGGCCGGCCGCCCACCGGAGGACCGGCGCAGGAGCCGCATCCGCCGCAGGGCCCTCACCCTGGTGATCGCCATCGCCGTGGCCGCCGCTGCGGGCCTCGCCGCCACCGGCACGTTCAGCGGTGACGACGGGCCGACGGCGCAGGCTGCCCCCGACGGGCCGGCCGCGACGACGACGGTCCGGCAGATGACGCTTACTAGCACCGAGACCGTGGACGGCACCCTGGGCCACGGCGAGCCGACCGTCGTCACCGACGGCTCCGCCACCGCCCCGTCCGGGCAGGCGGGGCAGAACGGGCAGGGCGGCGACAGCCAGGCCGCCGCCGACGGCGAGTTCGTCACCTGGGTGCCCGGCGAGGGCGACACGCTCGAACGCGGCGACACCGTCTACCGGGTCAACGAGCGCAAGGTTCCCCTGTTGTACGGGTCCATCCCCTTCTACCGCACGCTGGAGTCCGGCAGCGAGGGCACCGACGTGCGGATGCTGGAGCGCAATCTCGCCGATCTGGGTTATGACGGCTTCGAGGTGAACGACGAGTACACCTCGGCCACCGCCCAGGCGGTCCAGGAGTGGCAGGACGACCTCAACGCCGAGGAGACCGGGACCGTAGGGCCCGGGGACGCCGTGGTCGCGTCGGGGGCTCGGCGGGTCACGGAGCTGAAGACCTCGCCCGGCGCGGTGGCCGGCGGCGAGGTGCTGACCTGGACGGGCACCGAGCGGATCGTCTCCATGGACCTGGACCCGCAGCACGAGGCCCTGGTGAAGGAGGGCTCCAAGGCCACGGTCCGGCTCCCGGACGGCAGCACCGTGGTGGGCGAGGTCACCGACATCGGCACCCCGGGCAACGGCTCGGCCGGCTCCGGGACCGGAGCCGGCGCCGAGAGCCAGGGCGCGGACGAAGCCACCCTTCCGGTCCAGCTGAAGATCAAGGACCAGAAGAAGCTGGGCCGCTACCAGGCCGCGTCCGTCGACGTGATCCTGGAGGCCGACAGCCGCCGGGACGTGCTCGCGGTGCCGGTCAACGCGCTCATGGCTCGGCCGGGCGGCGGCTACACCCTGGAGACGCCGACCACCGGTGGCGGCAGCGAGATGGTCCCGGTGGAGTTGGGGATGTTCGCCAACGGCCTGGTCGAAGTGAAGGGC
This sequence comes from Streptomyces sp. a15, assembly GCF_059026085.1. Classification (NCBI taxonomy): domain Bacteria; kingdom Bacillati; phylum Actinomycetota; class Actinomycetes; order Kitasatosporales; family Streptomycetaceae; genus Streptomyces; species Streptomyces sp. A15. Next base: position 27,005 of record NZ_JBWLKM010000054.1, on the reverse strand, counting down.
TCGGGCATCAAGGAAGGCATGACCGTGGGGGTGCCCAAGTGACGGCTCCCGTGGTCGAGTTGACGGGCGTCTCCCAGCGGTACGGGGAGGTCGTCGCGCTGGCCGACGCGAATCTGGTGATCGGGCGCGGTGAACTGGTCGCGATCGTGGGGCCGTCCGGGTCCGGGAAGTCGACCATGCTCAACATCATGGGCACGCTGAGCCGCCCTACCTCCGGGCAGGTCCGGGTCGACGGCCACGCCGTCGAGGAGCTGAGCGACCGCGAGCTGTCGGCGCTGCGCGCCGGCACGATCGGCTTCGTGTTCCAGCAGTTCCATCTGACCTCCGGTATCCCGGTGCTGGACAGCGTGGCCGACGGGCTGCTGTACAGCGGAACTCCGCGCGCCAAGCGGCGTCGGCTCGCCGAGGCGGCGCTGCGCCGGGTGGGTCTGGGGCACCGCCTGTACCACGAGCCGCACCAGCTCTCCGGCGGTGAGAAGCAGCGGGTCGCGATCGCCCGTGCGGTGCTCGGCGATCCGCCACTGCTGCTGGCCGACGAGCCGACCGGCGCGCTCGACTCCCGGTCCGGCGCGACCGTGCTGGAGCTGCTGCACGAGCTGAACGAGGCCGGCACCACGGTCGTCGTCATCACGCACGACCGGGATGTCGCCGCGTCCCTGCCGCGCGAGGTACGGCTCAAGGACGGGCGGATCCAGCACGACTCGGCCATCGCCGGCCAGGAGCTGGCGGCCCTCACGTCCGGAGCGGAGCGGTGAAGGGGTTCGTGCGGCGCGCAACCGGCCCTCGCCCTCAACCGGCCCGGATGAGCCCCGCCGACGTCCTGCGAGTGGGCGGGTACGGGCTGCGCGCCCGGCCCATGCGGGTCTTCCTGTCCGCGCTCGGCATCGCCATCGGCATCGCGGCGATGGTGGGCGTGGTGGGCATCTCCACGTCCAGCACGGAGGACCTGGACCGGCGGCTGAGCGCTCTGGGCACCAATCTGCTGTCCGTCACACCGGGGCCGTCGCTCAGCGGCGACGCCTCTCATCTGCCGAGCGAGTCGGTCCAGATGGTGGGCAACATCCCGGACGTGGAGTCGGTGACGGCGCTCGGCAAGGTCGACGCCAAGGTCTACCGCAACGACCACATCCCCGAGGCCGAGACCAGCGGAATCGCCGTCAACGCGGCGAAGACCAACCTGCCCGAGACGACCGGCGCGAAGCTGACCGACGGCCGCTGGCTGAACGCGGCCAACGACCGCTACCCGTCCGTCGTTCTCGGCCCCCGCGCCGCCGAACAGCTCGGTGTGCACCGGGCCGGAGCCGACATCCAGGTGTGGCTCGGCGACCGCTGGTTCACCGTGATCGGACTGCTCGCGCCCAACGAGCTGACCCCGGAACTGGACACCCAGGCGCTGGTCGGCTGGCCCTACGCGGAGGAGAACCTGGGTTTCGACGGCTACCCGACGGTGATCCACCTGCGGGCCGTGGAGGAGCACGTCTCCGACGTGCAGGCCATCCTCGGGGCCACCGCCAACCCGGAGAAGCCCGACGAGGTGGCCGTCTCCCGGCCCTCCGACGCGCTCGCCGCGAAGGAGGCCACGGACGACACCCTGAGCGGACTGCTCCTCGGACTCGGCGCGGTGGCGCTGCTGGTCGGCGGCGTCGGTGTGGCCAACACCATGGTCATCTCCGTGCTGGAGCGCCGCCCCGAGATCGGTCTGCGCCGCTCACTGGGGGCCACGCGCGGCCAGATCCGCAACCAGTTTCTGTGCGAGTCGCAGCTGCTGTCCCTGCTCGGCGGCATTGGCGGGGTGGCAGTGGGGATCGCGGTGACCATCGGCTATGCCTCGTATCAGGGCTGGCCGTCGGTCGTTCCGGTCTGGGCCATGGCCGGCGGCATCGGCTCGACGTTGCTCATCGGCGCGCTGGCGGGCTTCTATCCGGCGGTGCGCGCGGCCCGGCTGCCTCCGACGGAGGCGCTGGCCACACCCTGATCACCGGTGGCCCTCGACATCCCCCGCGAGGGCACGGTGCCGGGTCCGGACCTGACCGGACCCGTACCCTCCCCGGCCCCTCGGCCGGGGAGGGTTCTGGATGTATCGCGGGGAGGCCGCCGAGAACGGCTTGCGGTCACACGGGGTTGCCGACGAGAGCGGGTCCGGTCTCGACCCGTACGTCGTCCTCGCCCAGGACGTCGCCGGGCACACGGCCTTCCGGTACGCCGACCTCGCGCCCGCCGTCCTCGTGGACCACGTCCCACCCCGCGGCGGCCAGCTTCTCCCCCAGGGTGTCCGCCTCGGTCGGGTCGAGCTCGAACCGGATGACCAGGGGTCCGTCCGGGCCGTGGGGGGCGACCGGCGCGGCGACCGTGTCGGGGCCGGCGCCGAATCCGGCCGCGGCGTCGAGGAGCCGGGCGAGTTCGCCGGGACGTTCAGCGATGGTGACGTCGACACGGGCGGTGTCTGCGGCGAGCGGCCCGGATGCCGGGGCGGGCAGCGCCTCCAGCGCGGCGATGCCGCGTTCCAGCAGGCCGGTGAGGTTCCGCAGGCTCTGCGCCCGGTTCCGCGGATCCCGCGCCGACAGGTCCCTCACCGCCGTGAGCAGTTCGGTGAGGTCGCCCTGGAGGGCGGTGAGGACGCCGGCGACCTCGGCGGCGTTGCTCTCGATGATGTCGGTCCACAGCCGGGCCTCGCCGCGGGCGATCCGGGTGGCGTCCCGGAAGCCCTGGCCGACGAGGAGCGCGGTGACCGGCGACCGGCCGTCGAGCCGTGCGGCGACCAGGCTGGCCATGACGTGCGGGGCGTGGGAGGTGAGCGCCACCGTCTCGTCGTGGGCCGCGCTCTGCATGACCGTGGGCACGCCTCCGCACAGGGCGATCAGGTCCAGGGCCCGGTCGAAGGCGGGCTTGGAGGTGAGCCGGGAGGGGGTGAGCACCCACACCCGGCCGCGGAAGAGATCGGGGCGCGCGGCGAGCGGCCCCGAGCGCTCACGGCCGGCCAGCGGGTGGCCGCCGACGAAGTGCGTGGGCCGCGGGGCGCGGGCCAGCACGTCGCGCTCCGGGCCGGCCTTGACGCTGGCCACGTCCGTGTAACTCCGCGCCAGGCCCCGTGCCTGTTGTTCCGAGAGCACGTCGGCGACCTTGCTCGGGGGTACGGCGAGCACCGCGAGGTCCACCGGTTCCGCGGGCGGCTGTGCGGTGCCGGCGCCGAGCAACTCGGCGGTGCGCACCGCGGACGGGTCGGAGTCGAGGAGGTGGACGGTGACGCCGCGCTGGGCGGCGGCGAGCGCCACCGAGGTGCCGATCAGTCCGGTGCCGACGACGGCCAGGGAGCGGATCACGAGACCGCCCCGGTGCCGACGCCGGCCGTGGTGGTGCCGGGCAGGCGTGAGGTGACGGCGGCGGCCAGCCGGTCGAGCCCTTCCTCGATCCGCTCCGGCGTCAAGGTGCTGATCGACAGCCGCAGTTGGCTGGACTCGGTGCCCGCTCCGAAGAAGTGGTGCATGGGCGTGAACAGCACGCCGTGCTCGCGCCCCGCGTACTCCAGAAACGCGTCGTCCACGGTGAACGGCACGGTGACGACGACGAAGAACCCGCCGTCGGGCTCGTTCCAGGTCACCCCGTCGCAGTCCCGGAACCGCTTGGCGAGCCCTTCCAGAACCTGGGTCAGATTGCCGTGGTACACGGCGGTTTCCCTGGCGTTGGCGGCCACCAGGCTGAAGTCGTTGGCGATCAGCTTGCCGCCGATGACGGCCTGGGCGATCGGTGAGGTGTTCACCGTCAGCATGCTCTTGATCTTCGACAGCTCGTCGGCGAGCAGTCCGTCGCCCACCGGCTGGTCGGCGACCGCGAATCCGACCCGCGCGCCCGCGACGCCGCTCTTGGCGAAGGAGCCCAGGTAGACGACCCGGCCCTCGGTGTCGAGCGACTTCAGCGTGGGCGGGCGCCGGTCCGGGGTGTGGTGGAACAGTCCGTAGGGGTTGTCCTCCAGCAGCAAGAGCCGCTCCGACGCGGCGATCTCCAGCAAACGGTGGCGGTCGGCGACGGTCATGCTGACGCCGATCGGGTTGGCGAAGTCCGGCGTGACGTAGCAGGCGCGCACGCGGCGGCCGGCGTCACGCGCGGCGCGCAGCAGGCACACCAACTCCCCCAGGTCCAGGCCGTGTTCCCCGGAGGGCACCGGCAGCACCGGTAGATCGGTGAGCAGGGCGGCACCGGTGAGACCGACGTAGGTGGGAGACGGGGCGAGCAGCGCGTCCCGGTCGTCGGCTCGCAGGGCGCGCAGCACCAGGAACAGCGCCTCCTGGAAGCCGACCGTGACGACGATGGAACGCGGGTCCGCGTCGATGCCCTCGTCGACGGCGAGGTTGCGGGCGATCAGCTCGGCGATGACGCCCTTGGTGTCGCCGTACTGGAAAAGGGTGCGGGAGACCTGGTGTTCCGTCATTCCCCGGTCACTTCGCAGATAGCCCGTGAACACCTTCAGGTATTCGTGGAGCTGATCGGTGTCGAAGAATCCCTCGTAGGGCCGGCCGGCCGCGAACGATATTGCCTCCGGATAACTTCCGGAAATATTGTTCAGCAGATTCATCGACTCCATGGACGCAGCGGTGAGCGAGGCGTGCAGCGGCTCCGAACTCAATTCCGCAAGTTTTTCCCTGATCTGCATGGGGGTCAGTATCACGTACTTTGCCAGCTGCGACAACGCCGCTTCTTTGACACTCGCGAGGCGGCCCTGACCAGCGTCTTCTGATGCGCGACTTTGACAAGTGCGGTATTCGTGAATCGAGTTGTACGGTTGTGCCGCAAATCCCGATCCTTCTTCGACCCAGGGACCGTCATGAATGATCGAGCGAGCATGAATCAGCCCATCAGTCACTACACGATCGACTATGTCGAGTTGTATGCGGAAGACCTTGAGGAAGCGGCCCGGGGCTGGCAGGACGCATACGGTTTTTCAGTGGCCGGCGAGAGCACATCCGCCGATCATCACAGCCTCGCGCTCCGGCACGGTGGGATCACCCTGGTCCTGACGACCCCGCTGAGCGACCGGCACCCCGCGTCCGCGTATCTCCCGGCGCACGGCGACGGCGTCGCCGACATCGCCCTGCGCACCAAGGACGCGGGCGCCGCGTTCGCCTCCGCCGTGGCCGCGGGTGCCCGTGCGCTGCGCCGGCCGGAGCGGCACTCCGGGGACGGGCCGCGCGCGACGGCGCTCATCGGCAGCTTCGGGGACGTCGTCCACACACTGGTGGAGCGCGAGCCCGGAGCGCCGGGCGGCCTCCCGGCGGGGTTCACACCCGTCGCCGGTGAACAGCCCTCCTGGGCCGGCGAGGTGGGGCTGCTGGAGATCGACCACTTCGCGGTCTGCCTTCCCGCCGGAGACCTCGACACAACCGTGCGGTTCTACCGCAACGCCCTCGGCTTCAGCAAGATCTTCGAGGAGCGGATCGTCGTCGGCACGCAGGCCATGGAGTCGAAGGTCGTACAGAGCCCGAACAGCGCGGTGACCCTCACTCTCATCGAACCCGACACCAAGGCCGAGCCGGGGCAGATCGACGACTTCCTGAAGAACCACGACGGGGCCGGCATCCAGCACATCGCCTTCTCCAGCGACAACGCCGTGCGCTCGGTCCGTGCGCTGCGCGACCGCGGCGTCCGCTTCCTGAAGACGCCGGGCGCCTACTACGACCTGCTCGACGGCCGTATCGAGCCGGCGACGCACACCATCGACACGCTGCGCGAGGCGCAGTTGCTCGCGGACGAGGACCACGGCGGTCAGCTGTTCCAGATCTTCACCTCCTCCACGCACCCCAAGCGCACGCTGTTCTTCGAGATCATCGAGCGGCAGGGCGCGGGCACGTTCGGCAGCGCCAACATCAAGGCGCTGTACGAGGCGGTGGAGCTGGAGAAGTCCGGCGGGCATGGCCTTCGGTGACAGCGGCCGGGGCGCGGCGGCGGTCCCGCTCGACATGGACGACGTCGAGCGGAGCGCCGCCGCGGCCCTGCCGCACGACGTGTGGGACTTCATCGCCGGAGGCAGCGGCCGGGAGCTGTCGCTCGCGGCCAACCGGGCGGCGTTCGACGGTGTGTTCGTGCGCCCCCGGATCCTCAACGACGTGTCCACGTGCGGCACTGGCGCGACGCTGCTCGGGCGGGCGGTGCGGATGCCGGTCGCGGTCGGGCCGGTGGCGTACCACCGACTGGTCCATCCCGAGGGCGAGTTGGCGACCGCCCGGGCCGCGAAGGCGGCGGATGTGCCGTTCACCGTGGCCACGCTGAGCAGTGTGCCGGTGGAGGAGGTCACGGCGGTCGGCGGCTCGGTGTGGTTCCAGCTGTACTGGCTGCGTGACACCGAGCGCACGCTGGATCTGGTCCGCAGGGCGGAGGCCGCCGGCTGCGAGGCGATCGTGCTCACCGTCGACGTGCCGTGGATGGGCCGCCGGCTGCGTGATGTCCGCAATGCATTCGCTCTGCCGGACCACGTACGCGCGGTCCATCTGGGCGGCGGGCCCTCCACGGCACAGCGGGCCGGCGCCGGAGCGTCGGCGGTGGCCGTGCACACGGCGGAGACCTTCTCCCGGTCCCTGACCTGGTCGTCCGTGGAGCGACTGCGCACGTGCACCCGGCTGCCGATCGTGCTCAAGGGTGTTCTGGCCCCCGAGGACGCGCGGCGCGCGGTGGAGCACGGTGTCGACGCCCTGGTGGTCTCCAACCACGGTGGCCGCCAACTGGACGGCGCGATGACCGCCGTGGACGCGCTGCCCGACGTGGTGGAATCCGTCGGCGGCGCCTGCGAGATCCTCCTGGACGGCGGGGTGCGCAGCGGCACGGACGTGCTCAAGGCCCTCGCTCTCGGCGCGTCGGGCGTGCTGGTGGGCCGCCCCCCGGTCTGGGGTCTGGCGGCCGGCGGCGAGGACGGCGTCCGGTACGTGCTGGAACTCCTGGCCGGCGAACTGACGGACGCGTTGGGGCTGGCTGGGTGCACGGGGGTCGCCGAAGCACGAAGGCTGCAGACGCTGGTGGCGCCGGGCGGCGGGAGCCGGCGGAACACCGGCTCCCACAGCGTGTAGCCCGTGGCGCGTGGCGAGCGTGCCCGGCACCCGCCGGGCACCCACCGCGCACCACCGGCGCCGGTACCGCCAAGAGGTCGTACGAGAGGCGCACGAGAAATCGGTGGCACAGGGCGGCCGTCCGCATCAAGGGAGTGCGCCGACATCTGACACACCGACACGGCGGTGCCCGGCACCATGTGTGTGCCGGGCACCGCCGTGCTGCTGCACGCCCCCCTCTGCCGACCCGCGCGTCGGCGGCTCAACGACGGGTCTCGGGAGCCTCGTCCGCCGGCGCCGGTTCCTGGTCGTGCACCGTGATGGCACGTCCCGGGCAGCGCCAGACGACCGACCGCACGGCCGCGGCGAGTTCCACGGCCGGTGCGGCGTTGTTGACGACGCCCATGCCCTCGTCGTCCTGGTCGAAGACCTGGGGCGCGAACATCGCGCAGACGCCGCCGCTCACACACCTGTCGCGGTCGATCCGGATCTCCATCGGTCTGCCGTCTCCTTTCCGCCGGTCACCAGGCGACCGGCAGCCGGTGCACCCCGTGGGCGAGCGCACGGTTGTAGAAGCGCACCTCCTCGGCGGGCACGGCGAGCCGCAGGTGGGGGAAACGCCGCCACAGCGCCTTGTAGGCGATACGCAGCTCGGTGCGGGCCAGCGCGGCGCCCAGGCAGTGGTGCACCCCGTGCCCGAACGCGACATGGGCGACCGGCTCGCGGGCGAGGTCGAGCCGGTCCGGTCCGTCGGTGAGGGCCGGGTCGCGGTTGGCCATGGTGAGCGAGCAGATGACGGTCTCACCCGCCCTGATCACCTGGTCGCCGATCTGCACGTCGTGCACGGCGGTGCGCGGGGTGGGCGCGTTCGCCACCGACATGTAGCGGATCAGCTCGTCCAGGGCCCGGTCGGAGGCGAGCCGGCCACCGTCGCCCTTGCCCGGGCCCTTGCCCGGACCCTTGCCCGGACCGGAGACCCTGCCCCCGCCGTCGCGTTCGCCGAGCAGCAGCGGCAGCTGGTCCGGGTTCTCCAGCATCGCCAGGACACCGAGGCCGATCATGCCCTCGATGTTGTCGATGCCGGCGAGGATCAGCAGCACGCACACGCCGCGCATCTCGTCGTCGGTGAAGTGGTCGCCGTGCTCGCGTACCAGTGCGCCGATGAACCCGTCGTCGGGATCCTCGCGCTGCCGCGCCACCATCGACACCAGGTAGCGCGAGAACGCGGCGCCGTCGGCCGCCCGCACCTTGCGGCTGCGGGAGAAGTCCAGATGCCGGTGGCAGTGGCGCAGGAACTCGGGCCGGTCGTCGCGCGGCACGCCGATCAGCTCGCACAGCACCTCACCCGGCATGGGCTGGGCGAACAGCGGCATCAGATCGGCGCCCGGCCCGGCGGCCTCGACGGTGTCCAGGTGCTCCTCGACGATCACCTCGATGTTCGACTCCAGCCGGCGCAGCCGCCGGACGGTGAACTCGGGGGTGAGCATCTGACGCAGCCGGGTGTGCTCCGGCGGGTCGTAGTCCATCAGATGCCCCACCAGCTCTGGGGGACGCCAGTTCGGTCCATCGGCGCCCCACCGGCGGCGGGTACTGAAGTTGGTGTGATCGCCCAGGATCCGGCGTACCTCGGCGTAGCCGGTGGCGAGCCAGACCCATTCGTCGGACTCGTTCGGGCCGATGACGTACCGGCTCAGGGGAGCCGCGGTACGCAGGTCGTCCGCCGGGTCGAACCGGGTGCGCCGGGTGTAGAGCAGTTCGGGGTACGCCTGTGCCTGGGGCGGTTGCTGTCGGGTCTGCTGCGGCATGTTCCGTTGTCCTCCTACCAGGCCACCGGCAGCGCGTCCACGGAGTAGTTCCGCGAGGACGGCATCCGGAACCTGATCTCCTCGTGCGGGACGGCGAGCCGCAGGTCCGGGAAGCGCCGCAGCAACGCCAGGTAGGCGGTGCGCAGTTGCATCCGGGCCAGCGGGGCGCCGAGGCAGTGGTGCACGCCGTGGCCGAACGCCATGTGCGGCGCCGGTTCACGGGTGATGTCGAAGCCGTCCTTGGCGTCGCCGCCGGGTGCGGTGACGCGGTTCGCCGCGAAGGCGGAGCAGATGACCCGCTCCCCCTTCGGCACCACCTGTCCGCCGAGCGGCACGTCCTCAAGCGCGGTACGCGGCGAGAGGGTGGGGATCACCGAGACGTAGCGCAGCAGTTCCTCCACCGCGCGGTCGATCAGCCCAGGCTCCCTCCGCAGCCTGGCCATCTGTTCGGGGTGCTCGAGGAGCGCGAGCGTGCCGAGCCCCAGCATGCTGGCGACGTTCTCGATGCCGGCGGAGGTCAGTGACGCGGCCAGGCCCTCCAGTTCCTCGTCGGTGATCTCGTCGCCGTACTCGCGGACCAGCATGCCCAGCAGGTCGTCGCCGGGGTCGCGGCGCCGGCGTGCGGTGAGCTGCTGGAAGTAGGCGCGGAAGGCCCGGCCGGCCGCCATCTGGCGGGCCCGGCCACGGCCGTCGTCGCGGGTGATGTCGAGTTGCCGGGACAGCTCCGCCCGGTCGTCCTGCGGGACGCCCAGCAGTTCGCATGCGGTCTGTCCCGGAATCTGCCAGGCGAAGTGGTACATGAGGTCGGCCGGCGCCCCCACCTGTTCCATCGCGTCGAGGCACTCCTCGACAACGGCGTCGATCCGCGGCTGGAGCCGCCTGAGGCGCCGCATGGTGAACTCGGGGTTGAGCATCTTGCGCAGCCGGGTGTGCTCCGGCGGGTCGTAGTGCAGGAGGTTGCCGATGTTCTGGAGCCGGCGGGACTGCGCCTCGGTGTCGGCGGGCGGGAGCATGGTGAACCGGTGATGGTCGCTGAGCACCTCGCGGGACTCGTCGCTGCCGGTGACCAGCCAGCCCACGACCTGGCTGGAGGGCCCGCCGTGCAGTTCGGTGCGCAGCACCGGGCACTCGGCGCGCAGCGCGACCAGCTCCGGGACCGGGTCGAACCGGTCCCGGCGGCTGTACACGGGGACGTCACGGGAGGCCATGGCCGTCTCTCGCCTCCCTCAGCCGGTCGTGGCCGGCAGCCAGTACAGGCCGTCCGCGGAGCAGACCAGACCGCCGGGGAACATGGGCGCCTCGGGCTCGGCGTCCTCGCCGAGCAGCGCCCGCATCTGCACCTGGCCCGCCTCCTGCATGGCGTTGCGCACCACGGAGGAGCTGAACAGCGGCACGGAACTGCCGTCCTCGCTGACGGCGAGCTTCTCCACGGCGGTGGCGAACTCGTCGGACTTGTCCGCCAGCCGCTCGCTCAGCGCCCCCGCGTTCACCAGGCCCTGCTCGCCGGAGGAGACACCGCCGATCAGCTCGACGAACGCCTGGAGTTCCGTCTCACTGTTCGCGGTGACCTTCTTGGCCTGCCAGAAGTAGGAGTTCTCGTCCCGGTGCATCTCGTAGAAGGAGACGAGGAACTCGTAGAAGACGCCGTACTCGCGCCGGTAGCGGGCCTCGAACTCCCGCATCGCGGCGTCCTCGTCGACCTTGCCCTCCAGAACGCTGTTGAGGGAGCGGGCGGCGAGCAGCGAGCTGTAGGTGGCCAGGTGCACGCCGGAGGAGAAGACCGGGTCGACGAAGCAGGCGGAGTCACCGACGAGCATCATGCCGGGCCGGGTGAAGGTGGTGTGGTGGTACGAGTAGTCCTTGCGGACCCGGATCTCGCCGTACTGGCCCTCGGTGACGCGGGTGGCGTCGGAGAGGTAGTCGGCGATCATCGGGCACTCGTCGATCAGCGCCCGCAGCGCCTTCTCCGGGTCGCCCTGGATCTTCTCGGCCATCTCCCGCCGTACGACGGCGCCGACGCTGGTCAGGGTGTCGCTGAGCGGGATGTACCAGAACCAGCCGCTCTCGAAGGCCACGCAGAGGATGTTGAAGCGGTTGGGCTCGGGCATCCGCTTGCCGTTCTCGAAGTAGCCGAAGAGGGCGAGGCTGCGGAAGAACTCGGAGTATTCGCGGGTGCCACCGACCTTGTTGTACAGCCGGCTCTTGTTGCCGGAGGCGTCGACGACGTACTGGGCGCGTATCTCGCGCTCGTTGCCGTCGGGGTCGGTGTAGGTGAGGCCGCGGACCCGCTCGCCGTCCTCGATGACCTCGCGCACCGAGCAGCCCTCGCGGACGTCGGCACCCTGCTTGCGGGCGTTCTTCAGCAGGATGTCGTCGAACTTGGACCGCTCGACCTGGTAGGCCACGGAGGTCGGGCCCGCCATACGGGGCGAGACGGAGAAGGCGAAGGTCCAGGGCTCGGGCCGGGCGCCCCAGCGGAAGGTGCCGCCGCGCTTGAGCGGGAAGCCCGCCTTGGCGAGGTCGTCCGCGGCGCCGGAGAGCCGGCACACGCCGTGAATGGTGGACGGCAGCAGCGATTCACCGATCTGGTAGCGAGGGAAGTTCTCCTTTTCGAGTACGACGACCCGGTGTCCTTGTTTGGCGACGAGTGCGGCGAGGGTGGAACCGGCGGGTCCGCCGCCGACGACGGCCACGTCGAATTCTTCGGTCACTGCTGCCACAGCCAACTCCCTGTCGGTGTCTGCTTTCTCATTGAGCCTGAATTCGTCCGGCGAGTTCGTCAACCCGTCCAATTCCCTTGGCCGGACGCTCTTTTCGGTCGATCAAGGTCAGCAACGGCCCGGTCATGAAGGTGGTGACAAGAGCCATGAGGACGAGCACCGTGAAAAGTCCGGGGCCTATCACCCCCGCTTCGAGCGCCACGTTGAGCACGATCAGTTCGGTGAGGCCGCGGGTGTTCACCAGCGCGGCCACCCGCGCCGACTGACGGGGGTCGAGTCCGGTGAACCGGCACGCCGCGTACGCCGGGCCGAGCTTGCCGACGACGGCGATGCCCAGGATCAGCGCCAACAGCACCAGCCCGTCGGCGTCGAGCGTGCCGACGTCGAACTTCAGCCCGGTGGTGACGAAGAACAGCGGCAGGAGCAGCCCCGCGGTCTGCTCCATAGGCTGCAGCACCTCGGCGTCGGGGACCTCGTTGCGGCGAGGCATGATCAGCCCCGCGAGGAAGCCGCCGAACACCGGGTGCAGCCCCAGCTCGGACGTCACCCAGGCGCTGCCCAGGGCGAGCCCGAGTGCCAACGGAACCGGGCTGAGCAGCCATGACTCCGAGCGCCGCAGCAGCCGGTCGAGCAAGGGCCGCACGACGAGGAACATGACCGCGCCGAACAGCACGATCAGCGCCAGCGCCGTCAGCCACGACGGCCCCGAGGAGTGCCCGGTGCCGGCGAACGCGGCGGCCAGCACCAGCCAGGCGGCCACGTCCATGAGCCCGGCCGCGGTGGTGGCCACAGTGCCGGTGGGCGTGCCCGCCATGCCGCGCTCACGGACGATCGCCACCAGCACCGGCAGTGCGGTCACCGAGCAGGCCACCGCCATGAACAGCACGAAGGTCCGCCCGCCGGCGTCCGGTTGGACCGCGGTGAACGCCCCGTCGAGGAGGCTCACCGCGCCGGTGCTGAGCCCGGCCGGGACCAGCACCGACAGCACGGCCACCGCGAGCACGGACCGGCCACCGCTGCGCAGGTGCCGGTAGTTGATCTCGTATCCGGCCAGGAACATGAAGATCACGACGGCGACCTGGGAGAGCACCGCCAGAAACGGCAGTACCTCCGGCGGGAAGAGCGTCTTCGTCGGATCGCCCGGCAACCGGCCGAGCAGGGTGGGGCCGAGGGCGATACCCGCCGCGATCTGCCCGATCACGGTCGGCTGTCCCAGTCGGCGAGCCAGCGCGCCCAGCAGCCAGGAGGCGACGACGATGAGCGCGACGTCCCCGATGACCACAGCGGTCACCTGTTCGGTGTCCACCCGTCTCCTTCCGTCCGTGTGCCGCCGTTCAGGCCGTTGCGGCGCCCTCTGTCCGGGCGATGAGGCTCTTGGGCCGCATGTCGGTCCAGTGCTGCTCGACGAATTCCAGGCATTCCGCCCGGCTCGCCTCGCCGAACGCGGTGCTCCAGCCCTGCGGAACCTCCGCGAACACCGGCCAGAGCGAGTGCTGGCCCTCGTCGTTGACGAGCACGAGGAAGGTGCCGTTCTCGTTGTCGAAAGGGTTCGTCATGGTGTCATCCGCCTTCTGTTCCGGTGTTGTTCTCGGTGCGGTCGAATGTCGGGTTCTGTGGATTTCTCGGGTGCCGTCGGTCTTTCGGGCGCGGCCTGTTTCCAGTCGCGGTCGGTCATTCGGAAACGGTGGGTTTTTCGGAGGCCGTGAGTTTTTCGGTGAGGATGCGGCCCACCGGCGGAAGGTTTGCGGGGTGGAGCATCCGGTAGTGGTCGACCGGGATCTCGTGGGCCTCGACGGTGCCGCCGGTCAACGGCTCCCAGCCGGCCTTGGCCCGGGAGGCGGGCAGTTCCTCCGGGCGGTCGTGGGCGGCGATGAACAGCAGGACGTCACCGCCGAAGCGCCGTGGGGTGTGGCCGGGCGCGAACCGGGCCATGTTGCCCAGCACCTGCTGCATCCGCGACAGCACCCGGTCGCCCAGATTGCCGCGCGCGTCGACACCCGCCGACACCTCGATCTCCTGCTCCATCAGTGTCGACTCCTGCTGCTCGCGGGAGGTCCCGCGGTCCCGGGAGACCGACTTCCCGGCGCTGCTGGGGTAGGCGTCGAGCAGCGCGAGCAGTTCCACCTCCTCGCCCAGTTCCTCCAACCGGCTGGCCATCGCCTGGGCGATCATGCCGCCGAAGGACCAGCCGAGCAGGTGGTAGGGGCCTTCGGGCTGAACCGTGCGGATCTCGTCGACGTAGTCGGCGGCCATCCCCTCGATGCTGCGCGGCAGTTCCTCGGGCCCGGCGAGCCCGCGTGCCTGTACGCCGTAGACCGGCAGGTCGGCCGGCAGATACGGCACCAGCGCCGCGTACGACCAGCTCAGGCCCATGCTCGGGTGCAGGCAGAACAGCGGCGGCCGGCTGCCCTCGGGACGCAGCGGCAGCAGTACGCCCAGTTCGCCGTCGGCCCGGCCCACCGGCCTGGCGGCCTGCGAGACGCGCCGGTCGCGCAGCGACAACACGCCCTCGCCGTCGCGCCTGGCCCGCTTGCCGGTCCGCAGCATCCGGCCGCCGGGCCGGTACGGGTCGGCGACGAACCGCTCGGCGCTCGGCGCGGGCCTTTCCGCGTATCCCCGTGCGAGTGTGCCGCCCGCCACGTACAGATCCCCCTCAACACCGGTGGGTACCGGGCGCAGCCGGTCGTCCAGGACGTAGGCGAGGGTGTGCGGGAGGGGCCGTCCCGCCGGGAGTCCGGAGGCGGGCGGGTGCTCGCCGGGGCCGAGCCGTGCCTCCAGCCAGGCGCCGCCGGTCTCGGGCAGGGCGTGGCCGGTGACACGGGTGGTGGCCGCGGGGATCCGGTGTGGCTCCTCGTCGACGACGAGGATCTCCGTGTACGGCGCTGAGTCCGTGGCCTGTTCGGCGAGCAGGGCGCCGGTGGTGACCAGGAGGCCGGCGCCCTGCCGGTCGGCGGAGGGCGTGCCGAAGCGCACGGTGCCGCCGGCGCTCAGGGTGGCGAGCAGCGGGGTGATCAGGGACGCGCCCGGGACGCGGGTGTCCAGCAGGGTCACCCCGGACACGGGCGAGGTGAGCGCGCGGTGCGCGACGCGGGCGGCGAGCGTGCGGTGCTCGACGACCGCGTGGGAGCCGTCCCCGGCCGGTGCGGGGAGCAGCAGGGCGGGGTGACCGGGGAGGGCGGGCCGCGGGGCGGCGTCCCCGGCGGGGGTGTCGTCGGCGTCGGTGAGCAGTACGGGGGTGCCCTGCGCCGACGCCCAGGAGCCGGCGCCGGCCGCGGTGGTGACCACGCCGGCGGGACGGACCTCCCCCAGGGCCCGCTCCGAGCCGGAGACCAGCCGGAGCGCGGCACCGGACCGCAGCACTGCGAGAATCGCGCCGACCAGTCCGGCGCCCGCGGGCCGGTCCACGACGACGGTGTCCTCGGCGCCGATCCCGCGCACCGCGAGCCGCCGCGCCAGTGTCCGCGCCGCCGCGTCCAGTTCGGCGTACGTGACGGGTCCGGACTCGTCCGCCACCGCGACCGCGTCGGGCGTGGCGACTGCCTGCGCGGCCAGCGCCTCGACGACCGTCGTCTCGGGCGGCTCGGTGCCGGCCCGGTCGCCGAGCTCCGGGGCCGCCCGCCGCTCGGTGTCGTCCAGCAGCAGGTCGACGTCGCCGACCCGCAGGTCCGGATCGTCGGCGACCTGTTCCAGGACCCGGACCAGGCGCGCGGCCAGTGTGACCGCGGTGTCCCGGTCGAACAGGTCGGTGGCGTACCGCAGTTCGCCCGTCAGGCCACCGGGGGCGCCGTCGAAGTCCTCGGTCTGGTCGAAGCGGAGGGACAGGTCGAACTCCATGGCGTCGGTGCCGAGGTCGACGGGGCTGGTGCTCAGACCCGGCAGCTGCCAGGCGTCCCACGGGTCCTCGCCCTCGTCGCGGACGTCGAGGGCGATCTGGAAGACGGGGTGACGGTCGGGTGTGGGCGGCAGGCCGAGGGCCTCCAGCAGTCGGGCGAAGGGCACGTCCTGGCGGCGTCGGGCCTCGCGGCCCGCGGCGTGCGCCCGGCCGAGCAGTTCGGCGAAGGTGGGGTCGCCGGAGAGGTCCGTGCGCAGCGCGAGGGGCCGCTCGAAGGCGCCGATCAGTCCTTCCAGCTCGACCTCGTCGTCACTGCGCGGCAGCACGGTGCCGACGGTGACGTCGTCGGTCGCGCCGAGCCTGCCGAGCAGCAGCGCGAGCGCCGCCTGGACCACGGTGAACGCGGAGGCCCCCGACGGTTGGGCCGCCGCGGTGAGCCGGGCGTGTGTCTCGGCACCCAGCCGGACCGGCACGGACCCTGCCCGGCGGGTGGGCAGCACCGGACGGGCGCGGTCCGCGGGCAACTCCAGGGCCTCCGGGGGGCCTTCCAGGGCGCCGCGCCAGTATTGGATCTCGTCCCAGGCCAGGGCCTCGCGGTCCTGCTCACCGCTCAGCAGTTCTCGCTCCCACAGCGCGTAGTCGGCGAACTGCAGCGGCAGCGGCGCCCGTTCGGGGGCGCGGCCCCGGCGCCGGGCACCGTAGGCCGCGGCCAGGTCGCGCATCAGCACACCGGTCGACTGCGCATCCGCGGCGATGCGGTGCACGAGCAGGTGCAGGACGTGGTCGGTGTCGGAGAGGGCGAACAGCGTGTGGGTCCAGGGCACTTCGCGGGTGAGGTCGAAGCTGTGGGCCGTCGCCCGCCCCAGCAGTGCGGGCAGTTCCTCCTCGCGGGCCTCGGCGAGCCGCAACGCGGGCCGCCCGGCCTCCGGTTCCAGCACCTGTTGGCGCACCGAGCGGCCCGCGCCGGGGAAGGTGGTGCGCAGGATCTCGTGCCGGTCGGAGACATCGCCCAGCGCCGCCGTCAGCGCGTCCCGGTCGAGGGCGCCACGCACCCGCAGCGCGAGCGCGTGGTGCGCGGGCGCGTGGTGCGCGGGCGCGTGGTGCGCGGGCGCGTGGTGCGCGGGCGCGGCCTCGCCGTCGCCGGCGAGCCGGTCCAGCAGCCAGGTGCGCAGTTGGCCCGCGGTCACGGGCAGCGGGTCCGGACGGTCCTCGACGGGCCGGAGCACGGGCCGGACCTTGGTGGCGAGCGCCCGTGCCACACCGGCCGGGGTGGGCGCCGAGAACAGTTGCCGGATGGGCAGGTCGACGCCGAGTTCCTCACGGATCCGGCGGGCGAGGCGCATGCCGAGGCCGGAATCGCCGCCGAGCTCGAAGAAGTTGTCCTCGGCGCCGACCTCGTCGAGGACAAGAACCTCGGCGAAGAGGGTGCACATGAGCTGCTCGGTCTCGCTCTCCGGGGCGCGTCCGGCGGCCCGGGAGAGGAAGTCGGGGGCGGGCAGCGCCTTGCGGTCGACCTTGCCGTTGGCGGTCACGGGCAGCGTCACCATGGCCATCACCAGCGCCGGGACCATGTACTCCGGCAGCACCTCGGCGACCTGCTCCCGGACGTGTTCGGGGTCGAGGTCCTGCCCGTCGGCGACCACGTAGCCGATCAGCCGCTTCTCACCGGGGCCGTCGTCCCGGACGGCGACGACGGCCTGCCGGACGCCGGGCTGCGCGGCGAGCGCGGCCTCCACCTCGGCCGGTTCCACCCGGAAGCCACGGATCTTGACCTGGGCGTCGGCCCGGCCGACGAAGACGAGTTCGCCGTCGTCCGTCCAGCGCACCAGGTCTCCGGTGCGGTACATCCGCCGCCCGTCCGCGTACGGGTCGGCCACGAACCGCTCGGCGGTCAGGGCGGACCGCCCGGCGTATCCGTGCGCCACCCCCTCACCCGCGATGTACAGCTCGCCGGGCACCCCGACCGGCACGGGCTGGAGGAAGGCGTCCAGGACGTGGACCCGGCGGTTGGCCAGCGGCCGTCCGATCGGCAGCGGGCCGGCGTCGGGCGAGCCGGGTTCGACGAGGTGCCAGGTGGCGCACAGCGTGGTCTCGGTCGGCCCGTACAGATGCCGGATCCGCAGCTCGGGGCAGACCTGCCGCACCCGTCGCACGGCCTGCGGCGGTACGACGTCGCCGCCGGTGAGCACCTCGCGCAGCCCGGTGAAGCACTCCGGCGCCTCCTCGGCGAGCACCCGGAAGGTGCCCGCGGTCAGGTGCAGAGTGGTCACCCCGGCCGCCACCTCCTCGGCGATCCGCAGGGCGTCGGTCACGCCCGGCTCCGCCACCACGACACGGGCCCCGGACACCAGCGGCACCCAGATCTCGAACAGCGAGGCGTCGAAGGAGTGCGGGGCGTGCAGCAGCACCGCGTCGTACGGGTGCACGCCCCAGCCCGCGTCCCCGGCGAGCGCGGCAACCGCGCCGTGCGGCACGGCCACGCCCTTGGGTGTCCCGGTCGAGCCGGAGGTGTACATCACGTACGCGACGTCGTCCGCGGTCACCGGCATCGACGACGGCTGGTCCCCGTCGGCGGCCAGGTCGTCGAGTACGAGCGGCGACACCGGGGTGTCCGCGGGCACGGCGGAACGGGTGGAGCGGGTGCACAGCACGGCGGCAGGCACGCAGTCCTTCAGCAGGAACGTGATCCGCTCGGCCGGGTTGGTCACGTCGACGGGCACGTACGCGGCGCCCGCTCGCCAGATCGCGAGCAGCGCGGTCAGCAGTTCGGCCGAGCGCTCCATGAGGACGGCGACCCGGTCGCCGCGCCCCACGCCGTGCCGCGCCAGGTGGCCCGCCAACCGGGCCGCGGCGGCGTCGAGTTCGGCATACGTCAGGATCCGCTTGCCGTCGACGACGGCGACCGCGTCGGGAGTGCGGGCCGCCTGTGCGGCGAACAGCGCGGGAACCGAACTGCCGGGCACGGCCGCCTCGGTGGCGTTCCACTCGCGCAGCACACGCTCCCGCTCCGGCCCGCCGACCGCGGCGAGCCGCCCGATGGGCACCCGCGGGTCGGCGACGAGTTGTTCCAGCACCCGGATCAGCCGGCCCAGCACCGCCTCGGCGGTGCCGCGGTCGAACAGCTCAAGCTGGTGGTCGAGTTTGACGTGCAGCCGGTCATCACCGGGGGCGACGACCAGCGTGAACGGGTAGTGGGCAGTGTCGCGGGCGAGCTTCGCCGGGCGCATGGACAGGCCCTGTGAGCCGGGCTTGCCGGGTGCGTGCGGGAAGTTCTCGTAGACGACGAGCGTGTCGAAGACCGCGCCGGGGCCGCCGAGGCGCTGCACCTCGGGCAGTCCGAGGTGCTGGTGGGCGATCAGCCCGGCCTGACGCTCCTGGAGGGCGGTCAGCATCTCTACGGCGGGCTGCCGCCCGTCCAGGGGCACCCGCACGGGCAGGGTGTTGATCAGCAGCCCCACCATGGACTCGACGCCGGGCAGTTCGGCGGGCCGGCCGGAGACGGTGGCGCCGAACACTACGTCGGTGCGCCCGGCGAGCTGCGCCAGCACGACCGCCCAGGCGCCCTGCACGACCGTGTTGAGGGTCAGTCCGTGTCCGCGCGCCAGACTCACCAGGCCCGCGGTCAGCTCCTCGGAGAGGTCGGTGAGGACGAAACCGGAGTCGGGCAGGCGGGTGAGGTCGGCGGGCGCGACCAGGGTGGGGTCGTCCAGCCCCGCCAGCTCGGCCCGCCACGCGTCCCGCGCCCGCTGCTTGTCCTGCCGGTTCAGCCAGGCGAGATAGTCACGGTAGGAGGCCGTGGGCGGCAGCCCGGACACGTCGCCGCCGGCCGCGTACAGGGCGGACAGTTCGCTCATCACGACCGGCATCGACCAGCCGTCCATCAGCACGTGGTGGCTGGTGACGACCATCCAGTGCCGGTCCTCGGCGAGTTTGACCAGCGCGATCCGCAGCAGCGGGGCCGCCGCCAGGTCGAACCGCCGGCCCAGCTCCTCGCCGGCCACCCGGTCGGCGGCGGCGGTCGCCTCCTCCTCCGGCAGTGCGCTGACGTCCTCCGCACGCCACGGCAGGGTCACCTCCCGGGCGATGACCTGCACCATCTGGGCGCCGCTGACATGGCGGAAGCAGGCCCGCAGCGCAGCGTGCCGGGTCACCAGCGCCTCCCAGGAGGAGCGCAGCCGGGCGGCGTCCACGGGTCCGTCGAGCGCGAGCACGGCCTGCACGGTGTACACGTCGGGGCCGCCGCGGTCGTCCAGGGCGGCGTGAAAGAGCAGACCCTCCTGGAGCGGGGACAGCGGCCACACGTCTTCGACAAGGGATCGGGGCATCGCGTTACTCCTCACAAAGGCTTGCGGTCGTGTGCTGTCACCTGTCGTCGGCGAGTCCCGCCTCCAGCTCCTCGATCTGGCTCTGTGCGAGGTCCAGGAGGGAGAAGTCGGAGGGGGTGTGGCCGCCGGCGGCGGGGTCGTCGGTGTGGGCGGCGAGGCCGCCGAGCAGCTCGTGCCAGGCTCGGCCGAGCCGTTCGAGCGCGCCGTGGCCGAGAGCGTCGGCCCGGCCGCGGAGTTCGAGGGTCAGTTGGGGTCCGTTCGGCGTGTGCCGCAGCTCGGCGGTGGCGTGCACCGCGTGGGCCGGGGCTCGTGTGGCGGTGGACCGGGCGACGGGCTGCCACGGCTCTGCGAGGTCCGAGGCGTGGCCGTGGTAGCCGAACGCCAGCGTGGGCGGGGAGAGGGCGGCGAGCCGGGGCGCGGTGTCGGGGTTGAGGTGGCGCAGCAGCCCGTACCCCAGGCCGTCGCCCGGCACCGCCCGCGCCTGCTCCTTCACCGTCTTCAGCAGTTCCCCGGCCGCCGCGCCACCGGCCCGTGCCGAGCCGAGGTCGAGTCCGGCGAGATCGACGTGGACGGGGACGTGGTGCGCGAAGCGGCCGACCGTACGGGACGGATCGACCCCGCCGACGGGCTGCCTGCCGGAGATCTCCAGGTCCACCAGCGCACCGGAGGCGGTGCCCTCCTCCACGACGGCGCCCACGAGGGCGGCGAGGACCGCTTCGGACGGCTCGCAGTGGAAGGTCTTCGGGGTGCGGTCGGTGAGAACGGCCGTGACGTCCGGCGTCAACGACCAGGTGGCGCGGGCCTCGGCACCGGCGGCAGTGACCCCCTCGCCGGACCGCAACAGCGCCGCCCAGCCGTCCAGTTCCTCGATCCGCCCCGCCTGCGTCGCCTGCTCGGCGAGCAGGCGTGCCCAGCGCCGGTACGACGTGCTCTCCGGTTCCAGCACGGGTTCCTGTCCGGCGGCCGCGGCCTCGTACGCCGTCCGCAGGTCGGACACCAGGATCCGCCACGACTCCTCGTCCACGACCAGCTCATGGACGACGAGCACCAGCCGGCTCTCCCGGCCCGCGTCCGCCCACACCACGCGCACCAGCACGCCCTGGGCCGGGTCGAGCCGGGACGCGGCGCGCGCCACGGCGTCGTCGAGCCGTCCTGAGGCGTCGACCCGGTCGATCAGCGCGGCCGCGTCCGGCCCTGTCGGCTCGCCCACGACCAGCCCCGAACCGGCGCCTTCGTCGCCGATACGGCAGCGCAGCATCGCGTGGGTGTCGAGCACGGCCGGCAGCGCGCGGGCCAGGGCCGCCTGGTCAAGGCCGGCCGGGACGGTGAGGGCCATCCACTGGGCGGGCACGGTCCCATCGGCCGGCACGGCCCGCATGGCCGCCGTCCACGGCACCTCGCCGGTCGCCGCCTCCTCGGCGGCAGCCGCCTCGGCGAGCAGGGCGAGCCGTTCGGGCGTCTTCTCGACGAAGACCTGCCGGGGAGTGAGCACGACCCCCTCGCGGCGGGCCCGCGAGGCGAGCTGCATGGACGTGATCGAGTCACCGCCGAGCGCGAAGAAGCTGTCGTCGGCGCCCACCCGCTCAAGCCCCAGCACCTCCGCGAACAGGCGGCACAGCAGCGCCTCGGCGGGAGTACGGGGATCCCGTCCGCCCGCGCGGCCGGCGAAGTCGGGAGCGGGCAGCGCACGCCGGTCCAGCTTGCCGTTGGGGGTGAGCGGCAGCCGGTCCATCGGCACGAAGGCGGTCGGGACCATGTAGGCGGGCAGCCGCTGCTCGACGTACTCGCGCACTTCGGCCAGCAGGGCGCCGGTGCCGCGGCCGGCGGCGGGGTCGTTGGTGACGGCCGGCGGCGGCACCGGGGCGGGTGTGTACAGGTCCACCACGGACGCGGACGCCGTGAGTCCGGAGCGCACGAACAGAACGTCCAGCTCGTCCGGCGCGGTCGCCGACCAGGTGACGCCCACCCAGTAGCCGAACCGCTCGCCGAGGTCGTACAGCTCCTCGACGCTCGGGCCGGGCACGGTCTCCTCGGACGCGGGCGGGACTCCCTCGTCGAGGGCGCGGGCCAGCGCGACCTCATGCGCCACACGGGAGTTGGACACGCCGGTCAGCCGCAGCCGGTCGGGGTGCGCGGATTCCAGGTGGTGGGCCAGTGCGGCGAGGTCGCCGGTCTCGGCCCAGGTCAGCCGGGGTGCGTCGGCGACGGTCAGGGTGCTCGCGCCCGTCTTGCGCAGCACCACGTCGTAGCGGTGCCGGCTCAGCTCGTTGTGGTGCCGGGCCCGCTTGACCCGGATGTCGGCACCCGCCGCGTCGGGAAGGTCGGTGCCGAGCGCGGCGAAGAACTCGGGGTCGACCAGAAGCTCCTTCTCGATGGTGAGGTTCTGTTCCACTGCCCGGCGCAGCGTGGAGAGGTCCTGGTCGGCGGCGCGCGCGGTCTCGACGGCGGTCGCGAACGGCCGCAGCAGCCGGTGATTGCGCACATCGCCGACGAACACCGCACCACCGGGCACGACCAGCCGCAGCGCCCAGTCGAGCACGCCCCGCAGATAATGCGCGTCGGGGAAGTACTGCACCACGGAGTTGAGCACGACGGTGTCGAAATGCCCCTCGGGCAACCCGTCGGTCTCGTCCGCGGCCTGCACCCGCAGCCGCACCTTCGCGGCCAGCTCCGGATCCCGCTCGACATGGCGGCGCAGCTCCTCGACGACCGGCGCGGAGAAGTCCGTGCCCCAGTACTCCTCACAGTCCTTGGCCAGTCGGGACAGCAGCAGTCCGGTTCCGACGCCGATCTCCAGCACGCGGCGGGGCCGCAGCGCGCGGATCCGCTCCACGGTCCGTTCCCGCCACTCCCGCATCTCGGCGAGCGGGATGGGCTGTTGGTCGTAACTGCTGTTCCACCCGGCGAAGTTCTCGCCGAACTCGGCGTCGGTTGGTTCGGCGTGCACGGAGTCGTACAGCACCTGCCACTCGCCGACCTGGTCGCGCGCGATCCGCTCGTCACGGCTGCGGTCGGCGGCGTCGGGCACGACGTATCCGATCAGTTTCCGCTCACCGGGTGTGTCCTCGCGGGCGACGACCGCCGCCTGCGCCACGCCGGGGTGCTCGGCGAGCACGGCCTCGATCTCGCCCGGCTCGACGCGGTGCCCGCGCACCTTGACCTGCGCGTCCACGCGCCCGGCGAAGACCAGCAGCCCGTCAGGGGTCCAGTAGGCCAGGTCGCCGGTGCGGTACATCCGCTCGCCGGGTGCGAACGGGTCGGCCGGGAACCGGGCGGCGGTCAGCCCGGCCCGTCCCAGATAACCGCGCGCCAGGCCGGCGCCCGCGACGTACAACTCGCCGGTGACACCGGGGGGAACCGGCCGCAGGAAGGGGTCGAGGACGTACGTCCGCCCGTTGGCGATGGGCCTGCCGATCGGGACGACGTCCGCTCCCGGGGCCAGCGGCGGACTCATCGACGCGCACACGGTGGTCTCGGTCGGGCCGTACGCGTTGATCATCCGGCGGCTGCCGGCCCAGCGGTCGGCCAGGGCGGGCGGGCACGCCTCACCGGCGACCACCAGCGTCCGCAGGCCGTCGGGGAGTTCGTCCGCGGTGGCCAGCGCGCTCGGCGGCACGGTGACGTGGGTGACGTCCCAGTGGCGCAGCGCCTGAGCCAGCGACACCTGCGGGGGCAGGGTCTCGGCGGGCGCGACGATCGCGGCGGCGCCGGACAGCAACGCCATCAGCAGCTCGGAGATGGCCGCGTCGAAGCCGAGGGAGGCCAGTTGCAGGACGCGCGCGTCCGGTCCGACGGCGAAGCGGTCGATCTGCGCGGCGGCCAGGTTCCCGAGACCGGCGTGCGGGACCACGACCCCCTTCGGGGCGCCGGTGGAGCCGGAGGTGTAGACGACGTACGCGGCCTGCTCCGGCGGCACCGGCACCGCGTCGAGCGGTTGCGCGGGCAGGGCCGTGTCGTCGAGGTCGTCGAGGACGACGATCCGGCCCGGGTAGTCGGCGGGCACGGCGGTCCGGGTCCGTGTGGTGCACAGGAGGACCGGGGGTGCCGCGTCGCAGAGCAGATACGCGATCCGGTCGGAGGGGTGCGAGGGGTCGACGGGTACGAAGGTGCCGCCGGCCCGCGAGACGCCGAGCAGCGCCACGACCATCTCCACCGAGCGCGGCACCAGCAGCGCCACCCGTGTCTCGGCGGCCACGCCGAGGTCACGGACATGGCGCGCCAACCGCCCGGAGGCCCGCTCCAGCTCGGCGTAGGTCACCTCGCGGTCGGCACCGACGACGGCCGTCGCCTGCGGTGTGCGGGCCGCCTGGGCCGCGAAGAGGTCCGGGAGCGAGGCCCGGGTCCGGTTGGGTGTGGCGGTGTCGTTCCACTCCCCCAGTACCAGGGCCCGTTCCGCGGCCCCGGTCACCTCCAGCCGCCCCACCGGGACGGACGGCTCGGTCACCACCTGCTCCAGCACCCGTACCAGGGCGGCGAGCAGTTCCTGAGCGTCGGCGCGCTCGAAGGCGTCGGGCCGGTAGACGAGGTCTCCGCGCACCCGTTCGTTCTCCAGGACCGCGACGAGGGTGAGCGGGTAGTGACCCGCGTCCTGTGGCGTACCGGCGGGGCGGATGGACAGCGCGTCCGGGTCGTCGGAACCGAGCGGCGGGCGCGGATAGTTCTCGTAGACGACGAGGGTGTCGAAGGTGGCGGCGGGCCCGGCCAGCCGCTGGATCTCGGTGAGCCCCAGGTGCTGGTGGGACATCAGCGCCACCTGCCGCTCCTGGAGGTCCGTGAGCATCTCCAGCACCGGCTGCGCGCCGTCGAGACCGACCCGCACCGGCAGGGTGTTGATGAACAGGCCGATCATCGACTCGACACCCGGCAGTTCGGTGGGGCGCCCGGCGACCGTGGTGCCGAACACCACGTCGGTGCGGCCGGTGAGCCGGGCCAGCAGAATCGCCCAGACGCCCTGGAGCAGGGTGTTGAGGGTCAGGCTCCGCCCGCGGCCGAGAGCGACCAGCTTGCGGCCCAGCTCCTCGTCCAGCTCGTACGTCACGCGCTGCGGCTCGGCGGGTGCGGTGATCCGGTCCGCCGGGATCACGAGCGTCGGTTCGTCCACGGGCGCCAGCTCGGCCCGCCAGGCGGCGCGCGCGGCCTCCTTGTCCTGCCGCGACAGCCACTCCAGGTAGGCGCGGTAGGAGGTGGCGGGCGGCAGGGCACGGGGGTTGCCGCCCGCCTCGTAGAGCCGGGCGACCTCGCTCACCATCACCGGCAGCGACCAGCCGTCGGAGGCGATGTGATGGCTGGTGAACGCCAGCCGGTGCCGCCCCTCGGCGATCCGTACCAGCAGGATGCGCAGCAGCGGCGCGGCGGCGAGATCGAAGCGGTGCTCCTGGTCCTCGGCCGCCAGCCGCTCGAACGCCGTCAGCGCCTCGGCCTCGGGCAGGTCGGAGACATCCTCCGCGCGCCACGGGATCTCGACCTCGCGAGCGACGGTCTGGACGAACCGCCCGGTCTCCAGCTGCCGGAAGCCGGCCCGCAGCGTGGCGTGCCGGGCCGCCACGGCCTGCCAGGAGGCCCGCAGCCGTGCCACGTCCAGCGGGCCGGTCAGCTCCAGCCAGCGCTGTCCCTCGTAGACGTCGGGGCCCTGCTCGTCGTACGCGGCGTGGAAGAGGAGCCCTTCCTGGAGCGGCGAGAGCGGCCATACGTCGGCGAGCGCCGGCACCGCGGCATCGATCTCGGTGACCTCCTGCCGGGTGAGCTCGAGCAGCGGGAAGTCGGACGGGGTGTGACCGCCGGCGGCGGGGTCGGTGACGTGGGAGGCGAGACCGTGCAGCGCCGCCAGCCAGGCCCGCCCGAGCGCCTCGGCGTCGGCGGCGTCCAGTACCTCGCCTGCCCAGCTCAGGCTCAGGGTCAGCTCCGGCCCGTCCGGCGTGTCCCGGACGGCGGCGCCCGCCTCGATCACGTGCTTGACGGGTGTGGCGGGGTCGACGGATCCGCCGATGCCGCCCGTGGCCTGCCAGGGCTCGACACCCGTCCGGGTGGGGGCGGCGGATCGGCCGAGGTAGTTGAAACCGACCTGAGGCACGGGAAGTTCGGCCAGCGCGGGCGCGGTCTGCGGATTGAGATGCCGCAGCAGCTCGAAGCCCAGCCCGTCGCCCGGCAGGGAACGCGCCTGTTCCTTCACGGCTTTCAGCAGCACCCCTGCCGCCGGACCCCCGGCCAGCGCCTCCGCGAGGTCGACTCCGGCGGTGTCCAACCGCACGGGCTTGACGCTGGTGAACCAGCCGACCGTACGGGACAGATCCACGCCGTCGAGCGCCTCACGACCGTGGCCCTCGATGTCGAGGAGCACGGCGGTGCCCGTGCCCTCGGTCCGCTCACGCCAGTGGGCGATGCCGCCGGCGAGGGTCGCCAGCAACACCTCGTGGACGCCGCAGTGGAAGGCGATGGGGGCGCGGTTGACCAAGTCCTGGGCCTGTGCGGGCGACAGGGTCCAGGTGGAGCGGCGCACGGTCGACGCGGTGTCCCGCGCCGGGTCGAGCGGCCGGCTGCCGATCCGGGCGTCGCCCTCGCCGAGCAGCGCGGTCCAGGCGGACAGTTCGGCGGTCCGGGTGTCCTTGCGTGCCTCGGCGGCCAGCTTCTCGGCCCAGGCCCGGAAGGAGATCCCGCCGGGCGCCGGCTCCGGTTCCCGCCCGGCGGCCACGGCCTCGCACGCGGCCCGGAGGTCGGTGAGCAGCACTGGCCAGGACACGGCGTCGACGGCCAGGTGGTGCACGGCCAGCACCAGCCGTCCGGTCTCCCGGCCCGCGTCGATCCACACGGCCTGTGCCATGACGGCGGACAGGGGGTCGAGGCGGGCGACCGCGTCGCGGGCGGCACGGTCGGCAAGCGCGTCAAGGCTCTCGGGGGTGCCGACGGTCGCGTTGATCCGGGTGACCAGCCCGGCGGCGTCCACGCTGCCGCGCTCGGCCACGAACAGCCTGGGTTCGGCCCCGGGCTCGACGCGGGAGCGCAGCATGCCGTGCGCGTCGAGTACGGCACCGAGGCCGGCGGCCAGCGTCTCCTCGCCGAGCGCGGGCGGGGCCGCGACCACCGCCCACTGGGCGAGGCCACCCGTCTCCACGGCACCCGGGGCCCGGTCGCGCAGGGCTCGCATCACCGGTGTCCACGGCACCTCGCCGGCGGAGTCGGCCTCGGAGGCCTCGGCCTCGCCGTTGTCGTCCGCGAGCCGTGCCACGGCGGCGAGGGCGGCCGGGGTCTCGCGTTCGAAGACGTCCTGGGCACTGAAGACGATGCCCTTGCGGTTG